>JADFVX010000122.1 GCA_015222755.1 Pseudomonadota bacterium | reverse complement strand
TCCCCCTCACCCCAACCCTCTCCCGCTAGGGGAGAGGGGGCCAAATGAGAATTTAAGGAGTTTTAATAATGCCCGAAAGTGAATCAACGGAAACGACAGGCAAACCATTTCTTAAGGATGGCGAGGCGAAGATCAAGTGCCGGGATGTGGATATATTCTACGCTGAGAAACAGGCGATCAAGAAGGTAAGCGTCGATATCGGTTCAAATGAGGTGACGGCCTTCATAGGCCCTTCCGGCTGCGGCAAATCTACCTTCATAAGGGCGATAAACAGGATGAACGATACGATCCCCATATGCTCAACCAGGGGGAGCGTCACTATTGACGGCGAGGAGATCTATCATCCAGGCGTCGATACCGTAGAACTTCGCGCAAGGGTTGGGATGGTCTTTCAGAAACCGAATCCATTCCCTAAATCTATATATAATAACGTCGCTTACGGGCCGAAAATCCATGGGATAGCCCGGACCAAGGATGAGCTGGACGAGATTGTGCAGAGCAGCCTTGAGAAGGCGGGGCTATGGAAAGAGGTGAAGGACAATCTGAATCATATCGGCACGGCACTTTCCGGAGGACAGCAGCAGAGGTTGTGTATAGCCCGCGCAATTGCCGTTCAGCCCAATATTATCCTGATGGATGAGCCGTGCTCCGCCCTTGACCCGATCGCCACTGCACGGATCGAGGAGCTTATCCACGAATTGGGGAGTCAATATTCCATTGTTATAGTCACCCATTCCATGCAGCAGGCGGCCCGCGTCTCCAAACGCACCGCTTTTTTTCATCTCGGCAAACTGATAGAATGCGATGAGACGGAAAAAATATTTACAATGCCGGGTCATAAACTGACGGAAGATTACATTACTGGGAGGTTCGGATAAGTGAGATCCTGTGTTGCAGAATTTATCGGCACCTTTGCACTGGTCTTTGCCGGGACCGCTGCAATCATAGTCAATGATGTAACGGGTGGTCTAGTGACCCATGTCGGGATCGCCTTGACTTTCGGGCTGATTATCATGTCTATGATATACGCAGTGGGGGATATATCGGGAGCGCACTTCAATCCGGCTGTAACAGTCGCTTTCTGGGCTGCGCGGCTCTTCCCCGGGAGGCAGGTCCTCCCATATCTTGCCAGTCAAGTGGGAGGGGCCCTTGCAGCGAGCGTAATCCTCAAGTTTTTATTTCCCGGCCATGAGACTCTGGGTGCAACGATCCCTGTCGGCAGTGAAGGACAATCTTTTGTAATGGAAATTATTCTTACCTTCTTCCTTATGTTTGTTATCCTGAATGTGGCAACGGGTGCAAAAGAGAAGGGAATCATGGCCGGCTCTGCAATCGGTGCCGTTGTCGCTTTGGAGGCGCTCTTTGCCGGCCCCGTATCAGGTGCATCTATGAACCCGGCCAGATCTCTCGCACCGGCGCTGGTTTCGGGCCATCTGGATAGCCTCTGGATCTACCTGGCAGCACCTGTTATCGGGGCTATCATTGCAGTTCCTGGATGCCGTTGCATTAAAGAGGAAGGGTGTTGCTCTGATATGGAAAAAGCGGGCTGCCTATGAGCTCTGAAAAGAAGAAGATCCTTTTTGTCTGCGTGGAGAACTCATGTAGAAGCCAGATGGCAGAGGCCTTTGCAAATATTCATGGTGGCAGGGATGTTCTGAGCTTCAGCGCTGGCTCAAGTCCCTCCGGTGTGGTCAACCCTAAAGCGATTGCATCTATGGGGGAGATTGGATATGACCTCTCAGCACATCAGTCTCTGGGCTTGGATGAGATACCTGCCTTGGAATATGACTACGCCATAACCATGGGATGCGGAGATGAGTGTCCAATGGTCAGGGCTAAAAAGCGTGACGACTGGGGAATACCGGATCCGAAACATATGGAACCGGAAGAGTTTGGAAAGGTTCGGGACCTGATAGAATCGAAACTAAAGAGACTGTTGTCAAAAATTTAACAACCGGGAACTGTAGCTATTCTATAATAAGGAGTGATTATGCCAAATACTCATATTGTCAAACAGTTTGAAGAAGAACTGAAACAGATCAAGGAAAAGGTTATAAGGCTTGGCGGAATTGTCGAGAGCCAGATCGCCGACGCCATAAAGGCGCTGACTGAAAGGGACAGCCCGCTTGCCGAGAAAATCATACAGAGGGACCATGTCATCAACGGTCTTGAGGTGGAGATAGATGAACTCTGTCTCAAGGTGCTTGCAACAAGACAGCCGGCGGCCTCAGATCTTCGCCTCATCACAACGGCTATGAAGATCATTACCGACCTGGAAAGGGTGGGGGATGAAGCGGTGAACATTTCTGAGAGGGCGGTAGAACTCAACAGGGAACCGCCACTTAAAGCATTTATCGACCTGCCGAGGATGGCAGAAGCGTCACAGAAGATGCTTAAAGGCAGCCTGGACGCATTTGTTAATGGAGATGTGAAACTTGCGTCAAAGATACTGGCCGACGATGATTTTGTTGACAATCTGAATGCCCAGATATTCAGGGAGCTCCTCACTTTTATGAGTGAAGATCCACAAACCATATCGAGGGCGATGAAGGTGCTATTTATATCCAAATACCTGGAAAGGATCGGCGATCATGCGACTAACATTGCAGAATTGGTAATCTTTATGGTAAAAGGTAAGGTGATACGCCACATGGCGCTCGATGAGTAGTTTTTAGCCTCTCGCAAAGGCGCAAAGGTCGCAAAGTTTACTATGACTGAAAATGAGTTATCCAGAATTATTGTTGATTGCTGTTTCAAGCTTCATAAAGCATTAGGTCCCGGCTTGTTAGAGTCCGTTTATGAGGAAGTATTGTTTTATGAGTTAAATAAGTTTAATCTTGAGTGTCGAAGGCAGGTGGAAGTGCCTGTAATATATGAAGCTATTAGGCTGGATGCCGGGTTCAGGGCAGATATCATTATTGAAGATAAAGTAATTGTTGAATTGAAGTCTGTTGAGAAAGTCTTGCCTGTTCATAAGAAACAGCTTTTAACTTATCTTAAACTATCCGGACATAAGCTGGGGTTGCTGGTTAATTTTAATGAGAACCTTATTAAAGACGGCATTACGCGGATAGTAAATAATCTTTGATCTTGACGATACAAAAACTTGAGAGGATCATTTCTCCCCAAGCCGCCAAGGACGCAGATTTTTTAAATATATAGCGAAGAGCTGTCTAAATTATTATTCTTTGTTCTTAAATTTAGCGATCTTTGCGCCTTTGCGAGACAAAATATGTCAAAAATCTTAATCATAGATGATGAGCAGGATATCCTCGACCTCCTCTCTTACAACCTTAAAAGAGAAGGTTATTCTATTCTCACCGCCAAGGATGGCCTTAAAGGGAAAGAATTAGTGGATAGCTCAAATCCGGACTTGATCATACTCGACCTTATGCTTCCTGAAATTGACGGCCTTGCACTTTGCAGAATTTTGAGGAGTGACCCGAAGACGGCAGCCATCCCCATACTAATGCTTACCGCAAAGGGTGAAGAGCTTGACAAGGTCATAGGCCTTGAAATGGGTGCCGATGACTATGTAACTAAGCCCTTCAGTGTAAGAGAGATTGTCGCAAGGCTTAAGGCCTTGCTGAGACGCGCAAAAAGTGAGGGGGCAACAAAAGATAGTTATTCTTTTGGTTCTCTAAGTATTGACATGTCAACGCATGAGGTCAATGTAAAGGATAAAAAGGTCACGCTGAGCCCCCTGGAATTCAGACTGCTCAAATTCTTTGTTACTCACCTGGACAGAGTCTACAGCAGGGACCAGCTTCTGGACAGAGTGTGGGGGGATGATGCCTACGTTGAACCAAGGACCGTTGATGTTCACGTCCGCCGCTTGAGAGAGAAAATCGAACCGGAGGGGGCCCTCATCAAGACTGTCAGGGGGGTTGGATACCGCTTCTCTCCTGATAAAAAAGGGGAAGACTTTTGACCGGGAACCTTGCCGCCAGATTTTTTGTCTCATATGTCCTTGCAATAATCCTTTCTATTACAACATTCATCGTTGCAAACAAACTCTTTCCCGGCACCTTCCTCTCCCTTGGCTTAGTTGTGATTTTCTCTCTTACAATAGCAGCTATACCAGCTCTGATATTTTCCGGCAAACTCAAAAGGCGACTGAAAAATATGATTGCCATGACGGAAAGGGTTGGTCATGGTAATTTTGACCGGTCGCTTATTTCTTTATCAAACGATGAGATCGGAAAGCTTGAAACCGCTTTTGTCCGGATGTCAGAGGAGGTGAGGGACTTTACCGGGAGACTTGGAGAAGAAAAAGAGAAAGGGGATGCTGTTCTTTCCAGTATGGGCGAAGGGGTTATCGTGATCGACAGCAAAGGGGATATAAGCCTTGCCAACAAAAGGGCAAATACGATATTCGCTAGTGCGCTTACTGGGAAAAGAGTTTCTGATATATCGAGAGATCCTGATTTTTTGAGTTTGCTTGAAAAGAGTAGTGGAAATTGGAGCACTATAAATGGAGAGCTTACAATTTCAGGACCCGAAAAGATGATTCAACATGTGACTATTTCTCCGCTGATACGAAACATGAAAATGTCTGGTTCTGTCATAGTGCTTCACGATGTCACTCAACTTAAACAACTTGAGGTGATGAGAAAGGATTTTGTGGTGAACCTTTCCCATGAACTAAAGACCCCTCTTACCTCCATCCGGGGTTTTGCGGAGACCTTGGTGGAAGGGGGTATTGATGACAAGGAAAATGCCCTTAAATTTGCAGATACTATTAAGAAGAATTCGGAAAGACTTTCAAGGCTCGTTGACGACCTCCTCACACTTTCAAATATAGAGCTTGGAAGGATCAAGTTTGATATACAAGCGATTGACTTGCTCGATCCAGCAAGTTTCGTAATCTCCACACTGACACAAAAAGCTAATAAGAAGGGCCTGAAATTAAAGCTGAATATAAGCAAAGGCGTGATTGTAAAGGCCGATAGGGACAGACTTGAACAGGTACTTCTTAACCTTGTGGATAATGCCCTTAAATTTACCGAGAAGGGCTCCGTGACGATTTCTGCTGATAAAGTCAAAAATATGCTGGAAGTATTGGTCTCCGATACAGGCATCGGTATTCCTGAAAAAAGTCTGCACAGGCTGGGTGAAAGGTTCTACAGGGTCGACCATGCAAGATCAAGGGAGCTGGGAGGGACAGGCCTCGGGCTTGCCATAGTTAAACACCTTGTCACATCAATGGGGGGAACTTTTTTCATAGAGAGCAAGGAAGGCAGTGGAACATCGGTTGGCTTTACATTGCCTGCCAAATAATTTCAGTTCCCCATTACGGAGTAGATATTTACTGACATTTTGCAATCATTTTCAATAATATAAGGCAGAAGACTCGCTTGCAATTTTCATAGTATTCGCTGAAAACTTACTGCTTTCTAGTCGAAGTCTATTAATTTTAAGGATTACAGGAAAAAAGAACTACCCGCCGATCTGCGTCATAGAACGGTGGGTGTCGTGACTATCCAGATTGACATTGTCCATCTCATGACCGGAAGGCTTCAGCAAAACAGCCTCCCTTATCAGCTCACGTACCTCGTCATCACCGGCCCCTCCTCTCAAGGCAGGACGCATATCGATCTCTCCCTTGCGGAGCAGGCAGGAGCGGATGTGGCCATCCGAGGTGAGACGGATGCGATTGCAGGAATCGCAGAAGTGTCTCGATACGGGAGAGATAAAGCCTATCTTGCCGAGGTGCCCGTCTATGGTGTAGTTGCGTGATGGCGAGCCCTTGGGATCAGAGCTGTCAGGAAGGATATTGAAAAGCTTTTCCACCATTGTCTCTACCTCATCTGCCGCAATAAACTTCGACCTGTCCCAGCCGTTTGCCTTCATGGGCATGAACTCTATAAAGCGAACGTGGTAGTTTCTATTTTTTGTGAGGTTTACAAATTCTTCTATCTCGTCATCATTAACGCCCTTCATGATTACGATGTTGAGCTTCAGGGGGGTAAATCCGAGACTATGGGCCTTTTCAATACCCCTTAAGACCTTGTCGAGCTTATCTATCCTTGTGATATCAGCAAAGCGCTTGGGGTTTAGTGAGTCAAGGCTGATATTGAGCCTCCTCACGCCGGCAGACTTAAGCTCCTCCGCCATATCCTCAAGTAGCAGGCCGTTTGTGGTAAAGGTCGTCTCAACGCCATCGATGGCGTTGATCTTGGAAGTAAGATCTATAACGCCGCGCCGGACAAGCGGCTCTCCGCCGGTTATCCTGAACTTGTTTACGCCCACCTCGCTGGCGAGGGTGACGACCCTCAATATCTCCTCGTAGGAAAGGATGTCCTCATGAGGCAGGGAGTTAAAACCCTCCTTCGGCACGCAGTAGGTACAACGCATGTTGCACCTGTCCGTTACCGATATTCGCATGTAGGTTATAAGTCTGCCGTGTTTATCTTGTAGAGGCTTCAGTTTAAAGTCTCCCTTTTAAGCTGCTGCTTCATTGAGGGCTCTGAGAAAGGCGGCAAGATCGACACCCTTTTCCTGGCAAGCCTTTGCGAGCGTATTGGCCCCACCGCAACAGGAATCAATGCCGAATGTGTTGAATGTAGACAGTGTCGATGGGTAGGCCTTTATCACATCGTTGATAGTCATATTGCCGTCTATCTTGTCCATGGTATTCTCCTCTTATTTGAATCCCCTATTATAACGGATTTCACAGGGAGATGAAAACCCTATCTGTATGCCTGGATTTGAATTTGTTCCCATATATCACGCTATGGTATAATGGAGGTTCAGAACAAAGAATTTAACAATAATTATTTACGGGCCGGTATCCCCAAGCTCAACAAGGGAGAAAAACCCTTCTGGCCTAAACTATTCTTAAAGACAAATGCTATTAAACTACCTCGAACAGTATAAAAATGACGTCTCCCTCTGCGTAAAATGCGGCGGATGCCAGCCAAGTTGCCCCACCTTTGAAGCCACCGGGGACGAGTCTATGCTGGCAAGGGGGCGTATGGCCCTTGTAGAGGCGGTCATCGAGGGAAGGCTTGAACTCAGCAAAGGGTTTTCAAGAAGGATAAATAGCTGCCTTGACTGCAAGGCCTGTGTTTCAGCCTGCCCAAGCGCTGTACCCGTCGATGAGATAATCTATGCCGCCAAGGCTGATATTGCCCTGAACATGGGCTGCAAGCCTTTTACTGGCACACTCCCCGGCATAATAGCGCTTCGGCCTTCATTGCAAAAGGGTCTGATGAGAATTATGGGGGGGCTTAAAAAGATTTTCTACGACCCTCTGCCTGTTTTTTTCCCTCTACCTAAGGCACTGAAATACAAAGGTAAAAAACGCCTTGTCCCCCACATAAGTGGAAGACCATTCAACTCAAGGGCTGGAGGAATACACAGGGTCAAAGAAAAAAGGGGAAGGGTAATATTTTATGTGGGCTGTGCAACAAATATGATGCACCAGCATATCGGGGAGGCCGTCCTCGAGGTCTTGAATCACAACAATATTGAAGTCATTGTAATGAAAGACGAACATTGCTGCGGCATACCTTTTCTTTCCAAGGGAGATCGGGCAACCGCGGAAAAACTGGCAAGGAAAAACATAGAACAACTTACATCAGCAGAGGCAGATGCCATTGTAACCTGCTGTGCTACCTGCGGATCAACGCTGCAAAACTACACTAAATGGATTGATGACAAAGAGGCCAAAAGGCTTGCCAAGAAGACAATGGACATACATCAATACCTTGCAAATCATACAGAGTTTAAAAACGGCATTGGAGAGGTAAAAGAAAAAGTTACATGGCACGACCCCTGTCATCTCAGCCGTGGCCAGGGGATAAAAGATGAACCGAGAGACATACTGAATGCCATCCCGGGCCTTGAATTTATAGAGATGTCAAATCCATGCCACTGCTGCGGCTTTGGCGGAGAGGTGTCAGTCCAAGACTACGCAATGAGCATAGATATTGCGGACAAAAAGATCAGAGCGATTACTGGTTCCGGTGCTGAAACGGTGGCTACAGGCTGCCCGGCATGCAAGATACATATGACAGATGCAATGCACCACTATGGCGAGGAAAGGCCTGTTATGCACACAGTGGAATACCTTGCAAGGGCTTACAGGGGCAACTAGCTGGCACTTGCCCCTTTAACGACCATTGATAGCTGCCTGCTGACCTCGCGGACAGATCGTTTTGCGGCATCTAGCTGCTCCGCACCCTGCTTATTCTTTTCTGCAAGGTCACGGATTATACTGAACATATCGGCGATACCCGTACTTTTATCTGTAAGCAGCGCTGTACCCTCTTTTATGCTGTTAACAGTTTGCTCCATATCATCCATCATCTTATTGACCTTTCTGGCACCCGTTACAGACTCTTCTGTTTGGGCACTGACGGTCTCTATAAGCATTTCCGAATCCTTAAGCATTTCATCAACGTCCTTCGCCAAGGCCCCCTGTGCCCCTATGGCTTCCGTAGTTTTTTGTGTAAGCGTACGGAGATTTTCCGCCTCCAGCTCTACCCTGTCAATATCATGGGCCTGTTTTCCTATCATCTCGGCAATGGCTTTGCTCTCTTCATCGGCCCCCTTGATGGCAAGAGTTGCCTCTCCTATTACATCCATTGCCTGGGCCGATGCACTGCTGGTCTTTGCAATACCCTCGATGGTTGGGATCATCATGCTCCTTGAACGGGATAAAAGATCCTCTACTTCTTCGGCCAGCCCCTGCACCTTGGCAGACATAGCCTCAAACCCGTAGGTCTTTCCTGTATCGTCTTTAACATCCTCGACCTTCAAAGACATGTTAAGGGCAAGTATTTTTATGCTTTCAGTAACAGTAGCCAGTGACTCGATTATGTCCCGGACCCCTTCCGACGAATTTTTTATTTCCTTTAACTGAGTGGAAATACGCTCTATCATTTCCTGCCCGGAAACGGCCTTAGTGGTGGCCATCTTAGCGGCCTCTGTCGAACTGGAAGCCTTTACCTTAATTGTTCTGTTAGCTTCGACAATAGACTTAAGCGCCTCCACCATATCTCCGACGGCCTTTTCATGCTGCCGTATATTTTCTTCTACAAGTGCCACTTCAGCGACCAGTTCTCCGATGCTTTCCCTGGCATCAACAGCCTGCTGGGATATAGACATAGTTCCCATTGCTATCTCGGCAGAAGTCCTTTCAACAAAGTGCCTCAGAAAATCTGAAAAGCTGGCAGATATATCGGTTTGTTTTCCAACACTGGGAAGTATCTTCTGCTCTATTATCTCCTTGATCATTATATCAAGGTCTGAAACCGCTACCTGAACAACTCCTGTCTGCTTTTTTATTCCATCGCTTATCTCAGTTGAAACCACCTCTATATTGTCGGCGTCATGGGTGAGTCTGCCCGTAACCTGAGAGACCGGCTGCCCCACTGCTTTTGATAAGACAAAGCCAAGAAGCAGCATCCCGACTATCGCGCCGGAGGTCAGGAAAATTATTATCCTGATCGCGGTCCCGTAAGCCACTTCTGAATAGGAAAATTCCTCCCCTGCGAAACCAATTAAAAAATTGCCCATATCATTGACTTCTTTTTTTGTGGAGGCAACAGCTTTTATAACAGAGCTGTCAATAGGGGCAGGTTCAAAAAACTGCGGCAGGGCCCGAGCATTCTTACCCACTTTCGCCACAAAAGTCCTGAGATTACTATTTAGAGGAAGTCCGGCGGCACTTTCCAGTGACTTAGTGAACAATGGCATATCCCGGTTAAGGTCGGCCAGTAATTCCTTTTTCTCTGCCTCAGTGTCAACATGTGCCAATCTTTCCAGTTTGAGTTCTAAATTATCCAGGTGTATAGCCATCTCATGCTGCGCTTTGAGTAGCGGAAGGGAGACCTCTTTGATGCCTGAAACACTTTTCCACATACTGTTCACTGAAAAATAGGTGATCCCACCTATCAAGACAGCGACGATGGTAAAGAAGTAAAAATTACGTACCATCATCTCCAGATTAAACCTGCCCTTAAACATAGACACCCCGCTTTTTTGCACAATTATTATTTTTCATCATATACTAAATCCATTATCTTCTTTTATATGTTCAAGGCCCATTTCGGCAATCTTCTCTAAATCAATAAGTGCCATACTACTCCCCTTGTCGTTCCTTCCAGGCTTGATAAATCCCTTTATGTAGCTGTCTTTACTGTCGGATATTAATTCAAGCCTGCCAACACCGACCCTTTCTATCCCCAGTATCTCAGAAACAGTAATGGCGACTGAAAGCCCTGATTCTTTATCCCTGCATACTAGAATAGTAGGGCACTTTACCGGCCCCGGGATATCCAATAGTAGAGGAAGATTTAAGACAGATATGAGATCGCCGCTGTAGTTAACAAGGCCCTTTAAAAGGTCACCGCCATAGAAGAGAGGTTTAACGTCCTGATCCGACTCAATAATCTCCTTTACCTGCCTGGAAGGCAAAGCAAAGTGCCTGTCATTCACCATAAAAGCAATGATTTTAAGAGGAGGCAAAAAAATCCTCCGCTAATCTAAAGCTTCGCGGATCTTGCCTATAAGATCAAGAGGGGCTATAGGCTTTGACTGGTAAAACTTTATGTTTTTAAGCTTAGCAACCCTGTCTTTTTGATCGTTAGATAATGTGTCCGGGGTAAGAGATGTAAGAAAGGCAAGAGGCGTAGCTATGCCTGCATCCTGTATCTCAAGGGCCACCCCTATCCCGTCAATGCTGTCACCATCAAGGGTTATATCTAGAAGAACAAAATCAAAACTTTCTGTCCTTGCCTTGTCGATAGCATCTTGAGCCTTAGCTACCACTGTAAGGTCAAAATCCTTTTTTAAGGCAAAGGTCAGTATGTTCTGCATCGATTTCTGGTCATCAAGAGCCAGTACCTTTTTGTTATCACTCATAAGAAAGCCTCTCCTTTTTAGACAATTATAAAACAGGCACCTTTATTTCTGCACAAGCAGGTTAGGAAGATTCAACATAAGTACCAGATTTTCTTTTACAATGGCCGCACTCGAAAAGTAACGATTTGCGGCAAAGGCATCTAGAGGCTGGACAACCAGAGCCAGCCTCTCTACGGCATTATCTATCAGCAGGGCAATTTTTTTATCAAACCCGGCCTTTGCAAGAACGATGCACCTCTTTTTATTAACACTCTTACTGCCAAAAAGTCGAGAAAAATCGACACATTGAAATGTACCGCCCTCTTCTTTAAGCTTAATAAGAACCCTTCCTTCATCGTTGCTGATTTTTTCTCTTATGTCATTCACTGGAAGGATGATGACCTTTTCTACAGAGGCTGCAGGCAGAGCAATGCGCCTTCCTCCCTCTTCCAGGACAAGAGACTTGACGATGGCTTGGGTAAGAGGAAGTACCATGCGGAATAAAGCCCCTTTTCCCTCTGCCGTCTCCACGTCAACTGTTCCCTGTAGAGATGATATAGACTCGCGTACAACATCAAGGCCAACCCCTCTTCCTGAGACAGAATCTGCTTCCTCCCTGGTGCTGAAGCCAGCTGAAAAGATAAGATCTATCAAATCCTTGTCGTCAATACCGGATTGCCGGTCTTCTATCAGTCCTGCTCTGACAGCCTTAGCCCGTACCTTGTCGAGGGAAATTCCACGGCCATTATCGGAGACCTCAATAATGATTTGCCCCCCTTCCTGGTAGGCGTTGAGACTTATGGTCCCACGTCCTTTTCCAAGTCCCTGCCTTTCCTCCCGGCTTTCTATACCATGGCTTGCAGAATTTCTTACAAGATGCAAGAGAGGTTCCTGCATTTTATCTACAATCACCTTGTCCAGCCGCACAGACTCTCCGGAGACAAGCAAGTCTATATCCTTGTCAAGTTCATCAGATATGTCCCTAACTATCTTCCTGAATCGGCTGAAAAGCTCTCCTACAGGCACCATCCTCAGCTGCAGCGCCTGCCCCTGAAGCTGTTCAAGGTCCCGCAGGTCAACGCCTTCAAGCTTGCCAACCATTTCCATAAGGGTATCAATGTCTTCGATCTTTACACGGAGGCTGGGACCCGCTTTTGAGTCACTGGCTAAAGGCCTTCTAGCAACTGAAGGTGTGGGATGTGCCGGGAGCGCGGTAAAAGCCGCTGGCAGTGTGACACTTTCAGGAGTGCCGCTTTCTTCATTATGCAAACGGGAAAATACATCTCTTGCCAGCAAAACCTTGCGAGTCATCTCTTGAATAGCTGAAGCTCCTCTTAGGCGCAAAAGCATATTGTCCAAGTCAGAAAGCAGACTGCCTGCCTCTTCATCAGCCCTGAATGCCCAGTCGTTCAGGTCCTTCAAACGACTGATGCTTTTTTTTAAAACTGTAAGGTCAGGCTCCGGCTGCTCCAGGACCTCCTCTATTTCGCTAAAGGACCTATCAATGGTAAGTTCTAGTATTTTTCCTTCTGTTGCACCTCTTATGTCGTCTGTGGAGTAACGATCATCAAAACCGGTCTTTTTAGGTCCTTCAGAAGCAGTATCCTCTTTTTCAGATTTCCCTGGGAGGTCATTAGTGGACCTTGGTGCCAATTCTGACTTCACAGCCTTTACTATACGGTTATAATTTTTTATTAGTCCGCTTGCCTCTTTCGTGCCAACAGCTCTCGCAAGCATTTCATGCATATTCGAAAGAGGTTCGACCAGCTCCGGGTTTTCATCACCGAAGGCCCATAGAAGAGTAGCCTCCATAGAAACCAATAAGCCTGATAATTTATCAGCATCTATGGGTGTTTCCTTCAAGGCGGCAGCAATCTTTTTGAGGCCGCTCATTACCCCCACCCGGACAACCTCGCCTTCATCCATATCCATAGGGTCTGCTGGCAAGGGTTTTTCAGGCTGCACAGGCGCATTCTCTGCTACCTTTTTTGCAGAAGCAGGTGCGGCTGAAGGTGGTGACTGTTTCTGTTTTGACCTTAGTATTTCAGATAGCAGGCTGGCGGAATCACCCTCCATTTCATCTAAACCGGGAAGGTCTTCAGGGCTGGAAGAGAACACAAGGTCTTCAAGGTAATCTTTTGATCTTATCAGTATCCTTAGTATTGCCTCATCCATACCGCGTCGCTTGTTTCTTAAATCGGCAAGGAGGTTCTCGTAAAGGTGGGCAAAGCTGTTTGCTGATTTCAGACCGGCATAGCCTGCCGAACCTTTTAGCGAATGGACAGCCCTGAAAAGTGCATTAATACCTTCCTGGCTGTCTGAGCTTGCACTTATTTCAGGCAGTATATCTTCCATACGGTCAAGAAGCTCCCTTGCTTCGTCTCTGAAATCTTCAAGGGAGAATCCGAAAGGCGAATCTTCCATCAGGCCTCTCTTTTGCCGATATCCTCGACAATATGCTTCGCCATATCGGCAAGTGGAACCGTTCTTGATATACCGGTATTAGCGACATTTTCGGGTTTGACAGGATTAAGAGAGGAATAGGAATCCTGGGTAAAAACCTTTTCTCCAAACTTTACCATTTCCAAAAAGCCCAACTTTCCATCAACACCGTCTCCGGCAAGAACCACACCTGTTCTTTTGTCCAGCCCTCGGCACCTGGCCGCAGACAGAAGCATGTCATCAATCACCCTGAAATCCTTCTTCTGCCCGTTAAGGGACTCTACCTTAAAACCCGTTTTTTTCGTCTTTGTCTCCCCGAAGACAGCCCGCTGGGTGCCTGACATTATATATACGGCGCCTTTCTTTATGATGGTGTTCCGGTCGGCAGGAAAAACTCCAAGATTACTATGCCTGTCTAGAAACTCAGCAAAAGAGGCGGCATGTCCCACGGAATCAAGGTCATCGACTACAACAAAGACGGCAGCATCAAGTGTTTTGGGCAATGCCGGGAGGAACTGCATAAGTGCGGTAAGGCCGCCTACCGAGGAGGTGGCAACACATACCAGCTTCCTTGTATCCTCTTCAGGCTGTGCTGATTTTTCAGTACTGCTTTTGGGCTTTATACGCCGGGCCTTGGCAAGGCCTACCTGTGATGCCATAAGAACGGTCTTGGCAATTCTCTGCTGCTGATTTTCAAGGCTCTCAGTGCCTACCTGAGAAGGCTTTGTAATATAACCGGACGCCCCTCCCATAAGTGCCTCCAGCGTCGCAGGGGCCATCTTGCCAGCGATGGCACTTATAACGACAACGGGACAGCGATATGTATCTTCCACATTGATGTTGAAGTGAGACTTGAGGAGAATGTCGTACCCACCGCTCATCATCCAGTAAAGTGTCTTTATGCCGTCAAGCCTGGGCATTTCTAGGTCAAGGGTCATTACGTCGGGCTTGAGGTCTGAAAGTTTCTTTAATGCATCCAAACCGTCTTCAGCCACACCTGCAATCTCGAAAAAGGGATCTTTCAAAAGCATCTTTGATATCACCTTCCGCCACATATCCTGGTCATCAACAACAAGCACACGCACTTTTCTAAGATCAAAGACCTTATCTGAGAGCATCTTCTGGAAGATTTCCAGGCCCTTTTGAAGCCCCAGGCCGCTACTGTTAAAGACCTTGTCCAGGTTCTTTTTGTCGTCCATAAGGGCAAGGAACACTCGTTCATGTTCAGAAAGGTCCATCTTGGAAATATCCTTGGTGATAAACGGTATAAGGCCAAGCTTGTCTTCGACGTCCCGCTTGTCTGAATTCAGGTGGTCCAGTCGCCGCATCCCTTCCATGATTATATCATGGTAAGAGGCGCTCCAATCGCCGCTCTTGTTGACGCTTCTGGTATTTACAAAACGGAACTTCCCCTCTGGAAGGGAAAGCATGTGATATATGGCCTCTTCATCAGCAAGAAGACTACCAAACTTGGCTCCTACAGACTTGCCGTCACAAAAATGCACCTCTCCCTCAGACTCACCGCTGATAACAGAAAGTATGCCTGTTGCCTTGTTGAGCCCCCACATTTGGATCATATCAACCAGGCTTTGCTCGCCCGGCCCAAAATATCCTTCCGCTGACATAAATACTCCGAGATTAAAAAGAAAACCTTTTTTTTATAGCGGATTTGCCCCTCTTTTACAAGCTCTAATTTCCCTTCTTCATATTTTCGCCCCGATTATTTCTGACTGATTGACATCCTGCTTGCCCGGTGCTAACTTATAAAGGTGAAAATAAAGACCTCCAGTTTTATAAAAAGTGCCGTAATCCCATCTGACTACCCGGATGTAAACTTCCCCGAAATAGCATTTGTAGGGAGGTCTAATGTAGGCAAATCGTCACTTATAAATAAGCTGCTTAACCGCAAGGGGCTTGCAAAGACAAGCTCCACACCGGGTAAAACCAGGCTGATAAACTTCTTTCTTATAAATAAGGACCTTGTATTTGTAGACCTGCCTGGATATGGATATGCCAAGGTTTCAAAGACAGAGAGAAGCAGCTGGATAAAGATGATAGACCGCTACCTTTCGACAAGCCCCAACTTGAAGGCCACTGTGCTGCTTCAGGACATTCGACGTGACCAGGTAGATATGGACAGGGCAATGATAGACCTCTTGCGTAGCTATAAAGTACCCGTAGTTCTAGTGCTGACGAAGGCCGATAAATTTTCCAGAAACCAGCAGATAAAGAGGATCAATGAGATAAAAAAGGGGATGTCACTTACTGAGACTGAAATGATCCCTTTCTCCTCTACATCCGGACTTGGCAAAGATGAGCTATGGGAATCTCTCGTTAAGCTGATCGCTGATGGAGAGGAAATGCTTGACGAAAAAGGAGAAAAACCATGAAACTCAAATTTACAAAAATGCACGGCCTTGGCAACGACTTTATTGTTATTGACTGCCGCGCGATAAAATCTATCGAATTAGAAAAAGTAGCAGCAAACCTGTGCGACAGAAGACATGGTGTCGGAGCCGACCAACTACTTATTCTTAAACAATCAAACAATGCGGATTTCAAGATGGAAATATACAATGCCGACGGCAGCGAGGTAGAGATGTGCGGGAACGGAATCCGCTGCTTTGCCAAATATTTGCTTGATCAGGGTATTACCGAGAAGGCAGATCTTGAAATTGAGACCATGGCAGGCATTATTCGCCCAAAAGTCCATGGCAAGCTTGTGGAAGTAAATATGGGTGAGCCAATACTAAATGGGCCCGACATCCCTGTTAAAATGGAGGGAAGGATACAGGCGGCCCCTATAAGCGTTGAAGATAAAACATTTGAGATGACCTGTGTCTCAATGGGGAATCCACACTGCATTATCTTTGTTGATGATGTAGACAACTTTCCCCTTGCACACTATGGCCCTCTCATAGAAAAACATGAACTTTTCCCGAACCGCATCAATGTGGAGTTTATCCAGGTTCTTAATGACAAAGAAATCAAGATGCGCGTATGGGAAAGGGGGTCCGGAGAAACTCTTGCCTGCGGCACAGGGGCTTGTGCATCGGCTGTAGCATCAGTGCTGAACGAAAAGACCCATCGCCGTATAACTGTTCATCTTGCAGGAGGGGATCTTGATATCCTGTGGGGTGAAGACAACATCGTCTATATGACCGGCCCCGGAGTAGAGGTCTTTGAAGGCACCATAGATATCTAAGCAGTCCACCTTCAAGGACTGTGACCAAAACAAACAAGCCCCTCCTTTATAATGAGGCCCCTGAGCTGCATCAGGGGCCTTGAAAAAGATTTTTTAGCCCCCTAGAATACCCTCAAGCCTTTCCAGGTCATTAACTACCTTCCACTTTCCACCCCCGTCTGTTACCTTTTTTTCCCACATAGCAAGACGGTCGAGATATTCTCTGGGGTCAACCTGATCAGTACGAAGTTTTGTAACATTAAGGGCAACTACGCTGTAGCCCTGGAGCTGGATGGGGAAATCCCTGATATGGCCTTTCTTGATTTCCTCTTTGAGGTCGGAAAATATAAAAATATACTTCTTGCCTGAACCTGCCTCGTTCAGATATTCAACTGCCTGTAACATTCCACCTGAAATGTCCGTATAGGCGCTTCCCTTTACCTTCTTTGCAAAATCATCCACCTTTTGTCTGAATTTCCTTTTCTGCTCATTGGCAACGGATGGCCTACTGTCAAATGTCCCCTTGGCTATAATGTCTTTTTCACTGAAACTAGCGCTGTCTACACGGGCCACGGCCAGAGTGTCGCCGGGCTGAAGAGTACCCAGGAGATAATTAATAATGGCCTGTGCCTTTTTTATCTCCTTTGTGTAGGTCCCGGATGTATCCATAAGAAGGTATACTCCCTTGCTGTGACTTGTAGTATCAGTGCAACCTATGGGGACCAATGTAAAAATAATCGTCAGAATTAACTTTAGATTTCTTTTATAGAACTTCTTCATGCTACCTTACCTCCTTCAATATTATTGGCATTGCTTTTATTTTTAAGGATTGCCTGGTTTTCCTTCTCCGGTTTGTTTTTTGTAATCATATGCTCGATCCAAAGTGGCGCGAAGACCAGAAGGTCGTATACCTTTAATAGAATTCCACCTGTAGATTTTGCAATATTTCCAACAAATCTCAATAAAAAGGAAAAGCCCCTTAATATGCCAACAAGCACAAGGCCAAGTACTGTCCGTGAGGAATGTACAAAGGACTCAAGAGGGATTGCAACAAATGCCAGGGCAAAAGGAAGTATGAAACCCATAACCATCTGGCCCGCAGTCGGTATCCAGTTACCCGATGCTCCGGCTGCTACCTCACTCCCTGACAGAGACTGCCTGAGGGCCTGCATATCGGCTGCTATAATGTCCCTCATGAATGCGAGAGAAGATTCAATTGAGGCAAGGATAAAGAGTATGGAGAAGGTAATCCATATCATCTTTGTCCTCATCCTGTCGTCAAGGGCGCCTATTACAGGGAAAAGTTTTGTTATTCTAAGAGATTCCAGAAGAAAGAGTCCCATTGCCACCTCAACGAGGATAATAACCATGGCAGCGATATTAGACATTTTGAAAGGCCCCACATAACTGCCGCCACCCACCATCTCTGACATTGGGAGGGCTATGAGGTTGAAGTTTATTACGGCGCCTCCCATTGCAATCAAGACGACAAAGCCTGCAACAAAAAACTGGGTAAGCGATGAAGAAGAGAGCGTCCTTATAGCCTTGTCCGTACCCTTACGGATCTGACTGTATTCTTCCATTTTAGAGTCAATGACCTTTGAGCGCTCCAAAAGACCTGCCATAGTCTTGTCCACCTCATCCAAAGTATTTGACATCTTTCTCCAGTAGGGCAGCATTTTCTTAAGCAGGCTGTGCCTCTGGCCGTTTGCCTTACGGTAATCGTCCATAGCTTCTGAGTGCTGCTTATTAACTGACTTGTTAATTACTCCCAGCAGGTTGGCCACCATGGTGTCACCTGAGGCAGGAATATTTGCAACAGCTTCAACGGCCTTTGTCCAGCCGGGAGGGTCGGGCGGCACATCGGCACTGGCAGAATAGTCATTGTCAATCATTTTGATCTGTCCCCTGAGCTCGAGCTGTAGAGTAGGATACCCACTTAGATCGCGTGCCACAGTTGAGTTGATCCTTTGGAACTCCCTCTCTATTATCCTTTCCGCTGATTCCTCCCCTGCCGCAAGCAAGACCTCTTTATTTCTTGCCGAAAGCCTTTTTTCTGCAAGAATAAAGGACCTCGCCGCCAGGCGCATGGACTTATGAACAAGACGCCCCACTGACAGAATCAGTTCATGTGCCTGCCTGCGGGCCGCGTACAGTATGGCTACCGCAGTGATGGCCCATATAAAAATTGACAGCCCCGGGTTTTCAGACCATAGATATAGCATTTTTGAATAAGTCATTTTACCCCTCCTCATTTAAAAATTTCAGTTTATTTTCCCATTGATCAAACCTATCAAGCATCTGTTTTAAAACCTCATCTTCATTTATACCAAGGCAGCTGGCATAACTGCCAAGGAAACCCTTAAAATAAATTTTTGCAGGCAGGTCGGAAAAGTTTTCCTCTTCAATGTTGATTAAATGACGTTTACTGACTTTTGTTGATTCGCTCACGTCCTCCAGCTTGATTCCCTTACGAACCCTTATTTCCTTCAATGTCTTTCCTGAATATGATAAAGCTTCTTTCATCTGTTGCACATTCACTCCTTTATACTGATACCAAGCTTAGCTGAGTCTGAAGACTTTATTGCGGACAATAAAAAAACCGCCAGAGAGGTTATTCCCTGGCGGCTCGGCTGACATGAAATTATGAGACAGGCTGTCTCAATATTCGAAGTCCCGT
>JADFVX010000121.1 GCA_015222755.1 Pseudomonadota bacterium | reverse complement strand
TAGATTCAGCCATCACAGCTAATCGTCCTCTAGATATTTACTGTTACGGAATAGGTGAAGTAATAGGGCATCGTTTTGTTAGCCAGTGGGATATTCTTGAAACCCTTAAATTCTGGGGATTGAAGGTCAATCCCCTAGCACAAAAATGTAGCAATCTAGACGATGCTATAGCCTACATTCAAGAAATGACTCAAAAGAGAGAAGAACTTCCCTATGAAATTGATGGCGTTGTTCTAAAAGTTGACAATCTAAGAATGCAGGGAGACCTTGGTGAAAAAGAGCGCTCTCCTCGCTGGGCGATAGCCTACAAATTTCCTGCTGAACGACAAGAAACAACAATAGAAGATATTGTAGTAAGCATTGGACGTACAGGGACTTTGACGCCAGTCGCACATCTTAAATCTGTGAAGGTTGGGGGAGTAAAGGTGTCTAAGGCTTCACTCCATAATCAGGATGAGATCACCCGAAAAGATGTTCGGGTTGGGGATACTGTTCTTATTCAACGGGCTGGAGATGTGATCCCAGAGGTCGTGCAAGTTGTCTTAGAAAAACGAATTGATAATAGTGTCACTTACCAATTCCCAGATTATTGTAATGAGTGTGGAGAAAAAGCTACCAAAGAAGATGTTTATTATAGGTGCACTAACAGTTCTTGTCCCGCCCAGGTTAAAGTAGCCATTTGGCACTTTGCATCCAAAGGTGGAATGGATATTGATGGTTTAGGTATTAAACATATTGAACAAATGGTTAAAAAAGGGCTGGTAAAAGATGCTGGAGATCTCTATTCCTTAAAGAAGGAAGATATTCTTAATCTTGACGGTTTTGCTGATAAATCTGCGCAGATAATAATAGACTCTATCAGTAAAAGTAGAAAAACTACACTACCGAAATTAATTTATTCGCTTGGCATTGGGAACGTTGGTAGTCGTACCGCAAAATTATTAGCAGAAGAATTTGGAAGTATTGAAAATCTTTCTACAAAAATTATGTCCATTACCAAGAAGGAAATAGAAGGTTTGTCAGATATCGGAGAAGGAAGCATATCAAAGATTAAGCGCTTTTTTAAAGATGAAAACAGCAAAGCTCTCATCAAGAAGCTAAGAGAAGGTGGTGTTACGTGTGAAGAACCAACAAAGCGAGAGGGTGGAAGGTTTGACAAAAAAACTTTTGTACTTACAGGTTCTTTATCCTCCTTTACTCGCGACAAAGCACAGGAGCTTATAGAAGGTGAAGGTGGAGAAGTTTCCGGAAGTGTGAGCAGAAAAACCGATTATGTTGTAGTCGGTGAAAAACCTGGATCAAAGTTTAACAAAGCCAAAGATCTAGGAATCAAAATATTAGATGAAAAAGCATTTACAGCCTTGTTTGAAGTACAGCAGAGCTTGTTTTAATTCGGAGATTATATGGAATTTTTTTCAGGATTTAGTTGGGCCATTCCTACAGCATTTGCAGATGCTGTTTTTCAATGCAGATTTGAGGAAGGTGACGTACTCTATGATTCTAAGGAGGCCTATGATGATTGGGGCAAAGCTAAAGAGCAAATTACTAATTCAATTCAGATTAGGCATCCGTCAAAAGTAGTTGCATCATTATCAAGTAATGAAAAAAGTGTATTGTCACGCAACTGGGATACAGAAGTGCGGCTTGACCTATATGAAAATGCAAATAAAGTGGGTCAAGGCCAAATTCACACTACGCAGGGTCGCCTTTTTACTTTGTTATGGAAAGGCGACCTCAATGTGCTTGATACAAATACGGTAAATCCTAAACCTCCTGTTATCGCCTCACAGCTAAAAAACGCCTTAAAAGAAGTTGAGAAGAAAGCACTTAAAATTGCAGACAGTTCCTTGATTTTTGCTATGGTTTATGACTCAGCCAGTTCTCTCCTAAGGGAGAAATACAAGGACTTGATTAATCAATTGGGTCATCAACCAACACATCTTATGCCGGAAAAAGCGGGCCTGAAAGATTGGAAGAAGATATCACCAACAATTGAAATAGTTCTTTTCCCAAGTAAGAATAAATCAAGAGAGAAATTCGGTGAGGAGCTAAAAAAAGTTTTATATAAACCGACTAAGGAATCAACTAAGGATAACTTCAGTATAAAAAGACACGGACATATCTTTACACCTTGATTCAATAGTTAAATATGACTTTATTAATTACAGATTGAAAAATGGCTAGTGAAAAAGTTACAAGAATTCTGAAATCACAGAGTCACTTTGCGGATGAAGAAATAGCAAAAATGACTGATCGAGAAGGTTGGGCATGGATATATGGCAATCGACATTCCAAGAAGAGAGATAAGAATAAACATCAAATTTGTTTTACAGGGTTTGGGCTAATAGAAAAAGATGATTTTGCTGATATTGCTATGCAGGCAGGAATGAAAGTAGTTAGTTCTGTTACAAAATCATTAAGCTTTCTATGTGTTGGTAATAGTCCTGGCCCATCTAAATTGGGAAAAGCAAAAAAACAAAATGTTACTATTTTAACTGAAGAACAATTTAACAAAATGCTTGAAACAGGCGAATTGCCCGAATAAAAATGCATTGTTTGAGTTGTTTACTTAAAAATGTATCGATCTTTAATGAATAACTCCTCATCCTGCTCATGGATATCAGGTTGACATGGAGTGCCGGGTTGGCAATTTGTATAGTGTAAAGCGTTGGTATCAACAAAACCTTTTTAAAGTATAGTCTTTACAAGGGGCGGGGGACTTCCTCTCTCTATGTCATGATAAGCTTATTTTTCAGCATAAGAATTTCAAAGGCTATAGATATCTTTTGTGCAAGCGTATCTATGTGTGATATCTCAAATTTAAGCGGGGTTTTCCCTCCTTCAAGGTAAATGGCGCAGATCACTCTTCCTTTTATTGATATAGGCGTAACAAGGACCTCGGATGAAAGTTCTTTGCTGCCCAGAGCTTTGGCTATCTTGAGATTACCCGGTGTATATGTCAGCGATCCAAAATAGTAAGGGTCCTTCCCTTCGGAAACTATACTGAGGACTGAAGGTTCTTTCAATGACAATTCCAGTTGTGAGATATTTGCGACCCTTTTACTGCGGGAAAGCCCTTTCCAGCCAATTGCAGAGTGCTCTTTCATTATAAAAAGAATGATCTTTTGAAACCGCTGGCTTAGATAATCTATAATACATTCGCTCATTTCTTCCCTGTTTTCTGAAGCTGCCAGTTTCCGGTATAGCTCACCTATGGCATATTCATCTATAGCCTCTTCAAGTCCACGGTTTGCCGCAAACTGTTCATCATCCACTTGTTTGTCAGGTTTTGCATCCGGATTAAAATCAATAAAGCCAGGCATATCAGGCTTCGATGATTTTTTCACCGCCTGAGAAGAATTCCCCTCTTCTTTTTTCTTGTTTTTCTCAGAATTGCTCGCCTCAATGCGAATGTAGCGGACGTCCCTTGGGATATCGTAGTATTTCTCCATAGCAAGTGCCAGGCTTAACTCTGGCGCTATGACCGTTTTTATTGCCTTCCCTGAGACAAAGCGAAGTTCATCAAGGCTGAAAAGGTCCGAAGGGTCTGATGTAGCTACGGTAATCCTGGTCTTGTCGACAGTAAGTGGCACTACCTTGTATTTTTCAACTAAATCTCTTGGTAGTGCCTTTATTGTACGCTTGGGAATTTTAAGCAGGGTATCTGAGCTGACAAATGGGACGCTAAGCTTCGCGCTCAGGGCCTTGGCCAGGGTCTTTTCGCAAACAAAGTCAAGTTCTATCAGATTTGTTCCGAGTTTTCCTCCAAACATAACCTGCGCCTTTAAGGCTTCCTCAAGCTGATCGGACGTTATCACCTTGCTTTTAACCAGCATCTCTCCTAATCTAACCAGCATAATGCCCTCCAGGGTTTATATTGTTGCAGCCTGCACGGCTAAAAATCACCCGCGAGCTACTTACTTTCTCACGATTGTTATAGTAATAAGTCATTATAGCAGGAAGAATAGTTTTTTATAGGGAAATTGTAATAAAAAGCCGCCCCGAACAGCAGGGTTAGCGAGCCTGGAATAACTGGATGGGTGAAGGCGATGATAAGGTTCTAGTTCACCCCAACAATTGTTCTATTCTTAGGTCAAAGTAGCATGAAAAAAAGCCCCGGACTGTTTATAGTCCGGGGCTTTTTTTATCTTGGGTCTTCCTGCTAAACGGTACGCTGGAGGGTCTTAAGTGCCTGGCACAAATAGCTGCCAGGTTGTGCCTTTATAAGTTTTTTCAAGGTTTCTAGCTGGCGGAAGCTTATAAATCATTTTCCTTCTTCCACTATTACCTTGCCGACCATATCCTGGTCATGGTGCAGCTTGCAGTAGTAGCTGAATTCTCCCGCCTCTTTGAAAGTCCATGAAAACTCCCTGCCTACTTTAATCTTGTAAGGGTCTTCCTTTGTAGGGCCTCCCAGTGCAGTATCGTCGAAGGCCATATTGTGGGTCGTGTCATCGTCGTTGATCCAGGTAACGGTATCGCCTGTATGAATCTTTATGGTTGGCGGCCTGAACTCCCAGCCTTCCATGCCTATTTTAAATTCCTCGGGAAATGCCTCCCCATAAAGAAAAAAGCTTATTATGGCAGCTAATATGACAGTTTTTTTCATGTTATCTCTCCTCTTGAATGCTTTAATGAAATTCTACTTTATGATTTTTGATTGTCAACTTTCCTGCTTTTTCGATGCCTCTGATCCTACGGGGATTCAAATATATTTTATTTTGAATAGTGAATCGTTTTTTGTATAATACCGCTTGGTTGCTTCCAGCTTCCCCTTTTAGTCCAAGTCAATTAAAGTATTTAAGTAAAAGGAAAATATGGAACTTCGTTTTCTTGATGTTTTCTGCAAGGTCTTTGAATTAAAAAGTTTTTCAAGGGCTGCCGATAAACTTCTACTGACTCAGCCCACGATCAGCGCTCATATAAAATCGCTGGAGCTGGACCTTGACCTTGTCCTTTTTGACAGGATGGGGAGAGAGGTTTTGCCAACTAAGGCAGGCCTGCTTCTGTATAGATATGCCTCAGAGATCGGCCGACTGAACCGGGAGGCCAGACAGGCAGTAAGCCGACTCTCGGGTAAGCTTAGTGGTCGTTTGGAGGTGGGCGGCAGTACCATACCCGGCGAATATCTTCTCCCTTATTCTATAGGCCGGTTCAGGCAAAAATGTCCCGACGTGATTGTAAGGCTCAATGTGGCAGACTCCAGAGATATTGCCACTATGGTGCTTGATGGCAAGGTCGAATTAGGCGTAGTTGGGGCCAATGTTCAAAATAGCCAGCTGGAGAGCAGGGAGCTTAGTGAAGATGAACTTATTCTCATTGCTGCACCGGGCTTTCCCTTTGATGAAATTCCGGATGAAAAAATATCGGGTTTGCCTTTTATAACGAGAGAGAAGGGCTC
The DNA here is from genome assembly GCA_015222755.1 of Pseudomonadota bacterium. Classification (GTDB taxonomy): domain Bacteria; phylum Desulfobacterota; class JADFVX01; order JADFVX01; family JADFVX01; genus JADFVX01. Next base: position 8,905 of record JADFVX010000121.1, on the reverse strand, counting down.
AGGCTCCTGGGAGTCACTTGAGAAAGCATTTGTAAAAAAAGGACTCAATGCTGACAAATTGAATATTGTGGCTGAGATGGGATCGACTGAGGCGGTCAAGTCTGGTGTGAGGTCCGGCTTGGGACTTTCCGTTGTTTCCATGCTTGCCGTCAAAGAGGACCTTGCAAGAGGGTCTCTTAAGTCGGTCAAGATTCAGGGGCTTCCCATTCAAAGGAAAATTTATGTGGTTACGCACAGGTTGAAAACAAAAAGCCCCGTATGCGAGGCTTTTATTGAGTTTCTTTTTGGTAATTAGTTTTTTTTAATCTCTATCATAGCCTCTGCCAGATTGGCAAGGCCCTTGTAGAGATTAAACTTTTCAGGCTTAGTTTTTGGGTCTCCACATATCCGCATGTTTTCCACAAAGCAATCTCTTGCAGTCTCAAGCTTCATCAGGAAAAGCCTCCACATTAATTGCCATAAAAAACAAAAGGCCCACAGACGGCAGATTGCACTGTCCAGGGACCATTAATATCAAAGCCATTCCATCCATCCCTACTCCCTTTCCCAAGCTGTGATATACGCTTAAAATGCTAGACAGGGTCAAGTCAAATTAGTGTTTTTATTGTTAAATCTTGATTTTGGCCGAACTCTCCTATAAAATTGGTCAAATGGAAAGATCGAAAAAAATGTATCTAAAGACCTTCGGCTGCCAGATGAACGATGCCGATTCAAGCAAGATAAAAAATCTTATGTCAAACATGAATATTGACACTACCAGCGATCCGAAAGATGCAGATATAATCCTGCTTAATACCTGCAGTATTCGCTGGAAGGCTGAGCATAAGGTCTATAGCATGCTGGGGACTTTCAAGGATATAAAAAAGGCCCGGCCCGATATTATTATAGGTGTAGGTGGCTGCGTGGCCCAGCAGGAGCAGGATGAAATGTTTCGTAAGGTGCCACATCTTGATATAGTTTTTGGAACACATAATGTCCACCGTCTGCCGGAAATGATAAGTCGCGTACAGGCCGAACGCTGCAAGGTAGAGGAAACGAACTTTTTTGACAGGCCCGAGCCGCTTGTTTACCCTGCACCTGAAGAGGATGGCGTGCGCGCATTTGTCAATATCATACGGGGCTGCAACAACTATTGCACATACTGTATCGTACCTTACGTAAGGGGCCGTGAGGCAAGTCGCTCAAGTGCCGAGATAGTCGATGAAGTGAAGTCCCTTGCAGGCTGTGGCGTGAAGGAGGTGACACTTCTTGGTCAGAACGTTAACTCCTACGGCAACGACCTGGGTGGTGACATAGGCTTTCCCGGGCTTTTGAAAAAGGTTGCAGATGTTGAGGGTATTACAAGGCTCCGCTTCACCACGTCGCATCCCAAAGACTTATCTGATGGCCTGATCGAGGCCTTCGGGGAGATAGAAAATCTGGCAAACCACCTGCACCTGCCAGTACAGTCAGGTTCCGATAAGGTGCTTGCCGCGATGAAGCGCGGTTATACAGCTGCGTCCTATATGAAAAATGTGGAAAAACTGAGAAAGGTACGCCCTGATATCGCCATAAGTACAGACATGATTGTAGGTTTTCCCGGAGAGGAGGACAGTGATTTTCAAAAAACACTGGCACTTATGAAAGAGGTGGTTTATGATTCCGCTTTCTCCTTTAAATATTCTGTACGTCCTGGTACGGCTGCGGCAAAATTGCAAGATGCTGTGCCAGACGATTTAAAGTCAGAAAGGTTGGCATCCTTGCAGTCATTGCAGAAAAAGCATAGTATTGTAAGAAATGAGGCTGAAGAGGGGACTGTCCAGATGGTACTTGTTGAGGGAGTTGGAAGAAAGCATAGCAGCTTTTTAACGGGAAGGACCTCTGGTAACAAGGTGGTAAATTTCGCCGGCGCCGATGAGTTTGTCGGCCAGATCGTTCCTGTCAAGATTACAGGAAGCACTGCAAATGCGCTTAAAGGCGAGGTCCTGCATCTGAATTGATGCAGGTATATTTAGGAGCAAGATGAAATTTTTCGAGATGAAAGTGGCGGCCGTACTTATTGATCCCGAGAAGGCATCTCCGCTGGTAATACTGAAAGATAGTGAAGAGAAGAACGTCCTGCCTCTCTGCATCGGCGGTATGGAAGCAGCATCCATGCTCATGGGGGCAGAAAACATCCGCCCCGAAATCTCCACTCCATGGGAGCTGATGACCAAAGTTATTTCTTCACTGGGGGGGGAAGTGAAAAAGGTATCTATTGTTGATGTTAAAGATGGCACTTATTATTCAGAACTCTCATTGCATACAAAGGATGGCGAGGTGACTGTAGATGCAAGACCCGCTGATGCCATAGCTTTAGCCCTCCGCTGTGAGGCACCCATACTGGTCAGTGAAAGTGTTGTGAAAAGCTCAAGGATAGTTGATTTTACCTCTGAGTCCATCGGCACCTTAAGTGCAGACGAATTAACGGGAATATTGGAAAATTTCTCCACCGAGGATTTTGGAAAGTATAAGATGTGATTTCAGTAAACTGCTAAAAAAAGAGGTTGCTGCGTGACAGAGAGAGAAACACTTAAGGAGCCAACAGCAAGGCGACTTGTCAACTGGTTGCTGGTTGTGATCTATGCTTCCTTTATCTTCATACTGTCTTCTCTGTCCAGCCCTGGCGCAAGTTTTCTTCCAACATTCTATCATTCGGATAAGTTGATACATTTTGTAGAATTTTTTATTTTCGGCTTCCTCTTGTACAGGGCTTTAAATGAGTACCAAGAACCTAAAAAGGCATTTATGACATCTTTTTTTATCGTTTCACTATATGGTTTTACTGATGAACTGCACCAGTATATCGTCCCCTTAAGAAGTGCCGAAGCCCTTGATCTCCTTGCAGATTCGTTGGGTGGACTGCTGGGAACCAGCTTTGCGATGGCGGGCTTGCGTGGAGGATCGCTTGAGTAGAGGTAATATTCTTGTCATAGATGATGAAAAATTCTTCCGCACACTATATGAAGAGGTGCTGACGCCGGAAGGCTATGTTGTTTGTACCGCAGAGAGCGGTAAAATGGCTCTTAATCTTTTAAGAGAGCAAAGCTTTGATGTGGTTCTTGCTGATATGGTAATGCCCGAGTGGGACGGCATAAGGACCATGGAGGAGATCAAAAAGCTAAGACCCGACCAAGAGGTCATCATAGTCACGCATGTATCCGCTCTGGAGACCGCCATTGAGGCCATGAAGAGTGGTGCTTCCGACTACATCATGAAGCCTATAGTAAATGAAGACTTGTTTTACAGTATACGTAGGCTTCTAAAAAGGCAGAAAGTACTGGAAGAACACGCAAGGCTCGTAGAGGAAAATATAGAGTTCTTCGAGATACTTTCCACCTACAAAAGATGCCTGGATATTCTTTCAAATAACCGCTATGGTCGCCTTGTTGACGTTATTGTTGAAGGTATGATGGTGGAGACAGGGGCAACGCGCGGTGCCTTTTGGACTTCCGATGGCGGTTCCGACGGGAACTGGAAGTGTGAGGGGACAACCAGCGAGGAGACAAAGGAGGCCACGAGGCTACCCGCTGACGATAAGCTCTGGCAGGAAAAGGTAAAAGAAGGGATGCCCTTTACCTGGCCTCAGGAAAGCAATGATCTTTTTTTTGTACCACTAATGCCTCATGCAGGGAAGATAGGTGTTGTCGAGCTATCCAGCAAAAGGGGAAAGCGCAGCTTCGATGAGAGAGACCTGAAAATTTCGGGTGTTCTGGCAGAATTTTCACAGGTGGCCCTTAATAACGCCTTTACCCTGAATGAATCTGAGGATTCTTCCTTTAAAAATGAAGACTACGGCGTATATACCTTCAGTTTCTTCAAAGATTATCTTGCAAAACAGATCTACGTGGCTTCCCGCTACAACCGCCCTTTTTCCATTGTATGCCTTAAAATAGACAACTGGAAGACCGTTACCGAAAGCTTCAGCGTCAGTGTGGTGCGAAGCAGCATACGTAAACTTATCGCTAAGGTGCTTGGCGTGCTGCGGGACTCTGATGTAGTGGCCTATGATAAGAACGGCCTGTTTTATATGCTGCTGGCGGAAACAGACTATTTTGGATCAATAATGGCCTTGCAGAGGATAGAAGACGGGCTCGCCGGATTTAAATATGTAAGTGACGGAGAGAGGAGTATTCCCCTTGAGCAGCTTACAATGTCGGCCTCCTACCCCCGTGATGGCGCAGATATTGAATCCATGATCGCCAATGTTACCAGAAAGGCGGAGGATGTATCAGAAAGCCTGTTCCAGCACCTCGAGCTTGTTGAAAAAAGCTTCTGGGAGTCTGTTGCATCCCTGTTCAAACACAGCAGAAAGGCTCCTGCCATAAAGAATTTTGAAGTACCGCCTTATGTTTACGAGACATTTCACGGTGATTTTTGCAAAGACCTTCTTTCCTGTTTTGCCGATGAAGTAACACTGAGACCATCCCTGCGTGGAGTAATTTTTGTAGGGGTGGATACCATATCGCCGGATACAGACTTTTGCAAGAAGATCGCAGCAGCTGAAGGGCTTGCAACAAGGGTGTTTTTAGTAGGGAAAAGGGGTGATAAGGAATGGGATATACCTAACATCACACCTGTATATCTGGATGAAAAGGAAAAGCCGGTACAAATGATCCTTTCACTTACCGAGGAGGCAGGCTATGTCTTTCTTGGCCTTAAGGGAAAAGATTCCCGCCTGAGCGCATTTCACTCACCAGACATCGTTCTTGTTGAAAAGCTCATAACGAAGCTGAGAGACCATTATCTTCTTCAATGGATATAATGGCGGAGAATATTAAGAGGAAAAATGGCAAAAGCCAAAGCTAAAAAAATACTGATTGCAGACCCCGATATAAAGGTGGTCAAGCAACTGAGCCTTGCCATTAGAGAGCATGGCATGGAATCTGTTAACGTCAAGGATGGGCACAGGGCCATTGAACTGGCTGTTGATATCCTGCCTGATCTGATACTGATGGAAATAGACCTCCCCTATCTTAATGCCATAAGGGTTGCCCAGATACTGATGAGCAACCCGAAGCTTAGAGACGTGCCCATCCTGTTTATGACTTCAGGGAAGATCAACCCTTCATATCTTTCTTTCTTCAAGCATGCAGTAATAAAAAAACCCCTCAATATAGACGAGGTTATTGCACGCCTGGACGGACTGCTTGTTAAAAAAGCCAAGGCCCTTGAGGTGCAGGGAGTGGACAAAGAGATAGCAGGCAGCCTTTCCCAGATGTCTGTTGTCGACCTGCTTCAGATATTCAGTATGAACAGGAAGGACGGGGTACTGATAGTAAGAAGGGAGGATGAAGGTCTGGAGGGTATGATCTTTCTCCAACAGGGAGAGATCATAAACGCTGCCATTGGCTCGGTAAAGGGAGAGAAGGCCCTTTACCGCATCATCGGATGGGATAGTGGGCAATTTGAATATTTACCAAAAAACTTTAACCCCGAAGTAATCATAGAAAAGACGACAGACTCCCTCCTCATGGAGGGTATGAGGCAGCTGGATGAGTGGAAGCGGATGGAAGAAGAGTTCCCTTCCATGGACTCGTTGATATATCTCAAGGTGTCCCAGGCTAAACTTTCCAGCAAGTTGAGGCCTGTGACAAAGCAGGTTATTGCACTGCTTGAGTTTTACAATAAGGTGGCAGATGTAATAGATAATAGCAGCCATACCGATTTTGATGTGATGATGAACATACACACCCTTTGTTCCAAGGGGGTTCTGGAGTTAAGGGATGAGGCGCTGAAGCAAGAAGGTAAGGGAGAGTCTCCCCTCTTGACCTCAAGTGAGGCCTTTGCCATAAAGGAAGGCCTTAAAAAAGCCTTTATGGAAAGCAATAATACAGGAACCGTCAAAATACCGGTTTTTTCTTCAAGCTTTGGAGAGATGAAGAGGGTTACAAATGTGCTGGCAAGCCTTCGTGGTTTCAAGCTGGAACATGGACTCTTCCTGAGTGAGGAGGAAAAGACCCCGCTTGGCGCATTAGGTCATATCAAGGCCAGTGATGACATTACCCTGTTGTTTTTCGCCTTCCCCCTGGACATGGCCTACGCTCCATTGTGGGAACCCCTCCTGGTGGACTCTGTTGGGGCCTTAATTGTACGTGATGATGATGATAAAAAAATAAATGCTTTTTTGACTCATCTGTCCACTACCATTAACTTGAAAGCAGTTGTGCTGGACTCCAAAAAAGGTTTAAAGCCCATTGGAGACGATATTTGTCATATGAATATAATGGATATAAAAAAGGATAGTATGAGTCAATCTTTACACAAGATGCTGGATATATTTTTAGATCTTGAGCAGGAAGAAGAAGAGGATACGGGCAAATGATAGACTTTCATACCCATACGGTTTTCAGTGATGGGGCCTTTATCCCCTCTGAAATGGCCAGAAGGGCCGAGGTTGCGGGATGCAGGGCAGTAGCCCTGACAGACCACGGAGACTCCTCCAATCTGGATATTGTTATTCCGGCCCTTGTCAAGGCAAGTAAGGCTTTGGCTGAACAGTTCAGGATCAGGGTTATTCCCGGGGTAGAGCTTACCCATGTCCCGCCTGCACTTATCCCCAGCCTGGAAAGGGAGGCAAGAGAGCTGGGCGCAAAGATAGTCATAGTCCACGGAGAAACTATCGTTGAGCCTGTCCCCGAAGGTACCAACAGGGCGGCACTGGAGTCGAATATAGATATACTTGCCCACCCCGGTCTGATTACGGAGGAAGAGGTGCGCATGGCTAAGGCCAACAATATCTGCCTGGAGATTTCAGGAAGGAAGGGACATAGCCTTACCAATGGTCATGTTGCAAGGCTCGCCATGAAGGTTGGCGCCAAGCTGCTTGTAAACAGTGATGCCCATGGGCCCGGAGACCTGATATCGCTGGATTTTGCCCGCAAGGTGGCACTCGGTGCCGGCCTCTCAGAAGAAGGGTTTAAAATGGCCCGCTCCAACGCAGAGGAACTGCTGAAAAAGGTAGTCTGAGTTGCTTGAGGTTTCGCTTGTTGAGTCTGGCGGTATAGCTGAAGAAATCGGAATCGAGGCGGGGGACAAGATAGTCACACTCGATGCCCACGAAATAAACGATTCCATAGATTTTGCATTTTACTCCTCCATTGAAGAAGGTGAGAAAGAGATAAATATAGTTGTCAGCAAGGCTGATGGCTCTATCCTGGATATAGACGCCCTTATAGAGGCAGGCGATGACCTCGGCCTGAGTTTTCCTCCCATAGAGGCCATGCACTGCGGAAATAAGTGCATATTCTGCTTTGTCCACCAGCTCCCAAAGGGGCTTCGTCGCACTCTCTATGTCAAGGATGAGGACTACCGACTGTCCTTTCTTATGGGGAACTATGTAACACTTGCCCGCATTGAAGAAAGAGATGTAGAGCGGATAAAGGAACAAAAACTCTCCCCCCTTTACATATCTGTCCACAGCACAGATCCCTCTACCCGAGAAAAGCTTCTTGGTATAAAGCCAAGACGCGAGATACTGGATCTCATGCAGGAACTTGCCGCTTCAGGTATAAGGATGAATTCCCAGATCGTTGTATGCCCCGGTATTAATGACGGTGCAGACCTTGAGCAGAGCATTAATGACCTGCACGGTCTTTGCCCCTCGGTCATGTCCCTTGCCGTTGTGCCCGTTGGCCTGACGTCTCACCGCAATTGGGATTCAGAACTCCGCCCCATATCTAAAGAAGAAGCGAGGAAAACTATCTTGCTCGTAGAGGCCAAGCAGGAGGTATTCCTTGCAGATACGGGCAGCCGTTTTGTCTTTATAGCCGATGAATATTATCTCAAAGCGGACATGGAAATCCCGGACTATGATGTTTATGAAGATTTTCCACAGCTGGAAAACGGCGTAGGGATGTTGGCCGATTTTCGCAGTGAAGCGGCTGATGTTTTGGAAGAGACCGAAGCTTTGGGCCGAGCCTTAGATTGTTCCGTTGTAACAGGTCTTTCGCCTCTTGCAGAAATCAGCCGTTTTATGGAAGCCGTTTCAGAGAGGACGGGCGCTGTCATCAAGGTATTTCCAGTTAAAAACCGGCTCTTTGGTGATACAGTAACGGTAACGGGGCTTATTTCTGGACAGGATATTGTGTCTCAACTGAAGGGTGAAAGCTTGGGAGAGGTGCTTTTTATCCCGGATATTCTTTTAAGGGATGGTGCCAGCAGCCTGATAGACGATTATAATTTAGATATGATCAAAGATAAGCTTGGTGTTCCCGTGGTCTCTTTCAACAGCACACCTGGAGGCTTTCTGGATGCCCTCGCCTTGTGGGGAGAAAATAATAATCCACATGATTCGAAATGAAAGATAAACAGCAAGCCTGCCATCTTCTTGTTTTGCGGGCTTGCCGCTCCATTTTGGAACATCCTAGTTCAGTTTAGCGCCCTTAGAGGCCCTTCTTGTTATTTAGTACACCTAGAAGGCAACAACTTTAAGACTTGAAATAATTGATGATTACTGTTTGAAAGTAACATTCCGGTTCAGCAGCGGCGGTACGCCGTCCGCTGGAATCGGTTGTTAGCTGACCGTTTCTTCGCCGCCCTGTTTCTGTCACGGCACCCGTTTGCATTCGGGAATCTTGTATGAACCATCGATCAGAGAAGCCTCCAGGTCCTAGAAACGGCCCGGCAGGCGCAGGGATCCAGTTTGCCCCTTTCTCGCCTTCCGGCGCCTCGTGCTAAATATAAAGAGTCAGCGAGCCATCGCATCGTTGCATTTCAATTCAGAAGCCCTCGAAGACGTTTATGCTACGATCAGGCGAGGTCAAAGCGATCAAGGTTCATTACCTTGTTCCACACCGCTACAAAGTCGTGCAGGAACTTCTCCTGGGAGTCCGCACATCCGTAGACTTCCGCCAAGGCCCGGAGTTGGGAGTTCGAACCGAAGATG
>JADFVX010000021.1 GCA_015222755.1 Pseudomonadota bacterium | reverse complement strand
GGTGTCGCCCTTCACGACATTGAAGATCCTTCAAAGATCATCGGCGTTTCCGATGACTGGATACTTCAACCTGAAGCCCCCTGGGAGATTACAGGCTATGTCTCAAATGTTGTCTTTACCTGTGGGGCAGTCCCTGAAGATGACGGCACCGTAAAGATATACTGGGGCGGCGCCGATTCCGTCATGTGTGCCGGGACGGCCGGAATAGAAGACCTGGTGAAGATGTGCATGGGCAAAAGGGTAAGGCCCCCGCTGTAATTAACCTAAAAATATCAGTTAGACACAGATAAGTTATGATTATCACAGATAAATCTCTTATGGAATTTTTAACCACAAAGGTTAAACCTTTCTTTGACCTAAGGCTTTTAAAAATCATAATAAATCAGTGAAAATCTGTGTCCAATTGCTTTTTAGGATTATAGAAGATACCCCAATTTAAGCTTAAAATTTTAATGCATCGATGAGGAAACATGGAAGCACCGCAAAAACCAATCAATGTAGAAAGGCGTAAGGAGAAGTTCACCGCCCAACCAACCAGGGTTATCGCTAAATTTTATCTTCCGGGAGGAGAGAACCGGACCCGGCATATAATAGACCGCATCAGGTCCCTTTCTGAGGATGAAGTTCATGCTAACCTGGAAGAGGTCATTACCGACTTTGCTGCTCGGCACAAGGATGTAAGGCAGATCTTCACCCGAAATTTTGATGAGGTAGCAAGATATATCCCTGCCGACATTAAAATATCAGACGACAGGCGCACCCTCATAGGGGCTTATTTTACCCACGAATATTCAATACAGGCGGCCGCCTTTTTTAACCCTTCCATCGTAGACCACCCTGATCAGCAGGGCGTGGCAAAGGGGGAGAGAAGGGTCATCCTCAGTTTTCGCTCCACCGGCGAGGGGCATATCTCATCTATTGAGTTCAGGAGCGGCGTCCTCGATAAAAAAAACGACCTCTGTTTCGATGTGGTAAGCCGTTATGTTGAAACGCCGGAGGTGATAAAGAATCCCACATACGACAACCATACCTTCCGCTATAAGCTGGAAGATATGGAGACGCTCAACGAGGTTTCCGAGCATATCCTGGGTAGGCTCCCCGATCACTTCAGTTTTTATGATTTGAACAGCTCGATACAAAATGAGCTGGATAGTCATCCTGAGCATTACCCGCTGCTTCACGAAACGATCGACAAGATACTCTGGCTTGCCAGGTCAAATTATGAACTGAAGTTCAGAAAAGACAGGAGGATATCGACAAAGGTCATCTTCCCCGTGTCGGAAAACGAGAGCAGGGGGATTGAAGACGCCAGGTTTGTCCGTTTCATAGATGAAACGGGTGAAATGAAGTATTATGCGACCTATACGGCCTATAACGGGTTCAATATCCTTCCCATGCTGCTGGAAACGAAAGATTTTGTCACCTTCAGAATCAAGACACTAAACGGCGTGGCGGCACAGAATAAAGGGATGGCCCTTTTCCCCAGGAAGATAAAGGGGAAGTATATGATGATCTCACGCCAGGACGGTGAAAACATGTTCATCATGTCCTCCGACAATATCCATTTCTGGCACGAGGCGACGCTTCTCAGTGAGCCCACATACCCTTGGGAATTTATACAGATAGGGAACTGCGGCTCTCCCCTGGAAACTGAGGCGGGATGGATACTTCTTACCCACGGCGTCGGCGCCATGCGCAAGTACTGCATAGGCGCCTGCCTGCTCGACCTTGACGACCCCTCGAAAGTGATAGGCCATCTGCCGGAACCGCTTCTTCGACCCACTGAAGATGAACGGGAGGGCTATGTGCCAAATGTTCTCTATACATGCGGGGCAATGATACATAACGGTGAATTGGTTATTCCCTATTCCATGTCTGATACGGCATCGGGCCTTGCCGTTCTTCCCGTCAAGGACCTTCTGTCGAGGTTTATTAAGGCTTAATCCGGCAGACCTGAGTAAGTTTGTGGATATTAAACTGAGGAGAGCGAATAATTAAATTACTCTTTGCGTGAAAATAATGATTTTGTATATCCGAAGGAGGCAAGCATATGAGTGATTTCAAAAAGATAGCCGTTATCGGAAATTATCTTCCACGGCGATGCGGAATCGCAACCTTTACTACCGACCTGTGCAACGCCATTGCCGGTCAGATGGAAGATGAGGCCAACAATCTTGTCGCTATCGCCATGGATGATGTTGAAGAGGGGTACGATTACAACGATAGAGTGAAATTTCAGGTAAGGGCAAACGTTCTTTCAGACTACCTGTGCGCGGCAGATTTTCTCAATCTCCACAAGTTTGATGTGGCCATTTTGCAGCATGAGTTTGGTATATTCGGCGGAAGTTACGGCGCTGACATCATCCATATGGTGAAAAACCTGAGGATGCCCGTCATCACCACGCTCCATACGATCCTCGAAAATCCAACAGAAGAGCAGCGCATAATCACCAGTGAACTGGCAAGTCACTCCGAGGCTCTCGTGGTAATGGCCCATAAGGCGCGTTCTCTCCTGATGGAGGTCTACGGCATCGATGAGGGGAAGATTGTCCACATACCCCACGGCATACCGGATGTGAAGCCCGACAGCTCCGGTACATTCCGCAAGCAGCTCGGTCTCGAAGGCCGCCGAATACTGCTCACCTTCGGCCTTCTAAGCCCCGGAAAAGGGATAGAGGGCATGATAAATGCCATGCCCGCCATATTGAAGCACCATCCCGACGCCGTATTCATCATCCTTGGAGAGACGCACCCCCATATCAAAAAGGAACATGGAGATTCTTACAGGCAGTCTCTTTTCCTGCAGGTAAGGCGCCTGGGCCTGAAGGAGAGTGTGCTCTTTCACAACCGCTTTGTCGATATCGAGACCTTGACGAAATATATAAGCTCGGCGGCCGTCTACGTTAGCCCCTATCTAAACAAGGAACAGATCGTCTCGGGAACCCTCGCCTACGCCATGGGACTCGGTGCGGCTATCGTTGCCACCCCCTACTGGTATGCCGAGGAGTTGCTCGCAAACGGCAGGGGGGTTATCGTTCCCTTTGGCAGTGTTGATTCAATGTCGAAGGAGATTTGCGCCCTCCTTAAGAATGAGAAGAAGAGAAGCGCTATATGTAAAAAAGGTTATGCAATGGGCCGCTCCATGGTCTGGCAGGAGGTGGGGAAGAGCTACCTTGCTCTCACCGATGAAGCGTTGAAACGAAGGGCAGATAAGCCGATACAGCAAATCGCAGAAAGGATCGATGCACGGATCATCTACGAACTCCCCGATGTAAACCTTAGCCACCTGAAGATCATGACCGACGATACGGGTATGCTGCAGCATGCCAAATATTCGATGCCGGACCGCCATCACGGCTACTGCGTCGATGATAACGCAAGGGCCCTTATCGTGGCGGGCATGCACTACTCACTCTTCAAGGACAAGTCCGTCATACCGCTTATTCAGACATATCTCTCCTTTATGCACCACTCCTTCAATCCCGAAAAGGGGAGTTTCAGGAACTTTATGTCCTATGACAGGCGCTGGCTGGAAGAGGCGGGAAGCGAGGATTCACAGGGGCGCTCCATATGGGGACTGGGCGTCGCCGTTAAATGCGCACCTAATGAAGCTATCCGCAACATGGCAGCCAGCCTCTTTCTGGAGGGACTAAGCGCCATGGAAACATTTATATCTCCCCGTGCCTGGGCCTTCGGCATCGTGGGTCTCCAGGCCTATATGGAGGTCTTCGGGGGGGATGCGAATGCCCGCAGGCTTCGACAGGAGCTGGCGGAGAAGCTCTTTGCCCTCTTTGGTAAATGTGCTTCAAAGGATTGGCCATGGTGCGAGGAGATCGTAACCTATGCCAATGCAAAGATCCCCCACGCGCTGATCCTTGCCGGACAGTGGATACCGGATCCTCGGATGCACAAGACGGGATTGACCGCCCTTGAGTGGCTGCTGGAGCAACAGACCCCCCCTGAGGGGCATCTCTCAATCATTGGAAATGCCGACTGGCATAATCGCGACGGGAGTTCAGCTACATTCGACCAGCAGCCGATAGAGGCAATGTCTCTCATAGAGGCCTGCGCCGAGGCCTTTCGCTCAACGGCGGATATGAAGTGGATGGAAGAGGCAAAAAGATGTCTGGGCTGGTTCCTGGGACAGAACGATCTTGGCGAGCAGGTCTGCGTTCTTGAAACAGGTGGCTGCTGTGACGGCATTGAGGCGATTGGCGTAAACGCCAACCAGGGGGCCGAGTCTACCCTCTCCTGGCTCATGTCTCTTCTCACCATGTACGAGATAATGGTAGACGAGGTGCTGGTGGAGAGATAGGAGGGCTACCCGGCTTTTCAACTGATTTTGCTGACTCCAGGGATTTCACCCCATTAAGAGGTACAATGGCATGGCCCTTTCCTATGATAAAGAAATGGACTACCAGGAATAACATTCAAAGCGTAACACTGTAATTTCTATCGGTATGAGAGTGATAAACTTCTAAGGGGTTAGAGGGCATTCTCTAATGGGGAGATTTAAGTGCCCTTTAATTCCAGACCGTCCCATTTAGGGCCTGAATTAAGTATGGAGTCCTCAGAATTATCTTAAATAAAGGAAGGATTTCAGGTTGAGGGGATGTATCCCTATTAAACTTAAAAATTGACACTACTTGTGATTAGATAAAGTATACTTGCAAGCCTGCCCCTATGTCAGTTGCCTGAGACGAGCTTCCTCGCCTTGTCTTTGAAGATAACGGCAACCTTTTTCTCCGACGCTTCCAGCACGACACCGCTGCCGAAAATAGGGTGAGCGACAACCTCACCCGGCTTGTATGACCTTGTACCGTCGTAGGGGATGTCCGCCCCGGTCACCTTGTTCATAGCCTCTTCCCACGCCCTTTCCGGGTTTTTCACCGGAACGGCCCTTTTGGCGCTGGCTGTTGTCCTTTTCCTTACCGCCTCTTTTTTCGTTTTATCCTTGTAATTATGCTCGCTGCCGCAGGTTCTGCATTTGACCCGGACAATTTTATCTCCCACCATGGCCATGATGGTATGCTCCAGTTCGAGCTTACATTTTGTACAGGATGTGGCGACTAAGCCCCCCACAGATGGTTTTGACATTATTACACCGCTCCTTTTTCAAAAGTTGTTTAAAATGCCTTTTACGTGCCTGTTTTTATCTGCTGTTTGGCCTGGAGCGCAAAAGGAGAATAATCTAAAAATTATAACACAAAGGGGGACCGGCAAACGAGGAGAATCGGTCTCAGGATTCAGGATTATGGGGGGGATATGACACAGACCGGGGTAAAAGCATATTTATCTTGTTGGCACAATAGTCAGAGCACATTATTATCCATATTTGTGCGAAAAGGGGATAAATTTACTTAATGTTCAACCCCTTAACTCCATCGCCCTTGAGGGCCAACCAGGCACATCAACGATCATAGAGGCCTAACACCTAAAATAGTGGATAAGCCGGAGATGTGCTTTAACAAATAATTCTCATCAAGCAACCGCTTCTGAGTTACTAAAAAAACCCGGCGCAGTTTGTACTGCTTCGGGCTTTCAAGTTCTTCCCATTGCGTAACAACATCTCCCGTCAGAGCCAGGCATTCCCACATACTTTCTGGGGCACAAATAGAGTGAGGCTCTAACGGTTATATCTACTCTGCGTTCTTTTTGCCTTTTGCCTTCGCTTCTCAGCCTCTTTCTGCTTGAGCTTTTTCTTAACTGAAGGCTTCATAAAGAATCGACGTTTCTTAAGTTCACGAAATGTCCCTTCCATGGCAAGTTTCTTTTTAAGGTCCCTGAGCGCCTTTTCAATCTGGTTGTCGAATACTTTTATTTCCAAATTCCTTTGCCTCGTTCTTTCATTTTTTATTTTTACCCGGATAAATTCCTAAAAAGCGCTGTTTAATACCCATCCTGGGAGAAGAAATAGGGACGACTTGCCTGTCTGCATTTAGCCCCCATCCTATATGGAATAACTCCACACCACATTTTCATCATTAATATCCAGCAAGGACGCTATAATACATCATAATGCCTTACGTGGCAAACACTTTCTGACCTTTTACTCCAACATCAACCATTATTATTGACTTGCCATCAATCCGCCTATGCGGATATTAATCAGAAATAAAGCAAAAAAAGCAAAAAAAAGGGACAAATTCATTTATTGCGCCTGCTGATCTTAGTTGACGCAATTGTCGGCTATAATATTCCTGACTCTCCCCACAATGCCATTTCCAAGTTGCACCTTAATTCCGTGGGGGTGAGTTGAAGATTTCGTGAGTATATCTTCCACAAGCCCTTTCGTCACCTTTCCAGTCCGCTGGTTATGCTTCTCCACAACCTCAACAGTAATGCCGGCCTTTATGTCGGCCCTGTTCCTTCCGTCCATTGCAGCTTATTCGTCGCTACCCTCTTCCAGGGTACCGCCACCTTCAGCCTCTGTCACTTCACCGCTTTCCTCTTCCAGGAGGCCCTTTTTTCTTGCCTCTTTCTTCTTCATTTTTTCCTCTTTCTTCTTCTGTTTTTCCAGTTCTTTCTGTCGCTTGGCAAAGGAATAATTAGTTCTCGCCATTTTAACTCCTTTCTAAAACTATTATTTTTTTTGAACCTGAATTCTGCAAGTGGTTCGAGGATCGAGGTTGTCAAGTCGGGTACAGAAGCAAGTCGGCAAACGTTTTTTGGCGCAGGCGTAGCAAAGCTACATTGAGCACAAAAAACGTGAAGCCAACGCAGCTTATGTGCCTGAATTGGCAACCGAATCCCGTATTACTTGCAGGATTCAGGTTACACCTTAATCATCACCGACCCTGCCCCTCAGCGCCTTGACCTTTCCCCTTCGGACTTTGGCATCTATCCTCTTTCGCCTCGATGCCTTAGTCGGCCCTGTGGCCCTCCTCTTCCTTGGAATATGGGCAACGGTTTTTATAAGCTCAATGAGGCGCTCAACTGCCTTGGCCCTGTTCTTCTCCTGGCTTCTGGTGTCACTCGCCTTTATTACAATGACGCCATCTTTTGTGATCCGGCTATCGCCAAGCTTGAGTAGTCTCTCCTTGTAAAAAACCGGGAGGGAGGAAGCCCGGATATCAAAACGGAGATGTACAGCCGTTGAGACCTTGTTAACATTCTGGCCTCCCGCACCTGAGGAGCGGACGGCGCTAATTTCCATCTCATTCTCGGAGACAAAGACTCTCTCCGATATCTTCAGCATTCGGGAAACCCCATCAGCAACCGTCCTCAAGGACAATATGAACAATGCCCCTGGCAAGCCTTTCTTTTTCCATTGCCTACAATATACCCTATTTTGGGTCACTTAAAAAGGATAAAGGGTCGACGGACCGGGAAGAAAATTGAATGGGTGAAGATTATGAATGAGATGAAGACTAATTAACCATAAAAAACGGCCCCTAAGGCGTTTTTTCAATCTTTATTATTTTAATTCAAACAATTTCACATCATGCATTTTCAACAGTTCTATTTTTTTCAATGTCAAAACCGCTGTATTCGTAGCACCTGCAAATTTGACCTCTTTGTGGGGCAGGACAACGCCGTCTACTTTCCTGAAATCGGAATAGAGTGTTTTAAACTCCATTGACATGCCACCGGCCTGAATAAGACCGACCACCTTTTCAATCATAAAGGTAGAAGGATTTATGTAGTATTCCGTAATCAATTCCTTCTCCGAGAGGATAATGACATGGAAACCCTCTTTTTGAGTCAGACTGCTATTGTGGAGTCTCTCTTTTAAGGTCAAGGGATGGTAAAGCCGCATTCGCTGCAGCTTCATAGCATCCAGTCCGGGGCTTTGAACTTTTTTCTTTTGAGTACGGTTATAGATTTTCAGCCCCCCGTCTCCGTTCAGAATGCGAATCTCATTATGGGCAAAATAGACGAGTTCCACTCTCAGACGGTCCGGCAGGGCCACGCTCCGACTGTCGAATCCCTTTTCCCCCGACATGGCTGCAGTCAAACTCCATTCCTGCCTGTAAGTGTTAAGCTTTTTCAGATTCTCTTCACCTCCATAAGCGCTGATCATTTGATCCAAAAGCGTCTCTATCTTAACGGTTTCTCCGCTTGCAGGGATGGCGTAAAAGAACACTAAAATTAAAAAGATAAGCAGTTTTCGCATACTATTTTCCTCCTTCTTGATATCCACACCTTATTTCTCAAGGCTGCAACTCTTTAAAAATTATATACCATGGGGGACAACATTAATAAAGATATTTTGAATAATGCTAAAATAAAGGAACGTTGTTTAATTGTTTATTTGCAAGCAAATATCGCAATATATAAGTGGGCTAATCTACAGATTTATTGACTTTAAATTGGGGAAATTTTCATACCGAACAGTATTGGGACACCTCCCATTATAATAACCCCACCCCTTGGCAGTTGGATACCTGTAATTATATTCTTACCCGCATAATGAAGAGTTTTTTAACAAACCTATAACTACTTTTGGTTTGAATTCTGTTATAATATGTTTCCCTTTATTTTTTCAATCCTAAGGAAGATACGCAGGGTATGGGGACCGTTTAAATCAGGAGTGGGTATGTTTTGGTGTAAAAAAAACAACAGCCGTTCAGATCATTTGGTCTCGGCCGGAAAGGCGAGGGCAAAGGGCAATAAGAAGAAGGCTATCACTTTGTACCAAAAGATGCTTGAAGAAAGCCCCGATGCGCATGAAATCCATCAAAAACTAGCCCCATTGTTTGCCGAGACCAGACAGTTTGCCGCTTCATGGGCGAGCTTCAAAATGGTGGCAGAGTACTATGAGGGAATCAATCATCCCGACAAGGCTATCAGTATGTATTCTCAGGCGACACGATATATTCCAAAAGAATGTAACGCATGGGAGAAGTTTGCTGCCCTTCAACACAAGAAGGGACATAAGGTCGAAGCATTAAAAACCCTTCTTACAGGCAGAGGGAATTTCAAGGAGCGCAAATATAGATATGAGGCGATTAGATTGCTTCAGAAGGCCTGGAAGTTAAAGCCCTGGGATTTCCAGCTATCTGTGGACTTGGCTCGTCTTCTCGTAAAGATCAAGGAAAAAGAAAAGGCCTTGAAGCTGCTCAGGGGACTTGCAGAAAGGCAGCGTGATAAAAACCTGCGG
>JADFVX010000020.1 GCA_015222755.1 Pseudomonadota bacterium | reverse complement strand
ATGATATTCCAGGAACCTATGACCTCCCTCAATCCACTCTATACTGTTGGCAACCAGATTATGGAGGCCGTCCGCCTCCACCAGAGGCTAAAAAAAACCGATGCCCTGGCAAAGACAGTGGAGATGCTCAAACTTGTGGGTATACCCGACGCGGAAAGCAGGGCAGGCAACTACCCCCATGAGATGAGCGGCGGGATGCGCCAGCGAATTATGATTGCCATGGCTCTTGCCTGTGAACCGAAGCTGCTCATCGCCGATGAACCGACAACGGCACTTGATGTTACTATTCAAGCACAGATCATGGAACTGCTCCGGGAACTGCGAGAGAAACTTGGCATGGCGATGCTGCTGATCACCCATGACTTCGGTATTGTTGCCGAGATGGCCGACCGGGTTGGAATAATGTATGCGGGAAAGATTGTGGAGTACGGAAGTCTGGAGGACATCTTCAACAGGCCGGGACACCCCTATACGGTGGGGCTGCTAAATTCCATACCAGGCATGGAGAAAAGAGGGGAGAAACTGAACACCATCCCCGGCAACGTCCCCGACCTGCTGAAACTTCCTTCAGGCTGCAGCTTTCAGGAACGTTGCCCCCTTGTCACTTCACAGTGCAGGGAAGCAGAACCACATGCACTTGATATGGGTGCTGGACACCTCTCACGCTGCTGGCATAAGGACAAGGTTGTTAAAAAAAGGCTTTACAAACAGGCATAAACGATCATATTTCAGATCTACGGCCTCCAATATCTCAAAAAGATTGATTTTTAAGCGGCACCGATGTTACCATCAAAAGTTCTAAAAAAACAAACTCAAGGAGAAAGGTGAAAACATGAGAAATATTTTAAACGTTTTATTCATTGCATTGGCACTCACAGCATGCCAGAAGGAGACTCCTCAGGATACAGCACCCATTGAAAGCAACGTAGGGGTACCGGCAGCAGAGGGAGGAACAGTAGTCACAACTATGGATGCAGGTGGCTATACTTATGTTGAGCTTGAAAGTAATGGCAGCAAGTTCTGGGCGGCAGGCCCGTCAATAAAGGTAAAAGTCGGCGACAAAGTCACCTTGGGCCCTGGCTCAATAATGCAAAATTTCCAGAGCAAGTCTCTTGACAGGACTTTCGAATCTATTCTCTTTACAGGGGCGATAATTATTGATGCTGCCGGACAGGCGTCAGGTGGCCAAAGTGCTGGCGGCGGTGCCGCATCGGCCGAGGCTGCAGCTCCGGCAAAGGGCGACATCGCAAAGGCGGAAGGCGGCTACACAGTTGAAGAAGTGTTCACTAAAAAAGCAGAACTCGGCGGGAAGACTATTAGTGTTAAGGGGAAGATTGTAAAGGCTAGCGGCTTCATTATGAATGCCAACTGGTACCATATACAGGACGGCACTGGAGCAGAAGGAGCAAATGACCTGGTAGTAACATCTCAAGACACCATAGAAGCCGGCAGCATTGTTGTTGCAAAAGGCCCTTTAACCCTGAACAAGGACTTCGGCAGCGGATACAAGTTTGACCTCATCATGGAAGAAGCCAAACTGGTAGCAGAATAAGGCTTAAGCCAAGAGACAAAAAAATAAAGCGCCCTGCCCTCCTCATAGAGGCGGCAGGGCGTTTTTTTATCGCCAAAACAAGACCAAGACAGCTTGACTACATATGCAGTTAGTGTATAATTTGTAGCCTTCTACAAACCAACAACTTAAGGACAGGCAAAGACCTTGAACCTAGACAAAATGAACACTCTCACACCAAGAGAAGTCGTCTCAGAACTGGACCGTTACGTCATAGGCCAGGGAGAGGCTAAACGCTCTGTCGCCATAGCGCTCAGAAACCGCTGGCGCAGGCAGCAGCTTCCGGAAGATATACGTGACGACATCGCACCTAAAAATATAATAATGATAGGCCCTACCGGTGTGGGGAAAACGGAGATTGCCCGCAGGCTTGCTAAACTCACCAACGCACCCTTCATTAAGGTAGAGGCATCAAAGTTCACAGAAGTGGGCTATGTAGGACGTGATGTGGAATCTATGATCCGTGACCTGACGGAACTGGCCATTAATATCGTCAGGGCCGAAGAAAGTGAAAAGGTGGAAGTCAAGGCAAGGGAAGCCGCAGAGGAAAAACTTCTCGACATACTGCTGCCCTTCTCTCCCTCAGGCAGCAGTGAAGAACTTGAAAAGGCCCGGGAAGAACATGCAAACACAAGGCAGAAGTTCAGAAAAATGCTGCGCGAGGGGAAGCTGGACGAGCGTAGTGTTGAACTGGAGGTAACTGAAAAAACCTCTCCCATGATAGAGGTGTTGACGCCTGGCGGCATGGAAGAGATGGATATAAACATAAAGGATATCTTCAGCAATCTCGTTCCCAACAAGAGTGAAAAGAGAAAACTGCCTGTGCCTGAGGCATTTTCAATACTGACCCGGGAGGAGGCACAGCGCCTGGTCGATAAGGACAAGGTGACCAAAAACGCCCTTGAGCGGGTTGAGCAATCGGGGATAATATTCCTCGACGAAATCGATAAAGTGGCAGGACGTGAAGGTGGAAAGGGCCCTGACGTATCCCGTGAAGGCGTCCAGCGTGACCTGCTGCCTATAGTCGAAGGGTCTACGGTAAATACGAAGTACGGCATGGTAAAGACAGACCATATACTCTTCATCGCAGCGGGGGCCTTCCACATTTCAAAACCATCAGATCTCATTCCCGAGCTTCAGGGGCGCTTCCCAATCAGGGTCGAATTGAACGCTCTTTCCAGGGAAGACCTGCTCTCCATACTGACAAAGCCCAAGAATGCGTTGATAAAACAGTACACTGCACTTCTTGAGACAGAAGGGGTAGAAATCACATTCAAGAAGGCAGCTATCTCTCGTATTGCAGAAATGGCAGAAGAGGTAAACGAGAGGATGGAGAATATCGGGGCGCGGCGGCTACATACGATTATGGAAAAGCTGCTTGACGAGATCTCCTTTGATGCACCGGAGATGAAAAACGGCAAAATAGTCATAGACACTAAATATGTTGATAAAAAACTGGAAGGCGTTGTAAAAGATGTCGACCTAAGCAGATATATACTATAAAAAGTGATGTTCCCCTCCTACAAGTCGGGGCATCCGAGTAAGGTTAATTTATAATTTTTAAAGCTGTTATTGATCCCCACTTACAAAGTGGATGTCAATGACAGCACCTCGTGGTGTAAAGATGCAGAGACTGATTGAAAAAGCAAAGGTACTTATAGAGTCACTCCCCTATATACAGCAATTCTCGGGGGAGACTGTGGTCGTCAAATACGGCGGACACGCAATGGTAGATGATACCCTTAAAAAGAGCTTCGCCCTGGACATAATCCTTATGAAGCACATAGGGATCAACCCTGTAGTTGTCCATGGAGGCGGCCCACAGATAGGCGAGGTCATGAAGAAGATGGGTATGGAGCCCCGCTTTGTCGATGGCTACCGCGTCACAGACAGCGAGACTATGAGCGTTGTCGAAATGGTGCTTGTAGGAAGGGTCAACAAGGAGATAGTAAATCTCATAAATACCCAAGGGGGGCGTGCCGTCGGTCTTGGAGGAAAAGATGGCGGGCTTATAACTGGCAAAAAGAAGCGCCTCAAACGCCAGGACCAGAAAGATCAACCCCCCGAGATAATCGATATCGGAATGGTGGGCGATGTGGAAAAGATCAATCCTGAAATACTGGATACGCTGGACGAAGGCGGTTTTATTCCCGTTATTGCACCAGTAGGCGTCGGCCCCGATGGAGAGACTTACAATATAAACGCCGACCTTGTTGCCAGCAAAGTGGCAGAGGCCTTGACTGCGGAAAAGCTTGTGCTCCTCACAGATGTGGAGGGCGTTAAAGACAAAGATGGCAAGCTCATGACAAACCTGACACGTAAAAAGGTAAATGCCGCAATAAAAGAAGGAACCATCAAGGGCGGCATGATTCCCAAGGTGCAGTGCTGTCTTGAGGCTCTGGGTTGGGGTGTCAGCAAGACTCACATCATTGATGGGCGGGTAGAGCATGCTCTACTGCTTGAGATCTTCACCGACAAAGGCATCGGAACGCAGATCACAGAATAGATATACACTTTGATTTTAAAATCAATCTTCATAGACCACCTCTAGGTCTCTCAAAATATCTTCTTCTGGAGAGTAGGCCTTCATTAAAAATTTCCTTCTACCTTTATCATCCAGGCCTTTAAATTCCCTAACCAGTATTCCGCCATCATCCCTTATGTCACGTAATTTAGGTACTTTAGACATAGGAATACTGATTACCTCAAAAGAATTAGTATTCAACCGTTTAACAATATCATTGCCATGCTCGTAAACAAGCCATTCGCCTGAAGGTGAGATAATTGGATCTGAATAAATATAAAAATCTTCCCTTTCATGTATTATTTGCCCTTTTTTGTTTAGAACGTAAACTTTGCACTTAGGCGGGTTCTTACTAACTTTTGATGAGACAGCTTCCAGAAGTTCTGGTGCCCAATAAATACAAACAATCCTTTCCCCATTTTCAGAAATAGCCTCACATCTAAAGTTTGCCCCTTCAAGCCTAAATAATTCATTACCTCTCTCATCGTAATATGTGATCTCATTACTGTCTTTGGAGAACTGTCCTGTCTTCCAGTGCTCATCATCAGACAAACGGGTGGTCACCCGGTTTGTTATTGCGACATACTTTTTACCACGGCCAAAAACATACTCTGTTTTTTTATGAATTTTTCGGTCTCTTTTTTCTTTAACAAATTCAATTTTTTTGATTACTTTTCCATTTTTGTCATGAAAGGTTATTGCTATTGCTTTTCTTCTCTTCTGTTTATATGTTATGAAACCACCCTTACCATCTGAAGCTTTTTGCGGTGTTTCGTAATTTCCAAAGACCTCTTTAATGCTAATTATTGCCCTCGCACTCGCCTGTTCCGGCAGAGGCTTTTTCTCCTGGGCATAGACATTTGAAGCAAAGAACAGGCAACTAATAATCAATATTATTTTTTTCATTTCTTAATCTCCTTATTGATGTCGGGGGTCATTGCGAGGAGTGAAACGACGCGGCAATCTTTGCCCATAAATAAACAGATTGCCGCGCTTCGCTCGCAATGACGGTAGAAATTTCTTTGCCTTCTAATGTGAACCCATCTCCAATTTAGTCCATTTGTCTCAACATATCACACAAAAATAAAAAATGCGCAACCCATATTGCACCCCAAGAGTACTTCTTAGTTCCACCTTTCGGGCGATAAGTATAAACTGGGCAACTCACGTGCTACAATACCGTACAGTTTTATATATTACTAATACAGCGCCATTCTATAGGCTCGTAAAAAAACAAAAAAAACTGTATAATCCCCATCCTGACATGGATAAGAACACCATAAAAAAACTTGGCAAGATTCTCGGCAGTGAGCATCTAACAACGGAAAAGGAAGATCTCATCTGCTACTCCTACGACGCCACTGGCGAAGCCGCCCTGCCCGAGGCCGTAGCATTCCCCGGTTCTGCATCGGAGATTGCCGAGATAATGCACCTGGCTTCTAAAGAAGAATTTCCCGTCATCCCCAGGGGTGCAGGCTCCGGCTTTGTCGGCGGCTCCGTTCCAATAAGGGGCGGGCTTGTCCTCTCCACAAAGCGCTTAAACCGAATCATAGAGATAGACATGGAAAACATGGTAGCCGTCGTGGAACCGGGCGTCATCACAGGCCATATTCAAAGTGAGGTTGAGAAGATGGGGCTTTTTTACCCTCCCGACCCTTCAAGCCTGAAATTCTGCACCATAGGCGGCAACGTGGCCATGGGCTCTGGCGGGCCGAGGGCGGTCAAATATGGCGTCACCCGTGATTACGTACTTGGCCTTGAAGTGATACTGCCCACAGGGGAGGTAATATCCACGGGAACAAGGACTGCCAAGGGAGTAGTCGGCTACGACATGACCCGCCTCCTCATAGGCTCCGAAGGTACGCTGGGGATAGTCACAAAGATCACACTCCGCCTCATACCGAAACCTGAGAAAAAGGCCACCCTCTATGCGGAGTTTCCCGACACAAAAAGCGCATCAGAGGCGGTCTCCGGCATAATGGCATCTGGGACCGTGCCAGCTACACTTGAGTTTATCGACAAATCGGCACTGGCTTGCATAAAGAAAGACCTTAGCATACCCCTTAAGCAAGGAGTGGGCGCCATTTTGATCATAGAGGCGGACGGCTCAAGAGCCGCTGTCTCAGAAGATGCGGCCAGACTTAAAGGACTCTGCAAGCGCTTCGGTGCGGGCAATATAGTGGAAAGCTCCGGAAGGAAGGAAGCAGAAAAACTCTGGGATACCAGAAGGGCCATATCTCCGTCACTCTTCAGGCTGGGAACAAAAAAGATCAATGAAGATATAGTCGTGCCCCGAAACTGTATACCTAAGCTCATTGAAAGACTCGAGGCCATATCGAAAAAATACAATCTTACTATTGCGAACTTCGGTCACGCAGGCGACGGTAACATCCATGTCAACATCATGCTCAACAAGGGAAATGTAGATGAGGAGAAGAGAGCCGAAGCAGCAACGAAGGAAGTCTTCCAAACCGCTCTTGATCTTAACGGCACCATCTCCGGTGAGCACGGCATCGGCCTGAGCAAACAGCCCTACCTGGGGATGGAACTCTCGGATAAGGAGATAGACCTCATGAGGGGAGTCAAGAAGGTATTTGACCCTAAGAATATACTGAACCCTGGGAAGATATTCCCACAGGAATAGTCATACAGATAACTACTAACCACAGAGGCTAGGAGTAGATAAAACAAAGTAAATATCAATACTCTTTTATTTTTTTAATTCTCCCATTCAACGCAGCCGAGCGAAACGGTTAACTGCGGGATAAGGGGGCAAACTGTCTGAGCAAAGCGAGTTTTTGACCCCGCCGCAGATAACGGTGTAGCGAGGGAAGCCAAAGGCCAAGTTGTGGGCGGCCTTTCTTTTGCTTACTTTGCTTTGGCCGGCAAAGAAAAGTAAGGAGCCTTAGCTCAAACTTTATTTAGACTTTCAACCGGTGTTTATTTATTCAAAAAGGATTATTGTTAAAACCAGATGAAAAACAAAAAAACACTAAGCGAGATAGACCGCAAACACATCTGGCACCCCTTCACCCAGATGAAGGAGTGGGAGACAGATGAGCCTCTCATCATAGAATCCGGCGAAGGCTGCTATCTAACAGATACGGAGGGG
Organism: Pseudomonadota bacterium; assembly: GCA_015222755.1. GTDB lineage: Bacteria > Desulfobacterota > JADFVX01 > JADFVX01 > JADFVX01 > JADFVX01. The sequence continues at coordinate 1,172 of JADFVX010000020.1, read as the reverse complement.
AAGCGCTACATAGACGGCGTATCATCCCTATGGGTCACAGTGCATGGTCACCGCAAGAAGGAGATAGACGATGCTGTGAAGGTCCAGCTGGACAAGATAGCCCATTCCACGCTGCTTGGCCTGTCAAACGTACCCTCCATAGAACTTGCTGAAAAGCTTATAACTCTGGTTCCCGAAGGACTGACGAGGGTCTTTTACTCCGACAGCGGCTCAACTGCCGTGGAGATTGCGCTCAAGATGGCCTTCCAATACCGGCAGCTAAAGGGCCAAAAGGAAAAAACAAAGTTCATCGCACTGAAAGAGGCATACCACGGCGACACAATAGGCGCCGTAAGTGTTGGCGGGATGGAACTCTTCCATGAGATATTCAGGCCCCTCCTCTTTAAGGCACACAGGGTCATGTCGCCCCACTGCTACCGCTGCGAAAAGGGGCTTGAGCGGGATAGATGCGGCCTTGCCTGTCTCGCTGATGTTGAAGAACTCATGAAAAAACATCACAGCGAAGTGGCAGCCTTTGTAATGGAACCACTGGTGCAGGGGGCAGCAGGGATGATCACGCACCCGGAAGGCTACCTGAGGGGCGTGCGTGAGCTATGCGACAAGTACGACATACACCTCATACTAGACGAGGTGGCAACAGGCTTCGGCAGGACAGGGAAGATGTTCGCCTGCGAGCATGAAGGCGTATCGCCAGACCTTATGTCCGTCGCCAAGGGCATCACCGGGGGCTACCTGCCCCTGGCGGCAACACTTGCCACTGAAGAGATATACGAGGCATTCAAAGGGGACTATGCCGAGCTCAAAGCCTTCTTTCACGGACACACATACACGGGGAACCCCCTCGCATGTGCCGCAGCTATCGCCAGCATAGACCTCTTTGATTCCGAAGATACAATCGGCAGGCTGCAGGGCAAGACAGGTCAGCTTACTAAAAGGCTGGAAACCTTTAAGGCCCATCCCCATGTAGGCGATGTTAGACAGGCAGGCTTTATGGTGGGCATAGAGCTGGTCCAGAACAAGGAGAACGCCATCGACTACCCCTTTGAACTGCGCACTGGGCACAAGGTTACCATTGAGGCAAGGAAACGTGGTGTCATTATCAGGCCGCTGGGCAATGTTATTGTACTCATGCCGCCTCTTTCCATATCGGGTGATGAGCTTGACACCCTGCT
>JADFVX010000120.1 GCA_015222755.1 Pseudomonadota bacterium | reverse complement strand
GTGAGAAAGGTGGACCCTTATCTGGTGCGTTCTGCCGGTTTCCAGTGTCAGTTCAACGAGAGACAGTCCCTGATAAGAGGCAAGAAGTTTCCAGTGTGTAACGGCTTCTCTGCCACCATTGATCACAGCGATTTTTTTACGGTCATTCGGGTTTCTTCCAAGCGGGAGGTCGACGGTACCGGAGCTGGCTATTTGACCATAAATAAGGGCCCTGTATTTTCTGCTTATGGAGTGGGATTTGAATTGTTTTGCCATTGCATTGTGGGACTGGTCGTTTTTCGTTGCCAGCATAACACCAGAGGTGCCCTTGTCCAGACGATGAACAATCCCGGGTCTAAGCATTCCACCTATACCGGAGAGGTCTTTACAGTGAAAGAGCAGGGCATTTACTAAAGTGCCTTGAAAGTGGCCGGCAGCAGGGTGGACGACCATACCTGCAGGCTTGTCAATGACGATTATATCGCTGTCTTCGTATAGAACATTAAGTGGGATATCTTCAGGAAGTGCTTCAATGGGTCTTGCTTCAGGGAGACTTACCTCAAAGGTCTCATCTCCCCTAATCTTTTGTCCAGGCTTTACGGGCTTTCCCGAAGAGCTTGATACGAGCCCGTCAGATATGAGCTGCTTTATGCGGCTTCTGGTAAGTTGTGGAAGATGCGTTGTGAGGAAGGAGTCCATGCGGTCCCCCGCCTCTTCTCTGCTTGCAGTTAAGGTTATAGTCCCTGAGGGTTTACCAGATATTTGACTCGACCTTTCCACTTTGTTTTATGAGGACATCTACCAGGGCAAGATCATAGTAGTTCTCCTTTTCAAGTATCTCCGAGGAGACGCTTGCACGGTAAAGCACACGGCCCTCTTCAATCTCCTCTTCAAGGACTTCAAAGATATTGTCGTTGGTAATTCCTTCTTTTATCTTTTCAGGGTTGTATATAGCTACGTCAGAAACTATTGCCCTTGCTTTTCTTCTCGCCCTTGTCGGATCTTCAATGAGTGCCAAAGGTTACCTCCATTTTTAATGGTTAAACCATAAAGGATTTTTTCTGCTAATGCAAGATGCCTGTGTGCCGCTCACCACTTTTTATATCACATCCAGGCTTATTTAAGGGGTTTCTTCCAAAGCGGTTTCTGCATGGGCGGCAAAGCAAAAAAGCCATTTCATCGTTGGTATAACTCTCCGCCTCCTTGTCATCAAATCCCTCAAGGCATTGCAGAAGATACTCTATGCTATCCTGGTCGCCTTCACTCCCCTCTGAAATTTCGATATTGTCATCAAAATCTGCAAAAAGGCGTATGCTTACAATATATCGGGCCGAGCCCTCGGGAAGATATTTTCCACATTTGCAGCAGTGCTGGCTATTCATAACTTCCCCTTTGACATGGTTTTTCCTGCCTTACTTGCTTTCCACCTTGTTTATCAGGGCTCTTTTTCCTTCAAGAACGTTTTCTATTACCAGTTCCTCAGCCTCATTTGCATCCTTGACCTTAAAGGCTTCTATGATTTCGTCATGCGCCCTTACAGACTCTTCAAACCTTCCCGGTATGGCAAGCGATGAAAGCCTGAAACGCTTGAAAGGATCCATAAGGTGGCAGTTGAGCTGGTACAGCCGATCGTTATTTCCCGCCTGCAGAAAGATATCATGAAACTCGTTGTGAAGCTTGAAAAATCGTCCGGCGGAACTCTCGCCCTTAAGTGTAAGAGCCCTAAGCTGTCCGTTTATGTTTTCCATTTTCTGTATATTTGATACCGTCAGATTTTCTGTAGCGAGGCGGGCTGCAAGACCCTCCAGCGCTGCCTTGATATCGTATATATCTTCTATGTCTTTTCGTGAAAAATCACTAACAACGGCCCCTTTCCGGGGGATGACTTTTAAAAAACCATCAGCCTCAAGTGTCTGAATAGCCTCCCGTAAGGGTGTCCTGCTTATGCCCAGGTCTTCGGAAAGCCTTGTCTCGGAGATCTTTTCCCCGGGCTTCAGTTGTCCTGTGGCAATGGCTTCTTTAAGTGAATCGACAATCTGAGCTCTTAAGGTCTTCTGTGTCTCAATTGTCTGCCTTGTTTTTTTCATTGGCCGCATCCATATTGATTAAGCGTGATTTAACAGTGTATACAAGGATATATTTTAAAGTCAATTTCTTTTATCGCCCTTTAATCCAGTCAGCATTCAGCAGCAAGCACCGCTTTTTGTGCAGAAGGATAAAACTGGACTTTTCCACCCTGTTTTTGTATTGTTTAGCCGTGGGCGATTAGCTCAGCTGGATAGAGCGCAGGCCTCCGAAGCCTGAGGTCGAGGGTTCGACTCCCCCATCGCCCACCATAATAAAAATGTAAGGGCAAGCAAAAAAGCCTAACCCTTTTTTTGTATCATCACTACGCTGTATGCGGCTATACCCTCTTTTCTGCCGGCAAAACCCATTCCCTCCGTTGTAGTAGCCTTAATATTGACAGCATTTTTAGAAGCGGCAAGGGCTTTAGCAATGTTTTCCTTCATTTTCCCAATATGAGGTGCCAGCTTGGGCTTCTCACAGACTACGGTCACATCCAGGTTTGAGAGTTCGTATCCTTTTTCAGCTATAAGTCGTTTAACCTCTTCCATCAACTTAAGGCTGGAGATTCCTTTGAACTTTGAGTTGCTGTCCGGGAAATGCCTTCCCAGGTCCCCCTCGCCCGCGGCGCCGAGAAGGGCATCGCAAACCGCATGGCTCAGGACATCTGCATCAGAATGGCCGAGAAGTCCTTTTTCAAAAGGGATCGTTACACCACCAAGGATGAGCTCTCTTCCTTCTACAAGCCTGTGTGCATCATAACCGAATCCGACACGCATCATTACAATGTACTCCTGTTCTTAAGTATAGCTTCCGCAAAAATCAGGTCTTCTGCTGTTGTGATCTTTATGTTCTCATATGAACCGGGAACAATTTTTACCCTCTTGCCCATGGCCTCTACAAGTGAGGCGTCATCTGTACCGATAAAGGAGTTTTTCCCAGCTTCCGAGTAGGCTTTTTTTATGATGTCGCAGCGGAAGGCTTGTGGAGTCTGTGCCAGCCAGAGCTCATCCCGGGGAACAGTTTCAATAACAGAGAGGCCTTCTGCTCGTTTTACAGTATCTTTTACAGGAACAGCTACTATTGCAGCGCCTGCCTCTTTTGCCGCCGCAACGGAGCTTTCTATCATTTCCTCTGTTATGAAGGGGCGCACTCCGTCATGCACTATGACAAGATCTGTGTCATTCTTAAGCAAGGCAAGCCCATTCCTTATGGAGTCCTGGCGCTCAGCCCCACCCTCAATGACGGCTATAACCTTAGACAGGCGAGCCGCTTCAATAATCTCTTTGCTTGCAGCTAGTTCTGCTGCCGGTGCAACGAGTATAATATCGTTGATTATTCCGGCTTTCTGGAAGACAGAAAGCGTCTCCACGATAATAGGCCGCCCGCCTATCTGCAGGTATTGTTTACTCGTATTGCCGCCCATCCGTTTTCCGGAACCTGCAGCAGGTATGATTGCTGAAACTTTAGTCATCGCTCAAAAAAAAACCCGGGAAATCCCGGGCATATTTTCATGTTTTACCTGTTTTGTCAATTGTCAAAGACCCCTGTAAGTCTTTCTTCGACCTCATGGGCTTTGTCATTTGTCGCCATAGCAATTTCCTGTGCCAGAAGATTTTTGACATTGTCCAGCATCTTTCTCTCACCAAAGGAGAGAGTTTTATGGTTTTTAAGGTTCATAAGATCACGCATAACCTCGGCAATATCAGAGGTGGAACCCACCTTTACCTTTTCTGAATAGTCCCTGAAGCGCTTATTCCAAGTCTTGCTGTCGATGGGTATAGAGTCTCCCTGAAGGATACTGAATATACCATCTACCTTCTTTTTGTCTATGACAGACCTGAGCCCAACCTTATTTACATTGTTAGTTGGTATCATGATGGTCATGTCGTTATCCAGTATTCGCATAATGAGAAAGGAACAGTCCTGCCCTGAAATGCTTTTCGTCTCTATTGCTTCAATAACCCCTACACCATGTGCCGGATAAACTGCAATGTCTCCTCTGCTATACATTTCTACTCCTCCCTCTATTAAACTACATTAAAAAGTGTAACAAATAATATGTAAGCTGCCGCAGAGTTCCCACCATGATCCACTAACAGCAGCCATTGTATCATATAAAAAAACAAAAAGAGCGACATATATTGCTCAATATGCGACACATATTGCTTTTGCGCATTTTTTTAGGTCCCTTTTATCAATTATTTGGGGGTTTTCGGCCTTGACTACAATCTCAAAGCTATGCTAACTTTAGACTTTGCTGATTGAGCAATTCTATCCTGGTCCCTTGAGGGGGATCAACAGGGAATCCCGTTAGAATCGGGAGCGGTCCCGCCACTGTAACCGGGTACGAAAACCGCAATGGCCACTATCTTTAAGATGGGAAGGCGCGGTAAGTAGGACGATCCGGGAGCCAGGAGACCTGCCAGGATAGATTATATAATCTAATTTCTTCGAGGCAAAGAAATGAGAAACCATTACCATATTAAAGCCGCCTCTTTCCGAAGGCGGCTTTTTGTTTTCCAAGGCAGGCGCTGATGACCACGGCTCTGATGATACAGGGAACGGGCTCCCATGTGGGGAAGTCGGTCCTGACCGCTGCCCTCTGCCGCATCTTCAGGGAGGACGGTATAGCTGCCGCTCCCTTCAAACCGCAGAACATGGCCCTCAATTCCTTTGTAACAGAGGAGGGGCACGAGATAGGCCGGGCTCAGGCTATGCAGGCCGAAGCGGCGGGACTGAAGCCCCATGTCGACATGAACCCAATCTTGTTAAAGCCGGAGAGCGATAAAGGGTCTCAGGTGATTATACAGGGTAAGGTCTATGGCCGTATGATGGCAGCAGAGTATCACCGCTTCAAGGGGGAGGCAAAGCGCTTTGTCAAAGAGAGTTTTGACCGTTTGGCGGCAGGATATAAGCTGGTAGTTATCGAAGGAGCTGGCTCCCCCGCCGAGGTGAACCTTCGGGAGAATGACATAGCCAATATGGGGACAGCCAAAATGGTCGATGCCCCTGTGATTCTCGTGGGTGATATTGACCGGGGCGGGGTCTTTGCCGCTCTCGTAGGCACACTGGAACTTCTCGAAGAAGGTGAACGAAAACGGGTTAAGGGTTTCATAATAAACAAATTCCGTGGTGACGTATCGCTCCTTGAGCCCGGGCTTGATTTTCTTGAAGAAAAGACTGGGCTTCCCGTGCTGGGTGTGGTGCCCATGTTCAGTGGTATATACGTGGAGGAAGAGGACGGCGTTGCACTCGACAACTCCGTGCAGGAAGCTGCTACAGCGGATAATGTGGACATTGTCGTTATCCGTCTGCCCAGGATCTCAAACTTTACCGATTTTGATCCGCTGGCGACAGAGGAGTCCGTCAACCTTCGCTATATTAATGAGGGAGAGCCTATAGGTAAGACGGATGTTATCATTCTCCCCGGGACGAAGAACACCCTTGCCGACCTGCGCTATCTAAGAGAGGCGGGTTACGATGAAGAAATTAAGGGGCACCTTGCCGGAGGCGGCTTCCTGATAGGGGTCTGCGGTGGATACCAGATGCTGGGGGAGAGTATTTCCGACCCGCAGGGTGCGGAGGAAGGGGGCAGCATGGAAGGCCTCGGCTACCTCAAGATAAAGACGGTGATGAAGGAAGAAAAGAGGACGGTGCAGGTGGAGGCGGCAGGGACAAATAAGGGAGCCCTTCCCTTTGAGGCAGGCAGCATTAAGGGCTATGAGATCCATATGGGGGAGAGCTTTTATACCGGCGGCACAAAACCGCTCTTCGATGTGACAAGCCGGAACGGAGAGGCTGCCATGACATGCGACGGTGCGGCAAGTGTAGACGGCCGCACCTGGGGAACCTACATCCACGGCATATTTGATAACGACGAATTCCGTACAAGCTTTCTCCAATCCGTCGCAAAGAAAAAGGGAATAAATTTTGGAGGCAAAGGAACAAGCTCTTTTCTTGAAAGAAAGGAAGAGGGATTTAAGAAACTGGCCGACCATGTAAGATGCCATGTCGACATGGATAAAATATATGATATTGCAGGTCTCTCACAGGATGCCTTATCATGAATATCAATAAAAGGTAAGAGTTAGGAGAGTTATGAAAGTTATGAAAAAAGGTTTTTTAGTCGCCGCCCACGGCAGTAGGAGAAGTGAGGCGAACGATCAGGTCAACAGTGTTGTTGATAAATTGAAAAAATATTTCCAGACAGATATGTTCGAACCGGCCTTCATGGAGTTGGCAAAGCCGTCTATCGGTGACGGCATCAAGGCACTGGCAGACAAAGGGATGGAGGAGCTCGTCGTCTACCCCTTCTTTCTCTTTAAAGGGATGCATTTTAAGAAGGACGTTCCCGAGGAGATCGAGGCTGGTATTGCTGCCCTCGGCAAAGAGATCCCTTGGCGGATGCTTGAGCCTATAGGCCTGCACCCCGACATTTTTGATATAGTCAAGGATATGATGTATGATGAGGTCATGGCCTCCATTGAGGCTACGAAGGTGGAGCCCGGTGCAATTGAAGACAAGAGCATGGAGCTTATCGAGACCTTCCTTGAAGAGGGTGATATTCCGGAGGACAGGCGGCCTGTTGTAAAACGTGTCATCCATACAACGGGGGATTTTGATTTTCTTAGAAACATGGTCTTCCACGACGATGCCGTCAGTGCCGGTATGAAGGCTATCGGTGAAAAGCGGGCCATATATACCGATGTCACCATGATTCAGTCAGGAATAAACAAGCGTTTTGGACATGAAGTAAGTTGCATTCTTAAAGACCCTGACGTGATAAAGCTTGCCGAGGAGGAGAACATCACCAAGGCGGCGGCGGGTATAAGGTCGCTGGGCCACAAGCTGGATGGAAACATAGTCGCCATAGGTAACGCACCTACTGCTCTCATCACCCTCGTCGATATGATAAAGAACGATGGTGTTCGTCCCGCACTGGTTGTCGGCATTCCTGTTGGTTTTGTCAACGCCAAGGAATCGAAGGTCTGCCTGACGACACAAAACGAGGTTCCCTATATCACAAACCGGGGTGCAAAGGGTGGAAGTACGGTGGCAGCGGCCATTGTTAATGCATTTATAAAGGTACTATTCATAGATAAATAAGGTTTTAGGGTTAAATTAAAAAAATAAAAACATTTAATTAAGGAGGTAGATAAGATGCATATTGAACCAGGATTTGTTGCACCGGCAAAGGTGGCGATAGCAAATGTAACGGCTATGGGAGTATTGGGACTATACGCAAAGGGATTTATAAAAAATCCTTTCGATATCGTCAAGATGGTACTGGCTGCGATTTTCTTTTCCATATTCATGCAGGGTTTCCACATGAACGTAGGCCCTTCTGAACTGCATTTCATCGGAGGGATGGCTATCTACCTGACACTCGGCTTTGCTCCCGCACTCTTTGGCTTTGCCGCAGGACTTCTGCTTCAAGGACTCTTCTTCGATCCGATGGATTTGCAACATCTGGCAGTAAACTCGCTCTCACTTATCCTTCCGCTGATTACCGTACATTACACAGCGGGAAGAAAGCTCTTTGATAAGTCTTTGGGCAAAAGGCTAAGCTGGAAGGAAATATTGAAGCTGGATGCAATCTTCTACTCAGGAGTAACCGGAATGGTTGGTTTCTGGCTCTTCATCGGGGAGGTAGCAACACCCCTCTCCTCATGGCTGACTTTTGCAAGTTCATATCTTGCGGTTGTTGCCTGTGAGGTACCTTTTACCTACATGACGGTAAAGCTGCTGAAACGCTACGAAGATACACCTGTTGTTGAAAATTGTTTCGAGGTCGGCAAACTTAAGCTTGAAGTTTGATATAGAAACTTACGGGGAGAGGCTTGTCCTCTCCCTTTTTTTATTATGACTGAGCGCTTCGGCTATACCACCGGGACATATGCAACAGCCGCATCAAAAGCGGCGCTTACTGTTCTGACGGAGGTCGATACCTCGGCAGAAGTGACTCTCACCTTGCCGCATGGGGAAAGGGCTGTCATACCCTTCATCAGGATCGAATCAGACGGGAAGACAGCCAAATGCTCTGTTGTAAAGCAGTCTGTCGAAGAAGCGGACGTTACCCACGGGATGAAAATTTGCGCCGAAGTCTCTTTTCGTGATGACCATAAGATAGTCATAGATGGCGGAGAGGGTGTTGGCCGGATCACGAAGAAGGGGCTTCAACTTCCCATCGGTGAGGCGGCTATCAATCCCGTGCCGAGGCAGATGATCTATGATGCAGTCCGTGAAGTGACGCCCCGTGGCCTTGATGTAATCATCTCCGTCCCCGAAGGTGAGTCGATAGCAAAGGCGACCTACAACGCGCGTCTCGGTATCATCGGTGGTATATCCATCATCGGCACAACGGGGATTATGAAGCCGAAATCTCTGGAGTCCTTTAAGAATACCATCCTGCAACAGCTCAAATTCTGCCATGAGAACGGTTTTGATGAGATCGTCATCACCCCCGGCAATATCAGCGAGGATGCGATGCTTAGGCACTATGGCAACAGGGTGGATAAATCGCACATTGTTCAGTCGGGCGACCACCTCGGTTTTACGCTGAAGGAGGCGGAAAGGCTGGGCATTCCCTATATAATTGCTGGGCATCCCGGTAAACTGGCCAAGGTGCTGGGTGGTCATTTTCAGACGCACTGCTCGCAGTCCCCTCCGGCCAATGCCGATGTCATTATTTTTTTCAAAGGGAAAGTTGAAGAGAGACTGCTTGAAGAAATGGAGGAATCCCCAACCATAGAAGGGATTGTGGAAATACTCCTGCGTGAGAAGAGAGGAGATTTACTTGATGCTCTTGCAGTTGAGATAGGGAGTAAGATAAATGCCTATCTTGGGACAGACAGTGAGAAGACCATTTTACTTTTTAATATGCAGAAGGAACTGATAGGCAGCAATGAGGCAGGAAAGAGATGGCTAAAGGTATAACCGTTGTCGGCTGCGGACCCGGTGCGCAGGATCTGATAACCCTGCGTGGCCGCAAGGCCATAGACGGAGCGAACCTGATCATAGGCTCGCCCAGGCTGCTCGCTGATTTTACGGAAGGCTGCAGGGGAGAAAAACTCTCCATAGAAGGAAACTACCGGGAGATAATGGGCAGCCTCGAAGAGAGGGCGCAGGGCAAAAAGGTGGTCATCCTAGCATCGGGCGACCCAATGCTCCATAGCTTCGGCGTGGTTGTGGCTAAGCGCTTCGGCAGGGAAGCGGAATATATCCCCGGCGTCAGTTCTGTTCAGTACGCCTTTACAAAAATCGCAAGGGGATGGGACGGCTACCGGATATTCTCTCTCCACGGTGGGACGGGGCTGGATGTAAAAAAGGTGTTTCGCGAGAACGACCGGATTGTTATCCTCCTTGATCCTAAGTACAACTTGAAGTATCTCAGGCAGGAACTTGATGGGGAAAGTCTTACAGGCTTCACATTCTACATCGCCTCTAATCTTTCACTGGAAGATGAGGATTGTATAGAACTCGGGTTTGAAGAGTTCGGGACTTATAAAGAAGAATCGCTGAGTATTTTGATAGTGAGAAAAGAGATAGTACACGGATGACACGGATAAAGATTTTTCTTGTTGTTTTGAAATCCGTTAAATCCGCACAATCCATGTTCCATAAAAGATAAAGAGATAAAAACCATGACTAAATTTTACGGCATAGGTGTTGGCCCCGGTGATCCGGAGTTGCTGACAATTAAGGGCCTGAATGCCCTGAAGGCGGCGGATATCATCATTGCACCGAAGGCGCGGATGAAGGGGGAGAGTGTCGCTCGGGACATTGTTGAAAAAGTACTCGATGTAGAAAAGGAGTTTATAGAGCTTGAATTCCCCATGACGAAGGATAAAGATGAGCTGGCGAAACGCTATAGAAACGCCGCCCTGCTCATTAAGGAAAAGATCGAAGAGGGAAAGGTGCTCGCCTACCTCACCATCGGTGACCCGCTTCTCTACAGTACCTATATCTACCTTTTGAACGCTCTGAAAGAAGCAATGCCTGAGCTTGTCATTAAGACGATCCCCGGCATAGCGGCCTACAGCGCCACGGCGTCGAGGTTGAACTACTCTCTTGCCGAGAAAGACGAACGTGTCTGCATCTGCCCCGTCCCTAAGACGATGGTGGAGCTGAGAGAGGTAATAGAGCAAAACGACACAGTCGTCATCATGAAGGTGGCGAAAAAACTCCCCGAGGTTCTTGAGTTGTTGGAGGAGATGGGGCTTTTAAAGGAAACGGTACTTGGCAGCCGTACAGGGCTTGAAGGTGAGAAGCTGGTAAGCGGGGCGGAGGGGCCTTTTGATGTAACGGAAAAAGAGGGTTATCTCTCCACGCTCATTGTGAGGAACAAAAAATGAAGGTCTACTTTATAGGTGCAGGTCCCGGTGATCCGAAGCTAATTACCCTCAAGGGGAAAGAGATAATAGAGAAAGCCCCTGTTGTTATCTATGCCGGTTCGCTTGTTAACAAGGAGATACTTCAATACGCTGAAAAGGCAAAGGATATCCACAACTCGGCAGAGCTGAACCTCGACGAGATGAAGGAGATATTTAAAAAAGCGAAAGAGGCGGGCCACGATGTTGCCCGCATTCATACAGGCGACCCTTCCATATACGGGGCGATAAACGAGCAGATGCAGGTGCTGGATGAACTGGGTATTGACTACGAGGTCATCCCAGGTGTGAGCTCCTTCCAGGCGGCAGCGGCAGCGCTGAAACAGGAGCTGACCCTGCCCGATGTCTGCCAGACAATAACGCTGAGCCGTGTCGCAGGCAGAACTCCCGTGCCGGAAAAGGAGGCGCTGAGGGAACTTGTCCGCACAAGGCCAACGCTGGCGCTATTTCTCTCCATCGCACAGTTTGCTGATATCGTAGAAACGCTGAAGGAAGGCTATTCCAACTCAACACCTATAGCCGTTGTCTACAAGGCGAGCTGGCCCGAAGAGAAAATAGTCAGGGGGACGCTGGAGGATATAGCCCTAAAGGTGAAAGAGGCGGGCATCACCAAAACAGCGCTTATTATGGTGGGTGAGGTACTGAGCAAAGAGGCGGGAGCATCACTTTTGTATGATAAGAATTTCAGTCATATGTATAGGTCTGGAGAATAGATAGAGTCATGAACACCGCAGTGGTCGCCATTACATCGCACGGTGCCGTAGTCGGGGCAAAGCTAAAAAGTGAACTTAGCTGTATCCTTTATCTCCCGGATCAAATAGCTGTCAAAGAAGTAGAAGCTCATCGCTACGGCTCTTCCACAAAAGACCTGATCTCAGATATATGGCCAAAATACGATGCCATTATATTCATCATGGCCATGGGGATAGTAACCCGCATCATCAAGGACCATATAAAAGACAAGCACACAGACCCCGCCGTTGTAGTTGTTGATGAGATGGGGCGTTATGCGATAAGCGCGCTTTCAGGGCATGAGGGTGGAGCGAACAGGTTGGCGGAAAAGGTGGCTCTTGTCTGTGGTGGTGACTTTGTGGTTACCACCGGATCAGAGGCGATCAAGGCGTTAATCATCGGTATGGGCTGCAAACGGGGGATGCCTGCGGGCAGGCTGGAGGATGCCCTTAAAAAAAGTCTTGAGATGATCGGACGGGACTTAAGCGAAGTTCGCCTGATAACATCTGTAGAGAATAAGAGTGACGAGGCGGGGTTGCACGAGCTTTCGGAAAAGAACGGCATACCGCTTAAATTCATCTCCAGAGATATGATAAATGTAGTAGGGGAGAATTTCGAAGGCTCAGAGCTTGTGAAAAAAAATATAGGCGTACCGGCGGTGGCCGAGCCATGCGCCATGTTGGGAGGTTTTAGATGTCAGTTGTTGCTGAAAAAGACAAAGATGGACGGCATAACGGTAGCGATAGCGGAGGAAAGGTTTTTGTAGTAGGTACCGGCCCCGGCGATATAAGCCAGATAACTCCCGCAGCGAAGAAGGCGATAGAGGAATCGACGGTCATCGTTGGGTACAAGCTCTATGTCGACCTCATCGCGCCACTCATCAAAGATCAAAGGCTCTGCACTTCAGGTATGACGGCAGAGGTGGAGCGCTGCAAAGAGGCGCTGGAGATAGCCTATACTGGAGAGACAGTCTCCGTAGTCAGCAGCGGCGATCCGGGCATCTACGGTATGGCAGGACTTGTGCTGGAGCTGAACCGCAAATACGGCCTTGAGGTGGAGATCGTTCCCGGCCTGTCAGCTGTGAGCGCTGCTGCGGCAAGGGCGGGGGCTCCGCTCATGCATGACTTCGCCGTCATCTCGCTAAGCGACCTACTCACCCCTTGGGAAGTGATAGAAAAGCGACTTCAATGCGCCGCAGAGGGGGACTTCGTCATCGCCCTCTACAACCCAAAGAGCAAGAAGCGTGTGGAGCAGATTGAGAAGGCCAGGGAGATCATACTTCAGTCGAGAAAGGGCAGTACCCCTGTTTCCGTGGTGACTAATGCCTGCCGTGAGGGGGAGTCGGTGATCATATCCGACCTGGAAAATTTTACAGGTGAGAAGATAGGTATGCTCACAGTGGTGATTATAGGCAACAGCCAGACGGTTAGCGAAGATGGCCGAATGATAACGCCAAGGGGCTACGAGACAAAGTATGCCGATTCCTTCTAGGGATATACTGCTTAGGCGGGTAGATGCAAGGAACTACCTCTTTGAAAAGTGCCCATGGTACCCGTGCCACAAGCGGCTTGAGACATGCAACATGTGTTACTGCGCCTTCTACCCCTGTGAGGATGAGACGCTCGGTGAATATATAATCTCCAGCAAGGGTAAGAAGGTCTGGTCGTGTATGCATTGCAATTGGGCGCACGACGAAAAAACGGTTGAGGACTTAAGGAAATTCCTGAAGGATGGGGAGAACAGGAAGCTGGAGCCGAAGGAGTTGTATTTAGCTTTTAGGGAATGGGAGAAGGGATAGTTTTAAATGCAAAAAAGCGCATTCATCATAGCAGGCACCTCCAGCGGCACAGGCAAGACGACCGTTACCCTTGCCCTGATGGCTACCTTAAGAAAAAGAGGTCTTAATATCCAGCCTTTCAAGGCAGGCCCGGACTACATTGACCCCTCTCATCATAGCGCTGTATGCGGCAGAGATTCTTACAACCTCGATACATGGATGATGGGTGCGGAGGCTGTGAGACGCACATTTTTCCGTCACATGCTGCAAGGGGATGTTGGCATTGCAGAGGGGGTGATGGGGCTCTACGATGGCCGAGGCGGACAGAATTCAGAGGGGAGCACGGCCCATCTGGCAAAGGTATTGGGAATACCTGTAATACTAGTCGTTGATGCGGCTGGCATGGCGGGAAGTGCAGCTGCACTCTTGCAGGGTTTTGAGAATTTTGATAGTGATGTCAGGATTGCCGGGGTGATCTTTAACCGCGTCGGTAGTGAACGGCATTTTGCCATGCTGAAAGAGGCCGTGGGAAATTCCTGCCAGGCAAGGGTGCTCGGTTATGTTCTTAAAAACCAGGAAGTATCGATCCCGGAGCGGCACCTCGGCCTCGTGATGGCGGGGGAGGATGCTGCCGATTATGGGTCTTTGACGGGACTTCTTGAGGGAACAGTTGACGTCGATGCACTGCTCGATTGCTCCCATATCGATGTGCAGGAAGTTCCGGAAGAGATTGCAGCGCAGTCAACTGAGTCGGTTACTATCGCCGTGGCCCATGACGAGGCCTTCTGTTTTTACTACAGGGAAAACCTTGATATTCTGGAGCGCTGCGGTGCGAGGCTTGCCTTTTTCAGTCCCCTAGAGGATGAGACCCTGCCGGAGGGTACGGCTGGAATCTACCTCGGCGGGGGTTATCCTGAACTGCACGCCGAGCGACTCGCCGCCAACAGCTTGATGAGAGACTCGATCCGCTCGGCCTCCGAAGGGGGGATGCCGGTCTATGCCGAGTGCGGCGGGCTTATGTATCTCGGCCAGTGTCTTACAGATCTGGAAGGGTACAATTTTGATATGACAGGTCTCTTCCCCTGGTCATCAAAGATGCTCCCCAAGAGAAGATCTCTGGGCTACCGGGAGGTAATGGCTGTATCTGACTCCCCCTTCATGAAGACAGGAGAGACGGCCCGGGGTCACGAATTCCACTACTCGGAGATCGAGTCGGCAGAATCGGTGGAACGATGCTACGTAAGCAGGGGGAGTGATGGCAGGGGAAAAAAAGAGGGTTATATCTATAAAAACAGCCTGGCCAGCTATGTGCACATCCACTTTGCAAGCAATCCCAGATTTGCGCAGCGCTTTGTGGCGGCATGCAGAGACGGGACAGGCCTGTTGAGTCCAATATCAATGAAGGAGTTTAAAGGTGAAGGTTATTGAAGATACTATAGCGGCTATCAAGACCCTTGATAAGACTTATATTGAGAGAGCACAGGAGCGCCTTGATTCCCTCACCAAACCTCAGGGAAGC
>JADFVX010000119.1 GCA_015222755.1 Pseudomonadota bacterium | reverse complement strand
CCCATGACCCCTTTGCCTGCCATATAGCGAAAGACATAGTAGAGCTGAACAGCCGTGGGGAAGAGGCTAAAAAGGATCCCTCTGCTGACGACCTTGTTTTTTAGAAAGGGCAAAATGAATAGTGCTCCCCATATCCCGCCCCAGATAACACGGGGGTAGAGCCAGTAGGGTGTTAATGCCGGGGCAATCTTGACCCCCAGTGCAGAAGTAAGACCGTATTTACCGCAAAGCCATACGGTTACGCTGTTTGCCAGACCGCCAGCGCATCCTGCTGAAAATAGGGCGGAAAGTGTGCCAAGTATTTGTCTCATTTTATCTCTTCCTTGTTTTCCATGGGTGGGAACTTGTCCAGATGTTCAGGTTTTCCAGATCTTGTGGTTTTCCTTGATGCCAGCCCCCTCCCGTTTGGGTGGTAGCTGTAACGTTCTTCCCACTCAATCTCACCATTTTTATAGGCCCGGAACAGTATTAATCGCTTCTGATCATCGTAGGCGGCCTCGTAGTAGTTGTAATTCTTGAATACCTCTTCGTAGTTTTTTTCTGCTCCAAGGTGGGCAATATTATCCTTTATCTCGTATTCATCGGCGTAGTAGAGTGTCCCGGGCTTGATTACCTCTGGTGAGGCGATTGCGGTCTTTGCAAATGCAAGGTACAATATGATTATTGGCAGCAATAGAGTCTTCACGTCAGTTTTATTTATTTGGAAGTTTTTTTAAGCTCTTGGGCAAGCGGAACAAATAGATTGCACCCCAAGAGTACTTTACTCTGCAAGCACCTAAGGGCCTCGCGATTGCTCAGGGCGCCACGTCGCTTTTGCTCCTCGCCTTTTCAGGACTCACGCTGGTCACAATGACTGCAGGTAGTGGTTTTGCAGAGGTATAAATTGTAATGTCCGCTAAATGCCCCGACAGCTTGCTGGGGGGCATTTTAATTTGCTTTAAGGCCGAAGGCATGCATGTACAGCAGCATTACCACGCCGGCTATCTGCCCATAATAAAGCATCCTTCCCACAATGTGCCACTTTTTAAACCTTATGCGATGGGGATCATTGGCTATGGGGGTGTCGAAATTTTCTACCTTTTCACGCAACTTCCAGAGCCGCTTGGATATTACCTTGCCGAAGATGTAAAAGTGCAGCACCGCTACATAGGCCACCCATTCTATGCGTTCGTAGGAATATGGCAGCTTGCTCTTGAAGTAGAAGAGCAAAAGCATGCAAAGGGCAATTACCCTTATAAGGATATCCTGGCGTTTGAGTATACGGGAGGTCAGGTTGGACGCCTCTGTGATGGAATCCATATGCTTGTATATGTAGGGAACCGCTATGGCACCTATGCCTACACAGCTGCCTCCCCATAGCATAAGGAGTGTTGTGTAGATGAAGTCTATGTGAGGTTCGTATGTTGAGTATTCCATAATTATAAAACAAGCTTGTTTATTTCCCTAAAAATAACACTATCAAAATAATATGTCCATATCAAAGGACGCAGATCAAAGGGTGATGTTTTCATGTTTGATAAAAAAGCGGCCTGTCCGGCATTTAGGTCTTTTTACTTGACTATGGTCAAGGCTACTGTTATCACTAGGTGTTGTATTGTAAACCATAGTGTTGCTTGGGTGATTTCTCATGGATGTGAAAAGATCAAAAAACAAGGTTACAGTTGAGGTCGATGACCTTGATATATACGTTGCCGAAGAGTTGAAGAACAAGCTGGCTGAGGTTCTGAAGAAGAGTCCCGATAAGGCGATTCTCAACCTGGCAAAGGTTAAACGCATTTCCACGCCAGCGCTTCAGGTCATTCTCAGTGCCGGGAATTCCTTTGATGAACTGAATGTGACCGATCTCTGCGAAGAGATCGCCAGTGATCTGAAGATGATAGGGGTTGCTTTTTGAGTCTGATGTCGAAATTTAAACACAAGTTTGCTCTTTATGTAGCGGTCTTTTTCGTTGCCGGAGCTGCTGCTCAGATAGTTCTGCCGCTTGTGGTCGGGCTTGGAGTGCAGGCGGGTCTTCTTGTTTTGTTTTACTGGATGGTGCTAAAGCTTCACCGGGAGAAGACGAAGATGCTGATGGACATAGAACGTGCGCGTTTTGAGGCCATAGATGAGTATATACACTCTGTGAAGACGACATCCGACTACGGCATTCAGTTGATACCTGTGCTTAATGGCTCTCTCGAAAATGTAACCCAGAAGACGGAAGAGGCTGCTTTTCAGATAGGCAATAGCTTCCGCGATATAATCAAAAAAACGTCCGAGGGAACGGAAGAGTCCAAGGCTGTAGTTGAGTATTTCATGGGCAATGATGGTGATGCCGGTGGCTTCGGCAGAAGTTATGTTGGCAGGATGATGGACAGCAACGAACAGGCCATTCAATCTGTCCTTACCGTTTTAAAGGATATGGAGGAGATCAGCCAGATATATATTAAGGACTTCAAGGTCGTTGCAGATAACCTTGGCGAGATATTTGAGTTTATCGAGGAGATAGACCATATTGCAGACCAGACCAACCTGCTTGCGCTGAATGCTGCAATCGAGGCGGCAAGGGCGGGTGAATACGGTAGGGGTTTTGCCGTTGTGGCAGACGAGGTGCGCAAGCTGGCCTCAATGTCTGCGAAGACCGCATCTGAGATAGACAGGACAGCGAAGGACTCGGGTAAGTTTATCAAAAACATGCAGTCAAAGGTGGAGAAAAAGGTGAAAGATAGTGTCGAAAAGATGCAAAGCTGTGAAACCAATCTGGAACAGACTTTTGGCAACTTTAGGCAATCCATATCCAGTGTCTCTGAGGCTATTTATTCTCTAACAGAAAGCTATAATGTAATCTCAAGAGATATAGAAAATACTATGTTCTCGCTCCAGTTCCAGGATATTACCCGCCAGCAGATAGAGCATGTTACAGAGCCCCTGGTCAAGTTTAAGGCCAAATTGGAAGATTTAGATCTGAGCTCTTCCCGCTATGGCTCTCTAATCCGCAGATGGGAGGAGACCAAGTCCCTTGCTGATGAGTTAGGGGATATATATACTATGGAGGAGGAAAGGGAGCTGCTGCGCAAGGCCATAGCAGAAAGTGGAGTACTTTCTGCTATCCCGGATACTGGGGAGGAACTCTTGGTTGACGAAACGGCTGCTTCCCCGGAGAAACCTGAGGATAATAAAAAAGAGACCAAATCTGAAGACTTTGGTGACAATGTGGAGCTTTTTTAGATTTTTAACTGTTTATAATAGGGCAAGTCAAGGAGTTCAGTATGCCAATTTCAACTAAAAAAACAAGTGATGGTAAGGTTATAGTAAAGGTCGACAGCGACCTTGATACCATAGAGCTGGCCGCCAGCTTCAAGGATGCACTTCAGACGCTGTATGACGGAGGAGAAAGTGAGGTTGTTCTCGACCTTGATAACGTGAGGCTCATTAACAGTAACGGTATAGGGAAAATACTGATGTTTCACAAGCGCTTTGCAGACAGGGGAGGACAGTTCTACTACAAGAGTCCTCTTAAAGGAGTTGTTAAAGACCTCTTTGAAACATTGCTTCTGACGAAGTTGCTGAAAGAGTATAAATCAGTGGGGGGGGACTAGAATGCCCAAAACAATCCTTGCTGTAGATGATTCGGCTACCATGCTTCAGACTATTTCTCTGATCCTTGAGCGCGAGGGCTATAAGGTAGTTACTGCATTTGACGGTGTGGAAGGTCTGAAAAAACTTGAGGCTGGTGAGCGTATCAGTGTAATTATTACCGACCTCAACATGCCTAACATGGATGGAATCACCTTTACACAGGAAATACGCAAGCTCCCTAAATACAAGTTTACGCCTGTCATTATGGTCACTACTGAATCCCTGGGGGGTAAGAAGGACGCCGGCAAGGCGGCAGGCGCTACAGGCTGGATAGTCAAGCCATTTCAGCCAGCACAGCTCATATCTGTAATAAAAAAGGTCAGTCCATAGGATAAGGACCTGCTGACCTGTATAAAGTAATTATGCAGGCAATTTTTACATACGCAAGGGGATTTGGGTTTCATGAATGATGATATACAGAAGATAAAGGAGACCTTTTATTCCGAAGCGCAGGATATTACCGAAGACCTTGACGGACTCCTCCTTGATATTGAGAATGACCCTTCCAACTCAGACCTCCTTAACGCTATATTTAGAAGTTTTCACACATTAAAAGGCTCATGCAGCATCCTTGGGTTCAAGGTGCTGGAGCAGTTCACTCACCATCTTGAAGACCTTCTTGACTACCTGAGGGAGTACAATGTAGAGCCCTCGAGTGACGTCATGGACATCCTCTTTGAAGGCCTTGACGTAGTTAAGGAGATAGTCGCTGCATATATCAACGGTGAGGAGGTGGACAGCAACATAGGAATGGATATAGAGGTACGGACAAAGGCCATGCTTCCCTCAGTGGATGAGGTGGCCGCGGGCCCTTCCGTCGCCGTAAAAGAGGCAGCCCTTGATGTCGACTTCATAAACAGTGTTCCCGGCGAAGCAAAGGAAAAGGGGGTCGCTGCCGCAAGGTCCGGCAAAAAGCTGTACGAAATAATGCTGGATCTTGATCCGGACTGTTTCGCGATGGGCCATGATCCTCTTAAGCTGCTTAAAAACCTGTCTGCCCGTGGTGAGGTCATTTATGGGGAGGCAAATACTGACAAGCTTCCGCAGCTTCCTGAACTTGAACCCTTTGAGCTTTACCTGAAACCGATCGGAGTGATCTTTTCAACAGACCTTGATTTTGTTGATGTAGACGATATTTTCGAGTTTGCACATGAAGGGGGAAATGTTGAAATCCACCAGCTGACCGATAGCGAGATAGAGCAGTATCTTGAAGGTGTTGAGGACAATTTCTGGGAAGACAGCGGAGTCCCGCCGGGATCTGAGCAGGCAAAGAAGATCGGCGACATCCTTGTGGAGATGGGAGACATATCTCCAGATATCCTTAATAAGGCACTGGAGCAACAGGACAAGCCTATCGGGGCCTTACTGGTCGAAGAAGGCCTTATCAGTGAGGGAGAGGTAAATAAGGCCCTCGAGACCCAGAAGACAAGGGGGGTAAAACCAAGGACCTCCATAAAGGTGGATACTGAAAAGCTGGACCTCCTGGTCAACCTTGTAGGTGAACTGGTAATCTCTCAGACCATGGTAAGCCATAACGATTCTATCGAGCAGCTTGCAGATGCTGAGCTTCATAAGACCCTGTCTCTTCTGGGGAAGATAACCCGTGATATTCAGGAACGTGTTATGTCCATGCGGATGATCCCCATTAAGGCTACATTCCAGAAGATGCAGCGTGTCGAGCGTGATGTCTCCCGTAAGGCGGGTAAGGATATCAACCTTAAAATATCAGGTGAGGATACGGAGCTTGACAAGACCGTCATAGATGAGATAGGCGACCCTCTGCTGCACATACTTAGAAATGCCCTCGACCACGGTGTAGAGCCGCCCGATGAGAGGGAGAAGGCAGGGAAGCCGATAAAGGGCAAGGTATCACTGAGCGCATTTCATCAGGGGGGCAGTGTCGTCATTGAGATAAAGGATGACGGGCGCGGCCTGGACAAGGACAAGCTGATCGCCAAGGGGATTGAAAAGGGGATAATAGAGTCCGGCAATGGCATGACGGATGATCAGATATACAGCCTGCTGTTCGAGCCGGGATTTTCCACGGCGGCCCAGGTCACAGGCGTTTCAGGCCGGGGGGTCGGGATGGATGTGGTTCGGCGGAATGTCGAAAAGTTGCGGGGTAAGGTGGACATCCAGACGGAACTTGGCAAGGGGACGACCTTTTCACTCCGTCTGCCGCTGACGCTTGCTATAATCGACGGTATGGTTGTGACCGTAACAGACAACCGCTACATAATCCCCACAACCTCCATAATTGAGTTTCTGAGACCTTCAAAGGACCAGGTCTTTACTGTTGAGGGCAAGGGCGAGGTGGTCATGATACGCGATGAACTCTTCCCCCTTATCAGGCTGCATCGTCTCTTTGATATCACCCCGGAACATGAACAGCCCTGGGACGCACTGGTAATCCTTATGGAGGGTGAAGGCGTCCGGGCCTGCCTGCTCGTTGATGATCTTGTAGGTCAGCAGCAGGTGGTGATCAAGACTCTGGGAGATAAGTTCAAGAAATCCAGGTTTGTTTCAGGCGGAGCCATAATGGGCGACGGAGACGTGGGCCTTATCCTCGATGCCGGCGGCATTGTGAAGAACAATATGGAGCGCAAACGGCAGAGCGCAGCTTGAGGGTTTTTTCTTGCATAAGTAGTTATTTTTTGCAAAGCTTTGAACCTAAAGCTTGCAAAATTCATCCTATATTTTAGTTTTTTAATTTTTTAATCAGGAGGTATACATGGAGTTTTTTAAAAATTTAAGTCTTACGCAGAAGCTGGTTTCCGGCTTTGTTACAGTGGCTGTGGTATTGCTCATAGTGGGAGGTATCGGTTACAGGGCGGTGACTAGTTTGGGGGAAGACGCGGAACTTCTTATGGAGACCTCGCCCCTGGTCGAGGCTGCCATGGAGATGATGATCGCCGTGGATGCAGACAAGCTGGGCATCATGGAGATGATAGAGCAGGACAATATTGACGACATGAATGTCGAGTGGAAGCTCCACGGGGATAATGTCAAATATTTTGACCTCTTTGCCGAAGGTATACTCAAGGGCGCCGAAACGAATATGGGGACGATCTATGCCGCCAAGGATGAAACCCTGAAGGCTATTGTGCGTGAGGCGGACAAGAAGCATAACAATGAATTTCAGCCCGCCATAAGATCTGTTTATGACCACAAGCTGGAAGAGTTCGAGGCGATGGCCAAGCTTGATGCTTACATGCTTAGTATGGAAGAGAGTTATGACCGGATGATGGCGGCCTCAGTGAAGCTGGAAGAGGGGGTCAAGGAACGTATAGACTCCAAGGTAAGAGCCGGTGCTTCAGCAGAAAAGATACTGGCCGTGGAAAATGTGTGGGCCGATCTCTCTATGGAGATGATGATCCTTCTGGGAAAGGCGAGGATAGCGCTTGAAGAGGCGGCACAGGGCCTTGAAGCTGCCCAGCATGAGTCTGTTGTAAAGAGGTATCATGAAGCATCGGAAGCGTTCGACGGCCTCATGGCTGCGCTCATGAAGGGTGGAAGCGTAGAGGGGGCGGCAGTCCCCAGGATCCATGTCGCTTCCCTTAGGGCAAGGGTCGAAGAGATGGCTGAGATCCATGAAAAGAAGTTTGAACCTGCTTCGGAGGCGATGCTTGGGCAGGTGGCGCGGCTTGTTGAAGTAAGGGCCGAGATAGGGGCCGCTGATGAGGCTGCCGATGAGATAGGCAGCCAGATGTCTGAGATACTGGAAGGTGTTGAGGATGGAGCGAAAGAGGAGCTGAGCAGTATTTCCGCTAATGTTGTATCTGATATTGCGCAGTCTACAAAGACTATGATTACCGGTATTGTAATCGGATTTGTCATCGCTCTTGCCCTCGGTATCCTCCTGTCAAGGAGTATAGTAAGGCCGATCAGCAGGGCTATCGATGAGATTGAGGGAGGTGCAGACCAGGTGGCTTCTGCCTCTGCTCAACTCTCTTCTTCCAGTCAGTCGCTTTCAGAGGGGGCTACAGAGCAGGCCGCCTCCCTTGAGGAGACCTCGGCATCGCTGGAAGAGATATCATCGACTATCCAGCAAAGTTCCGATAATGCCAACCAGGCCAGACAGCTTGCCACAGTAGCAAGGGAGACTGCCGACAAGGGCGCAAGTTCTGTTAAAAACCTTGTTGTTGCAGTTGATGAGATAAATAAGAGTTCTGATGAGGTCTCAAAGATTATTAAGGTCATTGATGAGATTGCCTTCCAGACGAACCTCCTTGCCTTAAATGCTGCCGTTGAGGCAGCCAGGGCCGGTGAGCACGGTAAGGGTTTTGCCGTTGTTGCCGAGGAAGTCAGGAACCTTGCCGGTCGATCTGCCGAGGCGGCCAAAAATACAGCCTCCCTCATCGAGGGAAGCACAGCCAAAGCTAAAGAAGGCAGTGATCTTGCTAATGAGGCTGGCGTGGTGCTTGATGAGATCGTCACCAACGTGACGAAGGTGTCTGACCTGATCGCAGATATAGCGAGCGCATCCAGAGAGCAGGCCGAAGGTATAAACCAGGTTACAACAGCGATTACTCAGATGGACCAGGTGACGCAGCAGAACTCGGCGCTATCCGAGGAGTCTGCCTCTGCATCAGAGGAGTTGAATTCGCAGTCTGAAACGCTAAAAGAGCTTGTATTTGATATGGTGAGCGTTATATCGGGCACAAAGAGTTATGAGCGTAGAGAT
>JADFVX010000118.1 GCA_015222755.1 Pseudomonadota bacterium | reverse complement strand
GGATAAAGCCGAGCTACAGGGATAAAAAGATCAGGATATCCGGCGTGGCAAAGAACCTGGCCTCTATCACAGATCTCGTAGAGAACCTCAAGGAAAGTAAGTATATTAAAAACAGTTTCCTTCTCCGGCAAGATATTGAGGTCATTAACAAACGCCACCCGGCAATAAGTTTTGAGATTGAAACGGAAGGTGTTTTTTGATAATAATTCAGCAGATAAGGCAGTACCTTAATGAGGGGAAGATCCTTTATTGCACAGTGGCAGTTCTTAGCATGGCAAACCTTGCCTTTTATCTTCTTGTACTTGGCCCGAAGAAAGAGGAGTCGAATAATTTTAAAAATGAATTTTCACTTTTAAAAAAGGAGAGCGTTCAACTGCGGCGGGCGAATGAAAAAAAACGTGTACAGCTAAAGCATATTGAACAGTTCAGGTCTGACGCTGGGCTTTTTATTGATAAATTACCGCCGCAGGGAAAGCTTACAAAGCTGATCCAGGATATTCACAAACTGGCCAGAAAAGAGAGACTAATTATAAAATCTGCAAGCTATTCACAGGCCAAGGGTACGGGAGGTGACATACTAAGCAATTCTATCTCATTTCCCCTTACAGGCACTTACAGGCAGATAAGAAAATTTATATACAACATTGAAAAAATGGACTATCCCATAAGTATCGATGATTTAAGCATATCCAAGAGCTGGGGGAAGAATGTTTCGCTTTCCATAAAACTGTCATGCTACTTTCAGGCGGGCATCAGTTGAAAAGAGAATCTAAAATACTTCTGTCGCTTCTGGCCTTACTTCTTGTTCTATTTTTGAACAACCTCAGAAAGGCAGAAGTCAAAAGGGTAGACAAATTGACTTTTAAAACAGCACAAAGACAAGTATCTACCCCGACTGTTGAGCCCGGGCTGCCAATGATAGATACTAAACTCCTGACACCGGAAAGAGAGCCATTCAGGATGGGGAAGAAAAACATCTTTGCACCCCTTAGCTTTTATAAAAAAAGGCGTCCCCGCAAAGCAACCCCGCCCAAAGCAGCGGTAAAGCAAACCCCGCCGCCTATGCATGAGCTGGTCCCGAAGGCAATAGCAAAATACACCTTTCTCGGATTTATGGAGTCCAGGAACGTCAAGACCATCTTCCTTACAAAGGAGGATGAAACATTCATCGTCAAAAAAGGAGATACTCTTTCAGGCGATTATGTGGTACAAAATATAACAGATGATTTTATTGAAATTTCGAGTACCGACGGGGCTGTCACCATGAAAATAGGCCTTGTGGAAAATGCTCCTCTGACGGGGAAACGGTAAAGGAGTCTTTATGATAACAAAGAACAAAAAAATTCACGTCCTTATTGCATGTCTCATTTGTTTGATACTGCTAACGGCTTGTTCGGCCAGAAAGTTTATAAAAAAAGGCGATATGTATGCCGCCCAAAACCACTGGGACGAGGCCCTGGATAACTACAGCGAGGCCATGGAAAAAGATCCTTACAGCAAGGAGGTACGCCTCAAGGTAGCAAGGGCAAAATTCGAGGCGGCCGCTTTTCACCTCAAAAAAGGGGAAAAGCTACTGGCAGAAGGTGACTATGAAAGGGCCATGCTGGAAGGCCAGATAGCAACGGCACTTGCCCCTTCGATAAAGAGGGCCTATTTCCTGACGACGGAGGCAAAGAAAAGAAAAGACGCAATATTCTATTACAGCACGGGACTGGATTTTGTCCGTAAGGGCAAGAATGATAAAGCAAGGGCCGCATTTAAAAAGGCACTGTCCCTTAATCCTGCTCTCGATGATGCTGCGGCAGAACTCAATAAACTACAGGCAGATAAAAAAACGGTCATGGGAGGCTATGAGCTAAACCTCCGCAGCAAAAGGCCCATTACCCTCAAGTTTAAGTCAGCACCCATTACAAACGCCTTCGACATAATATCAAAGCTATCGGGAATAAACTTTATATTTGATGAAGGGGTAAAAAAGAAAAAAACGTCTCTATATCTTGAAAATGCCACATTCCAGCAGGCGCTGGAACTCCTGCTTATGACAAACAAGCTCTTTCACAAGGTGGTAAACGAAAATACCATAATAATAATCCCGGAAACCAAGGCTAAGCGCCAGCAGTACCAGGACCTTCTTATCCACACATTTTATCTCTCAAACATTGAGGCAAAAAAGGCCGTCAATCTTTTGAGAACACTGCTTAAGGTAAAAAGCATCTATGTCAATGAAGCGCTCAACACCATAGTGGTAAGGGACACACCTGAAGTAGTCGCATTGGCCGAAAAAATACTAATGGCAAATGATATGGCCGATGCGGAAGTGATGCTGGATGTGGAAATACTGGAGGTGTCAAGGGGCAATTCTGAAAACCTGGGCCTTGACATAGGTGTTGACGCAAAGATCACAGGTAAGCTAGTTGACCTTTCTCAGAACCCAACCAGTAACCTGACCTACGGCACTTTGAAGCGTTTTTCGCGTTCAGATATGCTCTTTACAATACCCGATATCGCTATTAATTTGAAGAAGAGCCAAGGGAAAGTAAACCTACTTGCAAATCCCAAGATAAGGGTACTCAATAAGAAAAAGGCTAAGATTCATATAGGAGACAGAATTCCGATAGTAACTGTGACTACCAATAATGGTGTTACTTCAGACAATATTCAATATGTGGATGTGGGTGTAAAATTAAATGTTGAACCTACAATCCACATAAACAAAGAGATTTCTTTGAAGCTAACCTTGGAGAAAAGTTCTCTCGGCGAGCCCGAACGTACAGGAAGTGGAGGAACAGTTTATCCTATAGGTACGAGAATTATAGAAACAGAGTTGCGGATAAATGATGGGGAAACGCAGATAATCGGCGGGCTAATCCAGGACGAGGAACGCGGGAGCACAATCAAAATCCCATTTTTCGGTGATATCCCGATATTGGGCAGGCTTTTTTCCTCAGAAAGCAATACGGGTGGGAAAACAGACATCCTGCTGTCTATCACCCCCCATATTGTAAGGCTAAAGGGGATTGCAGACCCGGAGTTTTCCAGCATATGGTCAGGGCGCGGACAGGAATTCTCATCACAGACACCATTTGAAAGTTTTTCTGAAGAAGACAGTAAAGTTACACTTCCCAGGCCGGAAGACATGGGCGTCCCGGATTTGGATACTATGCCTGCGGCTCCCGGCGGGCCTGAAGCGGGCCTCCTGAATCAAAACAGCCGGGCCTTTGTTAAAGAACCTGCAAAAAACAGCCTTGCATCAACTGCAGATACTAAAGGGGCAACAATCTCCTGGTAATAACAATGAAACGCCTCAATCGGAACAGCGGCATTACCCTCCTGGAACTTGTTATTGTTGTGGCGGTTTTATCGGTACTTGCCTCTGCCGTTATGCCCCTGGCGCACATTAGCAGCAAAAGAGCGAGGGAGCTTGAACTTAGACAGAACCTTAGAAAGATAAGAACGGCTTTAGATGTGTACAAAAAGGCCTATGATGACAAGAAGATAGAGAACGAAATAGGAAGATCGGGCTATCCAGAATCACTCAAAGAACTGGTAGAAGGGGCAAAGGACATAAAAAGCGCGGAAGGGCACATGATATATTTTCTCCGCCGCATGCCCAGAGACCCCATGAATGATAATGAATTTCTCTCTGCTGAGGAGACATGGGAGCAGAGGTCTTACGACAGCCCTCCCGATGATTTTTCAGGCGGCGATGATGTCTACGACATACGCTCATCAACTGAACAAGTAGCACTGGATGAGACTTATTACAGAGACTGGTAATTTATGAATTTATTTACTGAAAAGCTGAAACAGGAAAAGGGCTTTACCCTTATAGAACTGATGATAGTCATGAGTATAGTGGCCATTTTGCTGACTATTGCCCAGCCCATGTATCGTGATTCCAAACTTAGGGCTCAGGAAGCGGTGCTTATGGAAAACCTCTTCACACTGCGTGACGTGATAGACCAGTTTTATGTAGACAAAGCCCGTTATCCCGACTCCCTTGAAGAGCTTACAAGCAGCAGCTATATAAGAGGAATACCAAGAGACCCCTTTACCGGCTCTGCCGAGGACTGGCAGATGATACCACCCCCTGAAGGCCAGGAGGGAAGCATTTACGATGTACACAGCGGCAGTGACCGCCTTGCCATAGACGGCACCCCTTACAATGAATGGTAAATCCAGAGGGAATTATTTTACTTGAATTCACTTTGGAAAAAAGGGGCACTTAAAAGGCTGCAAAACAAAAATGGTTTTACCTACATCATAGTCCTGCTTGCCGTTGTTTTAACCGGCATTTCACTGATGGTGGCAGGAAAATACTGGAGCTTTATAGATAAAAAAGATAAGGAAGCGGAGCTTCTGTTCAGGGGTGAACAATATCTCCGGGCGATAGATAGCTACTTCAAGGGAGCACACGGCGGGGCAAACCTGTACCCGCAAAAACTGGACGACCTGCTAAAAGACCCAAGAAGCCTGAGCCCCAAAAGATATCTTAGAAGGCTTTATAAAGACCCCATGACAGGGGAGGCGGACTGGCTGCCCATAGTTGAAAAAAAAAGCGGGCGTATAAAGGGCCTTAAAAGCCGAAGTGAAGCCACACCGGTAAAAGAAGACGGTTTCCCGGAGAGATTCAAGGCCTTCAAGGGTAAGGCAAGTTACAAGGAGTGGGCATTCATACATAAGCCGGGTATGTTTAAATAAACTTTCCAAATGATTATAAAAAGCCTGATACCCAAGATCACACTGTCAACTACCCTGCTTCTGTTTGTAGCAATCGGTATATCTTGGCTTATTCACATAAAGATATATGAAGCACAGCTTATGGATGAACTCCATGACAAGGTTGAGACAGTTCTTGATACGGCAGAAAGCAGTATCTCCAAGTCCATGCGTATAGGCAAGACCGGCGATACCCAGAAGATACTGGAACTTGTCAATAGCCACCTGAAGGAAGATTCCTCCGTCAGGATATTTCATCCAGACGGTATCATTATTAAATCGACGAATGTTATCGATGCTGGAAAACCGGCAAGTGCGCTGGTAATGCAGGCCCTGGCAGCAGGTAAAGAGGAGATTATATACACCGGTGATGACGGTCGCCGGATAATGAGCAACACCAAGCCCATAAGAAACAGGCGAAGCTGTTACCAGTGTCATGGGGAAGGGACTCACAACATAGGGATTCTTGAGGCAGAAGTGTCACTTGACTTGACTGAGGCAAAACTGGCAGAGGCAAAAAAACGATCGAACATTTCTGCCTTATTCATAAGCCTCCTCTTATCTGTATTTATATTGCTTCTCCTGTACTGGATCATTATAAAACCTCTATCAAGGCTCAGTCACGTGATGTCTCTCGCAGAAAAGGGTGATCTTACCGTAAAGAGCGGGCTTACACAGAGCGATGAAATTGGTGACCTTGGCCGAAGCTTTGACTCTATGATAGAACGTCTCCAGTTTGCCAGAACAGAACTGGAGAAATACCATTTCCAGCAGCTGGAAAGGGTGGACAGGCTTGCTTCTGTGGGTGAGCTTGCCTCGGGCATCGCACATGAGATAAAAAACCCCCTTGCGGGGATCGCCGGTGCGGTACAGGTACTCGCCCGTGGCTTCAAGGGAGATGAGTCCAAGGAACGGGTTGTGAAGGAAATACTCCAGCAAATAGACCGCCTGGACAGGTCTGTAAAGGACCTTCTTAATTATGCAAGCCCTTCAATGCCGAAGTTTGAGGCCTGCGACCTTAATGAAGTAGTTGATAAGGCCTTATTCTTTGTAACACAACAGCCGAAAGCCGGAGGGGTAAAGGTATTAAAGAAACTGGGCCCAGACATACCCAGAGGCCTCTTTGACGCAAAACAGATACAACAGGTCCTTCTAAACCTGTTTTTAAATGCAATTAATGCATTGGATGGAAAAGGGATTCTGGAGATAAAGACATATAGAAGCGGTAATAATGCCGTAGTTGAGGTAAGAGATACAGGGGGCGGTATCCCTGAGGAGATTATCCCAAAACTGTTTCTGCCCTTTTATACAACAAGAGACGAAGGCACAGGCCTTGGCCTGTCTATAAGTAAAAGAATTGTAGAGCAGCATGGTGGCAACCTCAGAGTAGAATCTGAAGTCGGCGTAGGAACATGCTTCCATGTAGTTTTACCCATTGAAGGCCCAAAAGCAGAGGGAGAAAACAATGAAAAAAGCTAAAATTTTAGTTGTAGATGATGAAGAGCTGATCAGGTGGTCCCTTGACCAGAGTCTGACGGAAGAGGGCTACGAAGTCATCAAGGCCGAATCCGGAGAAGAGGCCATAGAAAAGGTCAAGGACGAGGCGCCGGATCTGGTATTTCTTGATCTTCAATTGCCAGGGATAACCGGGATGGAGGCACTTCAGAAGATAAAAGAAATAAACCCCAGTACCATCGTTATAATAATTACCGCACTAGGTGTAGTAGAAATGGTTGTCAAGGCGATGAAGCTTGGGGCTTACAACTATATCAACAAGCCTTTTAACCTCGATGAGCTGTCAATAATGGTGGAAAAAGCACTTGAGACGGGC
Organism: Pseudomonadota bacterium; assembly: GCA_015222755.1. Taxonomy (GTDB): domain Bacteria; phylum Desulfobacterota; class JADFVX01; order JADFVX01; family JADFVX01; genus JADFVX01. The sequence goes on along the minus strand of JADFVX010000118.1, from coordinate 3,993 downwards.
AAGCTAAAAAAGGAAGTAGAGACACTCAGGGCGGTACAAAGTGAACAGTTCAACCCTGTTAACATTATAGGAAGCGCCCCTAAGGTAAAAGAAGTCCTGTCCATGATCGAAAAAGTCGCCAAAAGTGAGACTACAACGGTCCTTATAACCGGAGAAAGCGGTACAGGAAAAGAGCTTGTTGCCAAATCAATACACCAGTCAAGTGCAAGGGCAGGAGAACCTTTTATGGCGATAAACTGTGCCGCCCTTCCGGAGACTTTGCTGGAAAGCGAACTTATGGGACATGAAAAGGGGGCCTTTACCGATGCCAAGATAATGAAGAAAGGTCTCTTCGAAGAAGCAGACGGAGGGACTCTGTTCCTTGACGAAATAGGTGAAATGGCGATAGGTATGCAGGCTAAAATACTGCGTGTTTTGGAAGAAAAAACACTGCGAAGGATAGGTGGGACAAAAGACATCACCGTGGATGTCAGAATAATTTCGGCAACAAACAAGGAACTGCTAAAATCCATTGAGGAGGGAACATTCAGAAGCGACCTTTATTACAGATTACAGGTCATCCCTATACATCTTCCTCCTCTAAGAGAAAGAAAGGGAGATATTATGAAATTGGCCAAATATTTCATAGCTCAATTCAATAAGGAGTTCCATAAGAACGTAAAGGAAGTGTCAAAAATAGCGGAGAAGTTTTTAACGGAATATTCCTGGCCCGGCAATATAAGAGAACTTAAGAATGTTATGGAAAGGGCGATCATACTGGAAGATGAGGAGACCCTGCTCGTGGAACACCTGCCCCTGGAAATAGTTGCCATAGGTTCAGCTAAGCCGATAAATAGCGACTATAATTTCCAGCTCCCGCCGGAGGGGATTTCGCTGGAGAGCGTAGAGCATGAACTTATCCGCCAGGCCCTCGAACAAACGAAGAACAACCAGTCAAAGGCGGCAAAAAAACTTGGACTTGGTATTGATGCCTTCAGGTATCGCATGAAAAAATTTGGCTTGATGGAGTAGGTAGAAGCTATGAAAAAATTTGGTGAAATCGTAGTTGAGGCCGGCCTCATAACACCGGAACAGTTCAAGAGGGTTCTCGCTGAAAAGAAAAAAAGTAAAAAACGCCTGGGAGAACTGATCGTGGCCATGGATATTGCCAGTGAGGCCGAAATAGCCCAGGCACTGTCATCACAGCTTGGCTACCCCTTCGTTGAGTTGACGAAAGAGAAGGTCAGCCCAGAGGCAGTTGCTGTAATAGACGAGGCAATGGCCAGGCAGGACCTTGCCTTTCCCTATGCCATTGATGATGATTCTGTCTTTCTCGCTATGGCTGACCCTCTGAGTTTTTCAACAATAGATGATATCCGTTTTAGAACAGGCCTTAAGGTAAATCCTGTAATAGCAACTACCTCAGACATATTAAAGGCAATTGAAAATCACCATCATATCGTAGGCACTCTGGATGACCTTGTGTTAGAACTCGGGAAACCGGTACGCTTCCAGATAATGACTACCGCAGAACCTACCCGGGATGTCACAGAGCTTAAGAAAAAAAGTGAAGCACCACCTATTGTAAGAACGGTAAATGCCATTATTTCCAATGCCATCAATAACAGGGCAAGCGATATACATATAGAGCCCCAGAAAAATCTGCTTATCGTAAGAGACAGGGTTGATGGAATGCTAAGGAAGGTGCTTGAACTGCCAAAGTGGGTGCACCAATCTGTGGTCTCCCGCGTGAAAATCATGTCCAGCCTGGATATCTCCGACAAAAGACGTCCTCAGGACGGGCGATTCAGAGTCCAGTCAGTAAATGCTGAAATAGACCTTCGCGTTTCAACACTGCCCACCCGTTTCGGAGAGAAGGTGGAGATCAGATTGTTGAACAGCAAGGAGGGCCTGAAAACAATAGACAATATAGGCCTGAACAAAAAAAATCTGGAAAAAGTCAAACAGATAATAGAAAGTCCACAGGGAGTAATACTGCTGACTGGCCCTACTGGCAGTGGAAAGAGCAGTAGCCTTTATGCCTTTTTGCGGCATATAAGTAAGGAATCTGTAAATATTGTAACGCTCGAAGACCCCATCGAGTATGAAATGCCAGGCATAAGTCAGGTACAGGTAAATGAAAAGGCCGGGCTGACTTTTGCCACCGGGCTGCGCTCCATACTTCGTCAGGACCCGGATGTCATCATGGTAGGGGAGATGAGAGACCAGGAAACTGCCGAAATAGCCATGAAGGCATCCCTTACAGGACACCTTGTCTTAAGTACTCTTCATACCAATGATGTAGTCTCAACTATTACCCGGCTCGTAGATATTGGCATTCCTCACTACCTTATAGCTTCTTCCCTTATGGCAGTTATGTCTCAGCGGCTGGTAAGGGTAATCTGCCTCGAATGTAAAGAACCCTATACTCCTTCGGAAACAGAATGCGAACAAATGCAAATTCCCCGTAAAAAAATAGAAAAAACTGTCTTTTACAAGGGAAAGGGCTGTGATACTTGCAATAAAACTGGTTACTTTGGGCGCATGTCCATATTCGAGATACTTATTATGGACAAAACCCTTCGCAGGCTGGTGGCAGAGGGAGAGACGGAAGCCGTAATAGAAGATGCTGCACACAGGCTCGGGATGGTCCCTCTGTGGGATGATGCCAGAGAAAAGGTACTGGCAGGCATAACTACTGTAGAAGAGATCGTAAGGGTTGCCAAAAGGAAAGAGGGGCATTGCGTTATATGTTCTTCATGTGGGGAGGAAGTTAGAATGGAATACCACATATGCCCTTACTGCGGCCATAAAAGAGATGATCTATGTCCTTCCTGCGAAGAACCGGTCGAAGAAGACTGGACTTATTGCCCTAATTGTACAAAATCGTTGAAAAAGGATGATTGGTCCTCGGCCTTGAAGCCTAGCCCCTGACCCCGTAAACTATACAGTTTTTCTGGCTGGATCTGGATATATTGAAATTTCAGCCCTGGCAGCTAGAAATCATATTTTTCTCCTTTTTTAACACAAAGCCCTTATTTTCCAGGCACACATCTTGCTGCATATGGCCGCATATTACCGCATATTACTGCATATAACTGCATATGGAAGGGACAGGTCCTTTTTTTTTGACCTCATTGATATTTCCTGATAGCATCCGCCTCTAAGCTGCTGCTCAAAGATTTTAATTATAGAAACCACTGAATTACTAAAGGAGAATGGGGGGTTATGTCACTCAATAAAATTGTAGGGATATTTATAGTTTCTTTTGCTTGCTATCTGGCTGCTATCACCTCAAACAGCCTCGCCGGCCCGGCATATGTTGGTGTAGACGGCTGTAAATGCCACAAAGCTGAGATTTCAGACTGGGAGAGAAGCAAGCATGCAAAGGCCTTCAAACGCCTCCGGGCAGGTAAAGCAAAGTCTGCTAAGAAGAAGGCCGGCCTTGATCCAAAAAAAGACTATACGACAGACACCAAATGTTTAAAGTGCCATACTACCGGATACGGGCAGGGCGGCTTTAAAGATGAAACCTCTACCCCGGATATGGTAGGTCTTGGGTGCGAGGTGTGTCACGGGGCGGGTGCTTCGTACAGAGTCATACATAAAGACAATGGTCTGGGCTTTAGCAAAGCAGAAGCAAAGGCGGCAGGCCAGCTTTACGGTTCTATTGACCCTGCCGTTTGTAAGTCATGTCATGATCACGCCGACAATCCATTCAAGGCCTCAGTTGGCGAAAAATATATTTTTGACCTTAACGAGGCCCTTAAAAACTCAAAGGCCTTCCATGAGATTTACGAACAGGAAGGGATCCACTGATCGCTGCATTTAATGCAAGGTAGTAATTTTAATGGGTGGGTAAATAGATGAAAAAAATTCGCGACTTTAAAATATCAACAAAATTTATTGCTGCTCTCGCCTTTTTCGTCCTGATCTTCATCGTTGTTGACATGAAAGTCAACATGGATAACCAGCGACATATGATAAATAAAGAGATCAAGCGCTGGTCTTTCC
>JADFVX010000117.1 GCA_015222755.1 Pseudomonadota bacterium | reverse complement strand
CTCTGGCTGAGACCCCGCTGGGTAACTGCCTTATCACTGGAAAGCTCTTCCAGGATCAACAGGTCGCGGTATGAATCTTCAGAGAGGTTCTTTTCTGCCTTGTTCATAAACTGAACATATCAATACGGAAAAGCATTGTCAACAAAAATGTTCATTATTTGAACAAGGTCATTAGAAGTTGATCTTACAGGTATTTCTTAAGCGGTAAATTATCAGTCCTGTAAGTTTTCGATATGCCAGCGACAGGTCCTGGAAAGGCCGGACTTAATCCCGGTCTTTGCCTGCCAGCCCAGCTTACTGATTCGTGATACATCGAGCAGCTTTCTTGGCGTTCCATCGGGCTTTGATTTATCAAATACAAGCTCCCCCTCAAAACCAACTACTTCACTTATCATGGCAGCCAGGTCAGCTATGGATATATCCTCACCGACTCCTACATTTATGATTTCAGCAGCACTATAGTTTTGCATGAGGAAAAGAGCGGCATCGGCCAGATCATCCACGTAGAGGAACTCCCTTTTAGGCCTGCCCGTTCCCCAGACTACAACCTCTTTAGCGCCTGAAACCTTGGCCTCGTGAAACTTTCGTATCAACGCAGGCAATACATGTGAAGTCGCAAGATCGAAATTATCGTTAGGGCCATACAGGTTGGTAGGCATGATTGAGATGGCATCAAAGTTATACTGCCTGCGGTAGGCCTGGCACATCTTGATACCGGCGATCTTGGCGATAGCGTACCATTCATTTGTGGGCTCCAGCGGGCCGGTCAAAAGGGACTCCTCACTCATCGGCTGGGGTGCAAGTTTCGGATAGATACAGGAAGAACCCAGGAAAAGCAGCTTTTTTGCCCCATGCCTGTAGGCGGCATCGATGACATTGCTCTGAATCAGTAGATTGTCGCGGATAAACTCCGCCGGGAAGCTGTCATTTGCCAGGATCCCCCCCACCTTTGCAGCAGCGAGAAAGACGTATTCCGGCCTTTCCTTTTCAAAAAAGGCCTCTACTTCAGCCTGGCATGTCAGATCAAGCTCGGAGTGGGTTTTTAGGACCAGAGACTGGGGACTGTGCCCACTATCAAGAAGGGCCCGGACTATGGCTGAACCGGCAAGGCCACGGTGACCGGCTACATAGATGCGCGCTTCGCGCTGCATCTGTGAGGGCTTAGGGGTGAAGGGTGAGGCGGATTCCTGTGCTGCTACATCCTTTTTACTCACTTCACGGCCCTCTCTCTCTTATCTATTGAGTTCATTAACCCACCTAAAAGGGCAAATATTTTTTCTATCATTTGAAGCAGTTCTCTTTCTTCCTCAAGGTAGTCTATGTTTTTAGCAATGATAACCTGCGTCTCCAACTCACTCAGCGAACCACGTGCAATAGATAGGAAGTGAAGAAACTCTCTGTTTCCTTTCCGTGCCGCCCCTTCAGCTATATTACTCGGCACGGATATGGCCGCTCGACGCATCTGACTTGTCAGTGCATAGACTTCAGCTTGCGGGAACCTTGAGGTTACCTCGTATATCAGTTTGACAAGAGCCATCGACTCCTGCCACACCGTCAGTTCATGATGTTTCCTCCCCACATCCCCCCTTACACTTCACACCTTACGTCCTACTAATCCTACTCGTGGTTAGTCCTGCCATTAAAGAGGTGCCCGGCATCCTTAAGAGTTTTTTCCTGACCGGCTATTTCCATGTCATGATCCACCATCATCTCTACAAGCCCGTCGATATCGACCTTGGGCTCCCAATTGAAGGCTTTTTTTGCCTTTGCAGGGTCACCTAGCAGCAGTTCGACCTCTGTTGGACGAAAATAGCGCGGGTCGATCTCAACATACTGCTCCCAGTCCAGTTCCAATCGGCCAAAGACCTTTTCGACAAACTCACGAACGGAATATGTTTTACCTGTTGCAACGACAAAATCGTCAGGCTTTTCCTCCTGCATCATGAGCCACATGGCCTCCACATAGTCACCGGCAAAACCCCAGTCGCGCTTTGCATCGAGGTTACCGAGGTAGAGCTTTTCCTGCAGGCCCAGCTTAATACGTGTTGCCGCACGGGTTATCTTACGCGTCACAAAGGTCTCCCCACGCCGTGGTGATTCGTGGTTAAAGAGTATCCCGTTTACACCGAAGATGCCGTAGGCCTCGCGGTAGTTCACTACCTGCCAGTACCCGAAAACCTTTGCCACTGCATATGGACTGCGCGGATAAAAAGGCGTCGTCTCCTTTTGTGGGGTCTCAACAACCTTGCCGAACATCTCCGAAGAACAGGCCTGGTAGAACCTTACATCATGGCTCGTTCTGTCACGGTAATCACGCAGGGCCTCAAGGATGCGCAGCGTACCCATAGCATCTATATCTGCCGTATACTCAGGTTCATCGAAAGAAACCTTTACATGAGACTGGGCACCAAGATTGTAGACCTCGTCGGGCTTGACTTCCTCCAGTATGCGCCTGAGGCCCGTACCGTCAGAGAGGTCTCCGTAGTGCAGAAAGAGCCTCGTTCCGGGTTTATGCGGGTCCTGGTAGAGATGATCGATCCTCTCCGTATTAAAAGTGGAGGCCCGACGTATTATGCCATGCACCTCGTAGCCTTTTTCTATGAGAAGTTCGGCCAGGTAAGAGCCGTCCTGCCCTGTTATTCCGGTAACAATAGCCTTTTTCATAAAATATTTCTCCTTGCGATTCCTGTATTAAGATCCATACTGATGCTTGTAATAATCCCGATATTCGCCGCTGCGCACCGTTTCACACCAGTCGCTATTTTCCAGATACCACTTGATCGTCTCTCTTATTCCCGTTTCAAAGGTATGGGCTGGAGTCCAGCCTAGTTCTTCTTTGATCTTCGAAGCATCAATGGCGTAGCGCTGGTCATGCCCCGGCCTGTCCTTGACGAAGGTGATAAGCGATTCATGGGGCCGATTGGGGGAGTCAGGGATCGTCTCATCAAGGATCTGACATATGAGTCTGACTATATCAATATTTTTCCACTCGTTCCATCCACCCACATTGTATGTCTCACCCAATCTTCCCTGCCTGATAGCCATATCGATTGCACTGCAATGATCATCCACATAGAGCCAGTCACGCACATTAAGACCGTCTCCATAAACAGGAAGCGGCTTCCCTTCCAGGGCATTCAGGATTACAAGGGGAACCAGTTTTTCAGGGAATTGATATGGACCGTAATTATTGGAACAGTTTGTTGTAACTACAGGCAGGCCATAGGTGTGATGATAGGCCCTTGCAAGGTGGTCGGAACCGGCCTTGGAGGCAGAATAAGGGCTGTTCGGCGCAAAGGGAGTATCCTCTGTAAAGTGGCCTTCATCACCGAGGGAGCCGTAGACCTCGTCCGTACTTACATGTAAAAAGAGTGAGGACTGAGGACTAAGGGAAGAGGACTCAGAGAGCCAGTGTTTTTTTGCCGACTCCAGCAGGTTAAATGTTCCCATTACATTGGTCTTCAGGAAGGCCTCGGGGCCTGTAATAGAACGGTCTACGTGAGATTCTGCTGCAAAGTGGACTATGCAGTCTATCACAGGACTAAGGGCTGAGGACTGAGGATGCAGAGACTTAAAAACTTCATGTCCTCCAGAGAGAAGGGAATCAACAAGTACCCTGTCACAGATATCGCCCTTTACAAAGCGATAATTTGGATCAGCCTCGACCTCTTTCAGATTCTCAAGGTTACCGGCATAGGTCAAAGCATCGAAGTTTATCACCTTGCACTCAGGATAAGCGGACAGCATATAACGGATAAAGTTTGAACCTATAAAACCGGCCCCACCGGTAACAAGAAAGGTCTTAAAAGTTCTTTCCATATTCTTCAATGCTCCTTATACATGGGTAGTTCACCCTTCATTTGACCAAGTCTCTTCAAAACAGCGTCCTTCTCAGACAAAAGAGGTGCCTCAAGCGGCCATTCAATGCCGACCTCAGGATCATTCCAGAGGATACCACGTTCATCGGCAGGGGAATAAAAATCTGTGCATTTGTACAGGAACTCCGCCGTCTCGCTCAACACGCAAAAGCCATGTGCAAAACCTTCGGGGATATACATCTGCCTCCTGTTTTCAGCGCTGAGCCGCTGGCCGACCCATCGGCCGAAGTAAGGAGAACCGATCCTTACATCAACGGCGACGACAAAGACCTCCCCAGAAACAACACGCACCAGCTTACCCTGTGGTCTTCCCAATTGATAGTGCAGACCACGTAGTGTCCCCCTTGATGACTTTGAATGGTTGTCCTGAACAAAATTACCGGGGATTCCCTTTTCCGCATAGCGCTCTGAGTTATAGGTCTCCATAAAAAACCCACGACTGTCTTCAAAGACCGTTGGCTCTATTAGAAAAACACCCGGGACAGAAAGCTCCGACACCTTCATGACATTTCCTCTTCACGAAGGATACCCAGGAGGTATTCACCATACCCGTTTTTACCTAGTGGCTCCGCCAATGCCCGCAACTGATCCGCAGCAATAAAACCCTTGCGGTAGGCTATCTCTTCAATGCAGGATATCTTCAATCCCTGCCGCTGCTCTATTGTCTCAATAAAATTAGCCGCCTGCAGTAGCGATTCATGGGTCCCCGTATCAAGCCATGCCGTACCACGCCCAAGCATTTCTACACGCAGCTTTCCAGCCTCAAGATATTTTTTGTTCAAATCCGTAATTTCAAGTTCTCCCCTTGCCGACGGCTTGAGGGCGGCAGCGATATCCGCAACCTTGCCATCATAAAAATAGATCCCAGGAACGGCATAACGAGATTTTGGCAGCTCGGGTTTTTCCTCAAGGCTTACAACCTTTCCTGCTTTATCAAATTCCACAACACCGTAGTGCTGTGGTTCTTTCACCCAGTATCCAAATACTACTGCCCCGTCTTCCGTTGCTGCCGCTTTAGCGAGGACAGAGGTAAGTCCGTGGCCGTAAAAAATATTGTCCCCGAGAACCATACAGACCGGTTCGCCATCTATAAAATCACGGCCTATGACAAAGGCCTGGGCAAGTCCTTCAGGCCTGGGCTGCTCGGCATACTGAAACTCAAGGCCAAGCTGGCTGCCATCACCAAGAAGCTGCTTGAAAAGCGGAAGATCCTGCGGCGTGGAAATAATAAGTATCTCCTTGATACCGGCCAGCATCAGGACGGAAAGTGGATAATAGATCATAGGCTTATCATAGACCGGCATCAACTGCTTGCTCACCACTCTTGTTATTGGATGCAACCTCGTACCGGAACCACCGGCCAGAATAATTCCCTTCATAAAAACTCCTTATAGTTTTAATCCTTTGCAAATTAACATATTGACATTATCCCTGTCGAGATGAAATTCACTACAATCCACGTAGATTTAAGCTAACATGAATGCTATAATCTCACGCCGAAAGAGCAAACGAATAAAGTCAAGACAAGGGTACAATGAAAGAGCTAAGCCTACAATCTCCGGCAAAGGTCAACCTTCACCTGCAGGTCATTGCTAAACGTCCCGATGGATATCACGACCTTCGCATGCTAATGGTCGGAATATCGATATATGACGAGGTAAAAGTCACGCTTACAAAGGAAAGTATAAGCCTGTACTGCGACCACCCCGGAGTTCCTCTGGGTGATAAAAATATTGCACTCAGAGCTGCAAGACTTTTTGTAGAGGAGACCGGCTTTAGCGGTGGAATAGACATCCAAATAAAGAAAAAAATACCCATGGGTGGCGGACTGGGCGGAGGCAGCAGCAATGCCGCTTCAGTGCTAATGGCCCTTAACGAACTGACAGGAAACAGGCTCAGCAAAAAAAAATTGCTGGAAACAGGCCTGAAACTTGGAGCCGATGTGCCTTTTTTCATATTCAAAGGAGCGGCACTGGCTGAAGGGATAGGGGAGAAACTTACTCAAATAAACGACCTCCCTGAAATGTGGTTCCTTTTGGTCAATCCTGGCATTGAAGTCCCAACTGCCTCGATATTCAAATCCATCAATTTAGAGTTGACAAAAGAGCGTGAAAATCATAATATTACGGGGTTTAATTACAGCTTGGAGTCGGTTATTTCTGTCCTCCACAATGACCTTGAAAGTGTCACTCTTAAAAAACACCCTGAAGTTGCAGAGGCATTGGCCTTGCTTAGGGACGAGGGCAGTGCAGAGGGGGTATTGATGTCGGGATCTGGGGCAACGGTCTTCGGGCTATACGATAGCGAGGGTTCGGCCAGAAAAGCCCTCGTACAACTGGAAAAAGATATTGTTTGCAGGGGCTGGGCCGCCTTTGTGGCACACAGTCTCTAAGAGAGAGTTCCTTAACATGATGGGGCGTCGACAAGCGGTAAGTCACCAGATTTTGATTCTGGCATTCGCAGGTTCGAATCCTGCCGCCCCAGCCATTTACTTTTGCGGCTGACACCACGATGGTGCTCAGTTTTTTGTTTTACTAAGAAGATAAGAAGGGACAAAACGCCATGCTGGACAAGATCAAGATTTTTTCTGGAAATTCAAATTCTTCATTGGCTTCTGAGATATGTGATTTTGTAAACGTTCCTTTGGGCAAGGCGTCTGTAAAGACCTTCAGCGATGGTGAAATCACCGTTGAGATACAGGAAAACATCAGGGGCCGCCACGTATTTGTCATACAGTCCACATGTTCACCTGTCAACCACAACCTGATGGAGCTTCTGGTCATGATAGATGCCATGAAGCGGGCATCTGCCGGGTATATTACAGCAGTCATTCCATATTATGGTTACGCAAGACAGGACAGAAAAGCTGCTCCAAGAACGCCTATTACGGCAAAACTCGTTGCAGATCTAATTGATGCGGCCGGTGCAACAAGGGTTTTGTGTATGGATCTCCATGCAGGACAGATACAGGGTTTCTTCAATATGCCTGTTGACCATATATATGCCATGCCTATAGCACTCAGCTATGTAAAGGAGAAGATGGGTGACGACATTGTAGTCGTATCGCCCGATGCAGGTGGAGTTGAAAGGGCAAGGGCCTATGCCAAAAGACTGGGTGCTGCCCTGGCAATAATTGATAAGAGAAGAACAGGCCCTAACGTTGCAGAAGTCATGCATATAATCGGTGACGTTGAGGGCAAAACAGCTATCATAGTTGACGATATGGTCGATACAGCAGGGACGCTGACCCAGGCGGCAAAAGCCCTGGCCGATAACGGTGCCAGCAAGGTTTGCGCCTCCTGCACTCACGCCGTACTCTCAGGCCCGGCCATTGACAGGATAAACGACTCTGTCATTGAAGAACTGGTAGTGACAAATTCAATACCACTTACAGAGATTGCCCGTAAGTCAGGAAAAATAAAGGTTCTCTCCGTAGCACCGCTTTTGGGTGAGGCGATTCGCCGGATCCACTCCGATGACTCCGTCAGTTCACTCTTTGTATAGGTCTAAATAATTTTAATTCGTATAGCAAAACAGCAATAAAGGAGAATAAAGTGAAACAACAGAATCTGGCAGTAAAGACAAGGGAAGCAGTTGGTAAGGGTGCAGCCAGGAAACTTAGAAGCGCCGGAAAAGTGCCTGCCGTTTTCTACGGAAAAAAATCAGGGGCCCTGAGCCTGGAAGTTGATGCAAAGGAGCTTAACGATATCCTTGACAAGGAAACAGGCGGAAGCACCTTTTTTAACCTGAGTTTTGAAGGTGGAAAAAGTGAGCAAAAGCTCGCCATCCTGAAGGAGCTTCAGGCAGACCCGGTCACAAACAGGCTCATCCATGCTGATTTCAAGGAGATCTTAATGGACGAGAAGATGTCTGCTGCCGTACCTGTACGCCTTACAGGAACGGCCGCAGGTGTTGAGATGGGCGGGACCTTGCAACCCATCAGAAGAGAACTTGAAGTCAGCTGCCTTCCCAAAGACCTTCCGGAATTTATAGAGATAGATGTCACCAAACTTGAAGTAGGACAATCAGTCCACATTGATGAGGTTGAACTGCCTAAGGGCGTCGAGGTGCCACACGATGTAAACTTTACCGTTGCCGTTGTCGTTGGTAGACGCGCTGAAGAAGAAGAAGCCGTAGAAGCTGAAGAAGAAACGGCAGAAGCAGTTGAAGGTGGTGAAGAGGCAGCTGCCGAGGCATAATATTCGTGAAGCTAATTGCAGGTCTTGGCAACCCGGGTAGTAAGTATGCAATGACCCGGCACAACGTGGGCTTTATGGTTGCCGACCTGCTTGCCGAAAGGCACGGCATCAACATAGGAAAAGAAAAAAAAAGAAGCGAGACAGGCAAGGGAATGATAGGCGGCACACCGATTGTCATAACAAAACCCCTTACCTTTATGAACCTAAGCGGTGAGGCCATTGCCCCCCTTGCTGCATACCTTGACATTGGAGTGGAAGACATTATAGTCATCCATGATGATCTTGACCTTGAATTCGGACGTATAAAAATAAAGGCAGGTGGTGGTCATGGCGGTCACAACGGGCTTAAGTCGCTAATTTCACATCTAAACGGCAGGGAATTTACCCGAATAAGAATGGGGATTGGAAAACCAGTTGCCGGTGGCGATGTTTCATCGTATGTCCTGAGTCAATTTTCAGCAGAGGAAAAAAAAGAACTTATCAATTTAATAGAACATGCCGCAGATGCCGTAGAGAACATTATTTCAAAAGGCGCTGACCGTGCAATGAACAGCTTTAACTGAATAACATATATTTTATAATATTAATTATCTGAGGAGGCAAAACAAAAAATGTGTAATCTAATCAATCTGGCACCAGGCATAGCGGTCTTGGGACTTGTAATCGCAGGCGTTATCTACGCTTCGATAAAAAAACAGCCCGAAGGCAACGACACAATGAAGGAGATAGCGACCCTCATCCACGACGGGGCCATGACCTATCTCAAAAGGCAGAACACTATACTGATTGCAGTTATTGTCCTTGTAGCTCTACTGCTTGGGGCCTTTATCAACATAAACACATCGATAGCCTATGTCTTCGGTGCCATTTCATCCATGATTGCCGGTTTCTTCGGCATGAAGGCGGCAACAAGAGCAAACGTGAGAACGGCAGAGGCGGCAAACCTGCACAAACCCTCTTCTGCAATGGCTCTTGCCACAGCATTTTTCGGCGGCTCTGTAATGGGACTTTCTGTTGCATCTCTTGGACTCCTCGGCGTAGGCGTTCTCTTTATTCTTTTCGGCAACCCTGAAACAGCATCAGTAATAAACGGCTTTGCAATGGGTGCTTCCACAATCGCCCTCTTTGCCCGTGTCGGTGGTGGTATCTATACAAAAACTGCTGACGTCGGCGCTGACCTTGTAGGTAAAGT
>JADFVX010000019.1 GCA_015222755.1 Pseudomonadota bacterium | reverse complement strand
TATATAATCCCGCCTTCAGGACTTGCCGTCATCTCTATCTTTCCGTCAACAATCTTCAGGACCTTGTCACAATAGGGAAGCATTCTTTCATCGTGAGTGACCATGATAATCGCTACATCCTGCGCGCTCGCTATTTCTTTAAGCATTTTTACCACACTGACCGCTCGCTCCAAATCCAGCGCTGCCGTAGGTTCGTCTGCAAGAAGAAAGTGTGGCTCATTGGCCAGCGCCCTGGCTATGGCAACACGCTGGTTCTGACCGCCGGAGAGTTGACTTGGCATCGTATGTATCTTGTCGGCAATATCCAGATAGTTGAGCAATTCTTTGGCTTTTAGATCAGCTCTGGCTTTGGGCCAGAAGTTTGTCAGGGGAAGGAGCGTAATGTTTTCCAGGACATTCAAAAAAGGGATAAGATAGTGCGCCTGAAAAATAAAACCGATTTTTTCACGGCGTATTTTCCGTGTATCCCGGCTGAGCCATCGATTGTCGTACACCTTTTTATCTCCCAGCCATATGCCACCCGAAGTCGGCTCGATAACACAGCCAATCATCAGCAGCAAGGTTGTTTTTCCCGCACCACTTGGCGCAACAAGTGCGGCAAATTCACCTTTTTGTATCTCAAAGGAGGCCCCTTTGATGACATGCACGGCGTCTTCTCCTGCGCCAAAGGTCTTGACGAGATTTTCAACTCTTATACCCATTTTGTTTTTACCCTCCAATTGCCGCAGCAGGATCGGCCTTGATCACTTTATGTACACCGAAAAATGATGAGAAGGTCGATGCAAGAATAATGACAGCAAAAAGCATCCATGCATCTGGCGTTTCAAGCACGACCCGCTTAGGAAACTTCGAATAAATAAGGTGGGCAAAAATATTTCCGAAAACAAAGGCAATCATACCCAGTAGCAGCGTTTCCTGTAGAATCATTTTAACAATCCTCCAATTAGGAATGCCGATGAGCTTTAAAATTGAAATTTCCTTGATCTTCTCCAGAGTCATTGTATAGATGATGAGTGCGATGATGATGCTTGAGACGATAACGAGAATCACCGTAAACATTCCGATCTGTTTGGTTGCCCGCTCGAGCAGGTTTTTGGAAAGAATGTTTTTTTGCTGAGTCTGGGTATAGACGCTTTTGTGCTTCCATCTTTGAATCCCGTTGGCAATATCCTCAGGAGAAAATCCGCTTTTAACGGTTGCGATGATCGCATTGGCCATAGGTGAATCTCTGCTGCTTCCACCGCGCGCCCTGTCATTTCTGATCTCTGCGTTTGAACTCAGAAACTGTAGCTGCTGGGCATCTTTAAGGCTGATATAGATAAGTGGATCTCCACCTGATGAGACCGTTCCTTTAGTGACTCCAACGACAGTATATACATCGCGTCCAAGTCTAATGCGTTCATTCAGGGTGAATCCCGTCTTTTCTGAAACTACCATTTCGTAATGCTGTTTTTTTAAGACCCTTCCCAGAATCAACTGATTGAGATTGATCACTTCAAAAGCGCCATAGGGATCATAGCCTACGGAAAATACCCGCACAGCATTGCCTCGGTCATTAAAAAGCTGGAGGTTTTGAAAGGTTATAGCTTCACTTTTGTCGATACCCTGAATGACAGCGATTGCATTTTTCAGATCTTCATGTACACGTGAACTTTCGGCGAAAGGTCCCAGCGTATTTTCCTGTACCACCCAAAGGTGCGCACCGATGTCTTCAAGAAGTGTTTCGGCGTCTACGATCATTCCCCGATAGACACCGATCATAATAAGGACAATACCGAGAAGCATGCCTACACCCATGGCGGTGATAATAAATTTGCCCAGAGAATGGGTGATATCTCTTCGCGCCAGATTGATCATAAGCGTATACTCATCCCTTCATGGAGTGTTTTTTTGTGGGCCTCTGGAAGGATGATACGGCTATCTTCGTCGATGCCAGAGCCAAGGGCAAGCTCATCATTGTTTTGTGCAATAATTTCAAGGGCCTTAAAATGTGCCGCTCCGTCATTTACAATCCAGACGCCCTTCTTTTCGCCATAGGAGACAATGAGAGATGCTGGGATTTTAAGAATATTGGAGAGGGTTTTGACACTAATATGCACCTCAGCCTGTTCATTGGTAAAAAATGGTATTGGTATTTCGTCAAAGCTTATCTCGACTACGCGCTCCCCAGTCACGGCATCACTGATGGTATTGATACGCCTCACATGGCCGGGAAAGGGGCGGTCAGGCTGCGAGCGTAGCGTGATCTTTGCCAGCTGTCCGGTGCGAATATCACCGCTGATGCGCTCGTCGATATAGGTGCGTACCCAGAGGGTTTCAGGATCGACGATTCTCATGATGGGCTGCGAAGGCATTACTGTTTCGGAGGTCTCAGCCTCTCTGACGATCACATACCCATCGATGGGCGAGTGGATCTGAAGAGATTTAAGCTTCGCTTTGACTCCCTTTATGCTTTGAAGCAGTCTGGACGTCTCTGCTTCGCCCGAGCGAATCCTTACGGCATAGCTCTGCAACTGAAGTTTTGATATAAGCATCTCGGTTTTGGCCTTATCGTATTCAGCTTGTGCAATATACTTTTTTTGATAAAGCCTGTCATAGCGCTCGTAAGTGAGCAGCGCCAGTTTGTAACGCTCTTCACTCAGGGCATACTCTTTTTTCGTCGCTTCGATTTCCAGAAGAGCTTTTTGATAAGCGGCTTGGTTTTCAGCAAGCTTTGCCTTCAAATCCACAGGATCGATAACGGCAAGAAGATCCCCATATTTTACCCATTCACCCTGATCTTTGTATACTCCATCAAGTTTTCCGCCGGTTTGAGAACTGATAATGTAGATATTTTTAGCGTCCACCTCTCCGATACCAAAGACCTTCACTTCAAGATCTCCCCGTACAGGCGAAACTGTTTTAAATGTCCTTTTTGGAATATAGAGCTTTTGGTAAAAAAGTGAGGCGCCAACGAACAACAAAACAGCTGCCAATACGTACTTGATCCAAGTTTTATTCATGAGCGTTCTCTCCTCTTGCCATAAGGTAGTCGATATAGTAAAGGGCCTTGCTTTTGTTGTTGCGTGCCTGCAATAGCCCCAGTTTCGCATCCAGGTGCTGAGCCGTCGCACCAAGTACTTCTACATAGGTGGACAGTCCCTCCCGGTAGCGTGCCGCCATCAAATCGCTCGCCTCTCTGGCCGCAGCCATCCCTGCTTTCCTTGCCTGTATACCGGCCTCAGCCCGGTGCAGGTCGATCAATGTCCCTTCGAACTCACTTAGCAGTTTGAGTTTTTGCAAGGAGAAGGCCTCTTTTGCCTGAGCCGCAGAGGCTCTTGCCTGGGCTACCCTCGCTTTTAGAAGGCCACCGGTAAAGATCGGGATCTCTACTTTTAGCCCTGCCATTGAAGTATCATAGTCTGAAAAATTGGATTCCCTCGTATAGGAAGCTACGGCATCTATCGTTCCGTATCGCTCGCCTTTAGCAGATGCCAGCAAGGCCTCGCTCTGGCGTATGGCCTGCTTCTGAATCTGCATTTTGCTGTTTTTATCCAAAAAGATCGCATTCAACTCTTTCTCTTCCTTAGGGCCCAGTTCGATGAGGCTTCTTTTTTCGAGCAAATCCTCATACTCCGTATCGATAGCAATGGTTTCACCGGTATAAAGCTCCATTAAAACCCTTGCCTTCAAAAATGCTGATTTTGCGCCGAAATAGGCATCTTTGGCACTGTAAACAGATGCCAGAACGCTCGCCTCATCCGCCTTGGTTTTCAGTCCGTTTTTTACCAGTTCCTGAGCCTGGAGGTAGAGCGCTTCTTTGTTTTTGATATCTTCTTCTCTTGCCTTCATTGCCGCTTTTTGCAGAAGAAGCGCATCGTAAAGAGTCTGGACATTGTAAATCAAAAGCCTCTTTGCTTCTTTTAGTGAGAGTGCGGCCATCTTTTTCGAGAGCTTAGATGCCTTGATCCTGCCTCGGCTGCTACCAAAATCGTAAATTTTTTGTGTCAGGCCGATGCCTGCCCGCCAGGCGGTATGGTCATCAGTCAAAAAGCGCCCGTTTTGCGGCATCACGAAGGTTTTTATCGGGTCATATTCTGCACTGACAAAAATCTGTGGAAGAATGGCTGCTTTGCTGGATGTTATAGCGGCATTTTTTTCTTCCACTTCAAAAAGCAGTTTCCTGATATCCGGGTGCGAAGCCAGCGTCTTGTCAATGCATGTTTGCAGCGTCAGAATATTTCCTTTCACCGCTTCCTCTTCTGCCCAAGCATTAACCTGGAGGAGGACAAGAAATATTGTCAGCAGAACAGCATGTCTCATAAAGGGTCCCTGTCTTCTTCCTGTGAAGGGGCAAGTGACGACCAGAGAAAACGCCATAGCTCCTCACCCTCTTTTTCAATGGGGAATGAAAAATCAAAGATGGACCAACGTACTATAAGCCCCTGGAGCAGAGCGACAAAACAACGGGCCGTTTCTTCAGGGTCTGCATCATTGCGGAACTGCCCCTCCTCAATTCCTTCACGGATAATCTCCGAAACCCGCTTCATATAGGTGCTCATTACCTGCTGAACCGCTTTTTTAAGATGTGGAGATTCCAAATGGAGCCGATCTGAGAAGAGTAGACGGGGCAGCCCCTTATGTTTACTCACCAGGGTGAGATGCCGGTTGATGAGATGGTGCAGCCGCTCTCGGGGGGAGCTTGACTCCTTTGAGGTCTGTTCGAGGAGGCTGAAAATCTGGCTCGATATCCACTTGATTGCGGCACCGAGTATGGCATCGCGAGTCTTGAAATGCTTAAATATGGTCGACTGCGCGATTCCAACCCGGTCGGCAATCGCCTGGGTCGTCAGACGCGTTACCCCCTTGTCCGCAGCCAGTTCGAGCGTCTTTCTAATAATTTCCTCTTTCCTTTCCTCATGTGGTTTACCCACGACTTCCTCCCTCTGTCCCTCTGATTTTGATTGTCATATATTTAAGCTGGAAAACAACTTAAAAAGAAAGCGATTAATCACTCACCTTTCATTATGATACTATTTCCCAAGGACTGTCAAGTTTCTTTAATCTTCCCTGGAAGAGTTCGCTTGACAAGCCTTGCAGATTTCGTATCCTATGGAAGGACTATTAAAAAAGGAGTTTTTTTGAAGTGATGAAAGAGGTAACAGGAGAAGAAGAAGAGAAGCATTTCCTCCCTTCTCTATCGGCAGTGGCTGCCCTGCTCAGGCTGGAGAAACAGTATGGTACATTTTTGGTACTACTGCCCGCCCTTTGGACGCTCTTTATCGCCTCCGAGGGCAGACCCGATCCTCTGCTTGTCTTCATTATTATCTTCGGAGCATTTCTTATGAGAAGTGCCGGTTGCGCTATCAATGACATAGCCGACCGTGAATTTGACCCCCATGTAGATCGTACAAAGGAGCGGCCTCTCGCCTCGGGCAGGATGAGATTCCCCCAGGCTGTGGCAGTATTTGTAGTGACAGTTCTTTTTGCAGCTCTCCTCACCCTTTATTTTAATAAGCTGGCAATTATGCTTTCCGTCTGCTGCCTTTTCTTCGTCATACTTTACCCCTTTACGAAGAGATATGTCTCTTTCCCGCAGGTCTTTTTGGGCATAGCCTTCGGCTGGGGCTCTGTTATAGTCTGGGCTGCTGTACGAAACGAGGTGGCAGTGCCGGCCTTTCTCGTGTTCCTGGCTACAGCCACCTGGGCCGTCGCCTATGATACTATCTACGCCATGATGGATATTGAAGACGATCTCAAGGTGGGAGTCAAATCCACGGCTATTTTGTTTGGCCGCCATGTAAAAGAGGTGGTGGCAGTTTTTTTTGCCGCAACGATTTTGCTCCTCATAGGAGTTGGCATTAGCGCGGGCCTCGGCTTAGTTTATTATATTTCACTCATCATAGCTTCAGCCTTCTTTGTCTGGCAGGTGCTACTCACCGTTGGTGGTATGGACAGGGAGACGGCCTTCCGTTCCTTCAAGTCCAATGTCCTTGCAGGCTTTATAATACTTGCCGGTGTTATAGGAAATTACTTTTTATAGTATGAGGCCCAGTATGAAAAAAGAAGATGTTCTCATAATTGGGGGAGGCCCGGCAGGCCTTCTTACCGCCTGCATGTTAAAGCGCTTCGGTGTGTCATCCCTGGTGCTGGAGAGAGAGAATATAGGTCAGTCATGGCGCGATATGCGTGAGGGTATGGTAATGCTCTCTCCTGCGGTAGCCTCTCACGATATGACCTCCCTTACATTCGATAACCCTGTCTGGTCTATGGTCAAACTTAATGGCCCCTTTGCCCTTAAAGATGAATTTATAGATTATCTCGAAAAATTCAGCAAAGAGAACAGCCTTGCCGTTAAGGAGAAATGTACTGTCCAGTCGGTTCGTCAATCTAAGGGGAAGTTTGAGCTTAGTACAGAAGACGGCAGCTTTTACCTTTCCGACATTCTCGTTGTTGCTACAGGAATCGCAGGCAATCCCCGCCTTCCGGACGCAGAAGGTATAAAAGGCAATTCCCGAGTCGTCCACTCACAAAACTACAAAGGCTTCGAGGCCTATCGCGGTAAGAAGGTACTTATTGTAGGTGCCGGAAATTCAGGGGCAGAACTGACGGTAGAACTGTCCGGGATAGCCCGTGTGACCTTTGCAACGCGTGGCAGACTTAAATTTTTCAGCAGAACGAACAACCTCAAGGACATACGGGGACTGTCTGAGAGCCTGCTCAAGGAACTTATAAAATTCAAGATAATAGAGCTTAAGGAAAATACAGAGGTCAGTAGTATCAATGGAGGAGAGGTAAGCTTCAGTGACGGGACCTTTTCATCTTTTGACGAGATCATATTCGCTACGGGCTACAATCCCCACATGCCCGGATTCCTGAACATGCCTGTCAAGAAACTCAAAAATAACTACCCAAAGGTGAACAAGCTCTGTGAAAGCGTCTCTGTCAAAGGACTGTACTTCACCGGCCCCCTGGCCCAGAGCAACAAGCCATGCGCATTTATCCACTGTTTCAGGCCCATGATAGAGCCGATGGCACTTGATATCGCCGAAAAACTTGGACGGTAAATTTTAAAACACCTTAAGCTCTGCTCTTTCTATTACACCTTTCCCCACTGAAGGGCTGCGTATACCTATATGCCTCCGATGCCCCCTTTCACCTTGACAGCCAAAGGGGCAAAGTGGTATCAATTTAGGCTTTCTTGCCTGGCAAAGAAAAAAACATTCGCTCTGACTCCGCCTATAGAACGAGGCATTTAGGGTCTAAAATAAATGATAGCAAATTACGAGGTGAACTATGAAGCATGACAGGTCAACATCCGACTTTAAAGAAGCGATAAAATATATCCCCGGCGGGGTCAATAGCCCGGTACGGGCATTCAAGTCCGTAGGGGGAGACCCGATATTCATAGAGCGTGCCTCAGGCTCAAAAATATATGATGTGGATGGCAACGAATATATAGATTATGTCTGCTCATGGGGACCTATGATACTCGGACACTGCCATCCCCAGGTTAACGAGGCGCTTGTAAAGGTCATCGAAAAGGGAACAAGTTTTGGTGCACCTACCGAGCTTGAGGTGGAGCTGGCCCAGATGGTAATCGACGCTGTGCCTTCTATCGAGATGGTGCGTATGGTCAACTCCGGCACTGAGGCAACAATGAGTGCCATACGCCTTGCCAGGGGTGCCACAGGCAGGGACAAGATCATCAAGTTCGAAGGAGGATATCACGGGCATGCAGACGGTCTGCTGGTAAAGGCAGGTTCCGGTGCAGCAACTCTCGGAGTACCAGACAGCCCTGGCGTTCCGGCAGACTATGCCAGAAACACCGTTACAGTCCCCTTCAACAACATCGATGCGATAAAGGCAGCTGTAGCTGAAGAAGGGCAGAACATAGCCTGCATCATTGTGGAACCTCTTCCCGGCAACATGGGATGTGTAGCGCCAAGGCCGGGCTTTCTTGAAGGACTGCGCGAAATTTGCACAGCAAAGGGTATAGTGCTGATATTTGATGAAGTGATGAGCGGCTTCCGCGTTGCCTATGGCGGAGCGCAAGAGCGTTTCGGTGTCACCCCTGATCTCACCTGCCTAGGCAAGGTGATAGGCGGAGGCCTCCCTGTCGGTGCCTATGGCGGTAAAAAAGAGTTGATGTCGCAGATGGCCCCAAGCGGACCTATCTACCAGGCAGGAACACTGTCCGGCAATCCGCTTGCCATGACTGCCGGTATCGAGACCTTGAAGATCCTTTCGCAGCCGGGCACCTATGAGCAGCTCGAAGAACGCAGCGCACAGCTTGGTGATGGCATGAAGGCGATTGCCGAAAAGGCCGGTGTGCCGGCCTTTTTTACACGTGTGGGATCCATGTCCTGCATGTTCTTCAATGACGGTGAAGTGGTGGATTTCGCATCGGCCGCAAGATCCGATACGGAGAAGTTTGGCCGCTACTTCCGCAGTATGCTGGAAGAGGGCATCAACATTGCACCTTCACAATTTGAGGCGGGCTTCGTCTCACTGGCACACAGCAAAGAGGATATTGAAAAAACGCTGGAAGCAGCTGGAAAGAGTTTTTCCTCTCTCTAGGCTTTTAGATCAAAGGTTTTCTTGTTGACACTTTGCGTCCTCTTTGCTATATTCCCCCACTTGATTTATTAAACCTTGGGCTGGAAATATGGATAAAAAGACCGGGGGAATGATCGGGCAGCTGGCAAAGCTGTCTATCATAGGGATCGAGATGGTGGTTTCCACCTTCATCGGCCTTGCCATAGGAATATATCTCGACAAGAAGTTTGAGACTGCTCCCTGGCTAACGATAGTTTTTTTGATCATTGGAATTATTGCAGGTTTCAGAAATATCTTTCGTGAGATAAGGAAACTTGAGCACTGAGCACTTGAGAGATGACGCAGTACGCATGCTGGATGATCCTCTCAGGAAGGAGATTGAAAAAAGGGTACTGATACTGTTCCTTTTGTTTTCAACCTTCTCTCTGGCCTTCCTTGAAGGGCCGACAGCATGGGGACTTGTGGCAGGCAGTGGCGTTAGCTACTTCAGTTTTCGATCGCTTCGCAGGACCCTTGAGCGTGGATTCGCTTTTATAGCAACGGGCCAGCAGAGGGTAAGTGCTTTCGTTGCTCTAAGATATTACATGAAACTTACAGTTCTTTTTTTACTTTTGGGATATCTGTTAAAAGAAAGAAAAATAGAGGCACTTGGCCTGGTAACAGGTCTTCTTGTTGTGCCGATTGCGTTGAGCTATACAGGAATAAAAATGTACCTTAGCAACAGGGGAGGTAGTACAGAATGACCCATCCACTAATATTTTTGCACATACCGGGAGTCCCTGATTATGTGACACTGACGGTATTTGTAATCGTCTTTTTTATTGTTATATCACGCATGATGCTTAGCCGCATGTCTGTCGTTCCCGGCGGGCTGCAAAACTTGATGGAAGTTATTGTTTCAGGTCTTGACGGTATGGTAACAGATATTATGGGTGAAAAGGGAAAGCCCTACTTTCCGCTCATCGCCACACTGGGACTCTTTATATTCCTTTCCAACCTCTTGGGCCTGATTCCCGGCTTTATGCCGCCTACCGCCAATCTGAACACGACTGCTGCGTGTGCTATAATCGTCTTTGTGATCACCCATTTCATAGGCCTGAAGGAGCATGGGTTCCACTACGTCAAGCATTTTATGGGACCTGTGTGGTGGCTGTCGCCCCTTATATTTCCAATTGAGATTGTTGGGCACCTCTCAAGACCCATATCTCTCTCAATGAGGCTTTTCGGCAATATGACGGGCCATGAACTGGTAGTTATGATCCTGCTTTTCCTTGTTCCAATTGGAGTCCCCGTGCTGATGTCCATTATGGGGCTGCTTGTTGCGTTTATCCAGGCCTTCGTCTTTGCGCTGCTCTCAATGATCTATCTGGCAGGCGCACTTGAAGAG
The DNA here is from genome assembly GCA_015222755.1 of Pseudomonadota bacterium. Taxonomy (GTDB): domain Bacteria; phylum Desulfobacterota; class JADFVX01; order JADFVX01; family JADFVX01; genus JADFVX01. The sequence goes on along the minus strand of JADFVX010000019.1, from coordinate 5,891 downwards.
GCACATTGATAAAAAATAAGATAAAAAAATAAAAAAACGAATTCTTGAGAATTCACAGACTTTTAAAGAAAGGAGGAAGAAAGATGACTAAGAAGATTACTAGCCTGTTTTTTGTTGCCATGAGCTTTGCCCTGGTATCAGCACCTGCCGCAATGGCAGCTGAGGAAGGGGGAAAGGGAGATCCTATTGCACTTGCTGCTATTATGATTGCAGCCGGTCTTGCTATCGGTCTGGCGGCTCTCGGTACCGGTATCGGTCAGGGACATGCCATCAAAGGCGCAACAGAGGGTGTTTCTCGTAACCCGGGTGCTTCCGGTAAGATCCTTACAACTATGCTGATTGGTCTTGCCATGGTCGAGTCTCTCGCTATCTACGCCCTGGTTGTATCACTTATTCTGCTCTTTGCAAATCCTTTCAAGGCAATGCTGTAACAGATAAGTAGAAAGTACTTTTTAAAAGGGGTCGGACTTAACTGTCCGACCCCTTTTTTTATTTTCTCCGTATTGACAGGCGCACCCGCTGTGATAATATGTAGAGATGGAAACCACACCGAATCGAAGAGCCTCATCCAGAGAAGAGCTGCAAGTTCTCGCTGATGTTGCTCTTGAGTTGCAAAAAAGCTTCAAGGGGCTGGACTATTATAATGAAGGTCACCCTGCCCTAAGTGAGCTTTTAACAAAAAGCTTTAATTCCATAACAGAACGCCTGCAGAGTTTTGACAACATATCTCTTATCGTAAAGCGGAGGGGGTTTTTTAGTGGGTTTCACCAGGTAGGAAAAGATATAGTCCCACTTGTGGATCTTGCCCGCGATCTCTATATCCGGGGAGTGAGAAAGATTTTTCTGCTCAATGGCCTGAAGCAAAAAGACCTCAATACATTTCTATATACTCTCCACAATTCTCCTAGGGTTTTGCAGGAACGAGGGGGTATAGATGCGATCCTCGTGGAACAGGGAGTGGGAACGATATGGGTTAATGAGATAAGCTATGACAAATTGATAGGGAAAGATCTGGACTACCGCGGCGAGACCGATGAGGTAGCCTCGCATGCTATGGCAGAAGGTCATGAGAGCAAATTACCTGAATCTTCCCTTACTGTCAGCAGAGAGAATACAAAGACCGATCCGGAGGCACCCTTAGCGGACGACAAAGATGTAAATATTGACCTGAAAGAACTTTTGATGGAGCTTAAGCAAGGCCCTGATAAGGGCAGGCTCTTAAAGATTCTCGGCCTGATTATTCCGATCGCGCGGGAAGATATATCCCATGGAGAACTGGACCTGTCTCTTGAGATCTTAAGGGAACTTTCAAATTTTATTGATACGCCTGCCGACAACAGCGCAGGCCTGGAGGCTTCTATTTTGACCACCATATGCGAAGTCGCCTCCCTTCCCATGATAACTCACCTCATAGAAAGACTTTGCCAGAGGGATAATGCCCTCGATACCGTGCCTGTTCTACTGAAAATCGGAGATGCATCGCTGGATAGACTCCTGGACATGATGGCAGATAGAGATGATCTTCATACAAGAAAACATATAGCATTTGCCATTAGAAAATTCGGCAGGCAGGCATCCGCCAAGGTTTGCAGCAGGCTTTCTGATGAAAGATGGTTTGTTGTTAGGAACCTGGTTTCTCTGCTAGGTGAGGTGGGAACACCTGAAGACATAGCTCATTTCGAAAAACTTTTGTCTCATGGGGACGAAAGGGTGCGTAAAGAGGTGATACGTACTCTGGGCAAAATAGGAGGCATTGAAGGAGCAAGGCTTATACTCAACCGTTTTGACCAGTTCGACAGGTCCCTGCACCATACGGCTGTTTTTTCACTGGGGCTCCTTGGAGAGGATATCGCTCTGCCACTACTGAGAAAAATATTAAACAGGAAGGGATTCATGTCTGCCGAAGAAGAGTTAAGGGCCGAGGCGGTAGTTGCTCTAGGGAAATTGAAAAATATCGGGGCGGTACCGGACCTTGAATCACTGCTTATTTCCGAGCGCTTGTTTCATAAAGAGAGTGATACTTTACGGATAGCGGCGGCAAAAAGTCTCGTGGCAATAGGTGGAAAAGATGCTCTCCATGCGATAGACAAAGGGACACATGTGAAGAGGCAGGCAGTAAAGGATACATGTGCAAAGTTTTTGAAACAGATAGCAAAAACGACCAGGGAGTCATGATAAGCTGATGGAGAGAGCTGCCGAGGCATTAAAATATATCAGCGGTGGCCTAAAGGTCAGGACGCTCTACCCGGCCGGTCATCCCGCCATCATGCAGCAGGTGGAGAAGTCATATAGCCTTATAAGTGAGCTTCTGCGGGAGCATAAAAGGCTTATGCTGGCCATGGTGGATGATGTATTCATCATACAGGATGAGCCCAATTACGAGGCCTCAGAGTATCTCGGTGATTTCCTCCGGATGTTCAAGGAAAAAAAGGTGGAGCGGGTGACCTTCCATGAGGGGCTGGAAAAAAAAGAGATGGACGGTTTCTATGAGATCCTTGCTGCACCAATGAATGAGATTCGCACTACCGAAGGAGGACTGCAGGCGGCCTTTGACAGCAGGGGACTGACCCATATAGTCCTCGAGAGACTGGAAAAAGAAAAGCGAGACATTGATATGCTCGCGCGCAAGATCTACACCGATGCCCTCGATGTACTGGACCACGTAATTTCCGAAGTGCGGCTAGGGAAGCTCCCAACGGTGGATAAGACACAAGAAGTGATCTCCGAGATGGTCGGCGTAGTCCTGGAGGACAAAAACGCCATTCTCGGCCTGACGATGATAAAGGGCTACGACAACTATCTTTTTAACCACTCCGTAAATGTCAGCATACTGGCGGTAGCGCTTGGAGAGGCTCTCGACCTGCCCGAGTCGACCCTCAATGATCTTGGCATAGGCGCCCTTCTGCATGACATCGGGAAGACAAATACCCCTGAAGATATAGTAAAAAAGCCTGGAAAACTCGATGAAACAGAGTGGGAGGTGATGCAACAACACCCAGCCCTGGGGCATGAGATCCTTAGCAGCATGAAGGACATTCACAAAACCTCAGCCGACATTGCCTATGAGCACCACCTGCGCTATGACAAAACCGATGGATATCCCTTTGAAGCCATTGGCAGGGATACCAATCCTTGCAGTCAGATCGTCAGCATTGCCGACATCTATGATGCTATTACAACGCTACGGCCCTACAAAGATGTAATCGGCCCTAATGAGGCACTCAAGATAATGAAAAAACTCGTCGGTACAACACTGAACCCGGACTATTTTAAGAACTTTGTTACTATGCTGGGGATCTACCCTGCCGGGACCCTGGTGAGGCTGGACACCGGCGAGGTGGCCCTTGTATGCCGCCCTAATTACGCTAAGCCCCTGCGGCCGGAGGTAAAGATAATATTTAACCTTGAAGGCGAAAAGACTGCCAGTCCGGAACTTTTAAGTCTTGAAGAAATGGGAGATGACCACAGACCTGAAAGGAGCATAGTCGGGACGGTAGATTCTGTTTTTAGAGATATCGATCTTTCAGAATATTTGGAATCAGCCGAGACATAGCTCCCCTAGCGCCTTCGCCGCCTTGGCCCTGATCAAGGCGCTGCCTTCCTCAAGCATTTTAAGCAGAGACGGCTCTGCCTGGGGACTGCCGGTCTGTCCTAGTACCTCGATTGCAACGAGACGGGTCTTCTCGTCTTCATTCTCAAGAAGAACAAGCAGGGCTGGAACTGCGGCCCTGCACTCCATGAGCCCCAGCGCGCAGGCAGCGCGCTCTACCACATCAGGCAGCTCATCCTGTAGCAGGTTTATGACTGCCGCTGAAGCCTCTTCAATGCGGAGAACCCCGATCGTCTCTGCTGCCGCCGCCCGTATTTCCGGGAATTCTGATTTCGTGGCGTGAGTCAGCATCTTGACAGCGCGCCGCTCCTTAAGTTTTTTTACCGCCAATATTGCCCGAAGCTTCGTTGCGACATCACCCGTCTTGTAACTTTCAAAAATCGACCTCAAGCCCTCCCGTGCCTCAAGGTGATCAAGGGCAGTCGAGGCGACCTCCCTTACTTTCTGGTCATGGTCCTTCAAGGCCTTGATTAGCGCTTCTTTCCTTTTTGTCGGCATCTTTTGGCTCCTTTACCCCTTAATGACCCCGAGAGGTCTCAGTCTTACAACTTTTTTTGCAATTCCCGATCTTTCAACTGCATCCACTACATCGGAAATATCCTTGTATGCCTCTGGCATCTCTTCGGCAAGCGTAGATCGACCGTGGGCCCTTACAATAATACCTTTGTCCTCCATCTCACGGTAGATGGCTCTTCCCTTTGCCTTCTTCATCGCGGCATGACGGCTTAGCAGACGTCCTGCGCCATGGCAGCAGCTGCCGAAGGTCTCATTCATCGCCCTTTCAGTCCCCACCATAACATATGACGCCCTTCCCATATCGCCGGGGATAAGCACGGGCTGGCCGACGGAGCGGTAGGCGGCAGGAACGGCAGGGTGACCTGCGGGGAAGGCACGGGTCGCCCCTTTGCGGTGGATGCATAGGGTCCGCTTGACACCATCCACCATATGGGTCTCTTTCTTGGCAATATTGTGGGCCACATCATAGACGAGGCGCATCTTCAGCTGGACAGGGCCGGCATTGAAATACTGCTGAAAGGTCTCCCGTGTCAGGTGCATCAGGGCCTGGCGGTTGGCCCAGGCATAATTGGCGGCGCAGGCCATCCCGGCGAGGTAGCCCTGCCCTTCTGGAGACTGGATATAGGCGCAGGCGAGCTGTCTGTCGGGCAGATCGAGCCCTAGTGTTCTTACGTGGCGGGTCATCTGGTGAAGGAAGTCATCGCATACCTGGTAACCAAAGCCCCGTGAGCCCGAATGTATCATCACTGTCACTTGCCCTTCACGGAGACCAAAGGCGGCAGCGGTGTCGGGCAGGAAGACTTCATCCACCACAGCTACTTCAAGAAAATGGTTCCCTGAGCCGAGGGTGCCGAGCTGGTCTCTCCCACGCTCAAAGGCCCTATCGCTTATTACATCAGGATCAGCACCTGGCAGGCAACCCCCCTCTTCGGTATGCTCGATATCATCCTTAGTGCCGTAGCCATTTTTAACAGTCCACCCAGCTCCCTCTATGCAGACCTTTTTCTCCTCCTCCCTGCTGAGGTGAATGTTTCCCTTAGAGCCTACACCTGTGGGGATAGTATTAAAGAGGGCATTGATGAGCCCCTTCATCTCTCCCTTCACATCCTGAACTTCCAGGGCCGTAGCCATAAGGCGGCAACCGCAGTTGATATCGTAGCCGACACCCCCCGGCGAGATGACACCGCTTTCCCAGTCAAAGGCAGCCACCCCGCCGATGGGAAAGCCGTAGCCCCAGTGCATATCGGGCATTGCCAGTGAGTATTTTACTATACCGGGGAGGGTCGCTACATTGGCAACCTGCTTGGTGGAGTTGTCGTGTTCTATGTCGCGGAGTATTTTGTCGCTGCCGTAGATAATACCGGGAACACGCATCTTGCCCTGCTTCGGTATGCGCCAGCGATGGTCGTCGATCTTCTCGATCAGGATTTTTTCTGTAGTTTCTCTTCCCAAAATTGCCGTCCCTCTCAAAGGTCGAAGATGACACGGGCAGTCCACTGCCCCTCTTCCTGCAATATGGAGAGATCATGGTAGGTAGCAGCCTTGACCTCTCTTTTTATGATATGCCGCCCGGTATCAAATCTCTCACCTTCCACCGTGCCGCTAAGCTGACTATCGTCGATTTTTGATATACTGAAGCTCTTAAGCAGCATCCCCTTTACCTGGTGTAGGTAGAGAAGTCCCCTGAGCCAGTTGATAAGCAGGTCCTCCCGGTCGCTCCCTTCTATTTCTATTTCAAAACTTTCTTTACAGGAAAGGTCCTCCC
>JADFVX010000116.1 GCA_015222755.1 Pseudomonadota bacterium | reverse complement strand
TTGGTGGAGTTGGGGGGATCGACCCCACGACCTTCTGATTGCCGGCAAATTTAAACAAAAACTGTAAAGTTTTGACATTATATGCCAAGTTTTGCTGGAATGTGCTCTGCTATTCCACCCTGCAAGCTCGACACGCTGGCAATGCAAATACAAGGGGTTTTTTTATCACATTACTTCGTGGGACAATGCGAGTCAGGATATCACTCAAGCAGTGTCATCTCCGCATCTTCAACAATTGCCTCATCGGCAGCTTCAGGCGCTAAACGCTCGACTTCAACAATTTTATCCTTCTTGACCGTAAGAACAAAGAGCTCTTTATCCATATCACCTGAAGGCGTAACGCTGGTCCAGCCTGTTACACCATCATAATCTTCATAGGAATACAGGTTGTCTCTCATCTCAACCCTTGATGGGGAGTGGCCTTCCTTTATCAACTTGACTACCATGGTTGTGGCGTCATAGGCCATGGCCTCCAGCGTTCCCGGCTGAGAACCGAAGGCAGCTTCAAATTCAGATGCAAATGCAAGGGTGCTTTCGCGTGTGCTATCGGCATAAAATCCGGCAGTAAAGACGGCATCGCGTACATATCCTTCGCCTATCTCCACCAGCTTGTTGGAATGCCAGCTGTTGGTACCAAGGAGCCTGACATTTTCTACATCGTTATAGACAAGCTGGGGGGCAATAAGCGCCGCCTTTTCATAGCTGTCAGGGATAAAAACAGCATCGAAGTCTATCACAGGTCTCAGCCTCTCATGCTCGGCCTTTTTCTCCTCTGCCTTTTTATTGGCCTTATCCATACCGACAAGATGTTTTATCTCCTTACCGAAATCATACTGCCCCTCTCCATAGCCCTCTATGCCTACAATCTCTCCTCCGAGCAGAGTTACCTCGCTCCAGAAAAGGTTCATAAGTTCATCACCGTAGGCATCTTTAGGGTAAAGTATTGCAAACTTTTTAAGCCCAAGCTCATTGATTGCATAGCGGGCAAGCGTTGCCGTCTGCTGCCTGTTTGTCAGAAAGTTACGAAAAACATAGTTGCCAACATCAGGCAGTCCGCTTTTTTTGCTTAGAGCGACCATGGGAACCTCTTTTTCCTGTGCCGCCTCAGCCGCCGCTTCGGCAACCTCACTTATCAGAGGGCCAATGATGGCAACTACCTTCTCTTTTTCTACCAATTCCTCCACCGCAAGCCTTACATCATCCGCACTACCTTTTGAGTCCCTTATAACAAGTTTAATCGGCGTTCCGTCTGCGCTGCCAAAGACGCCTGCAGCAAGCTGGACGCCCTGAAGCACCTTCTTGCCGTAAGGAGCAAAGCGGCCGGAAAGTGGCAGGATACAGCCTATTGTGTCTGAATTTACATCCATCCTCTGAACAATAATCTGCAGCATATCTGATGTTTTTAATTTGAGTTCAGCATCAACAAGCCTTTGCAAGAGTTCACCTGCCGCCATCTTGGCATCATCATACTGACCTGCATCCACCTGGCGGCCTATAAGGTAATATTCAGCATATTCCGCAACAACACCATAACTATGGATACGAGAAACGGCTGTGAGTTCATCTTCGGAAAGCTTGTTTTCAAGGACCTCTTCAAGGCGCTTTAATATCTTTAATTTGACATCTTTCTCTGGCTCAAGATCAAGGGCATTAACATAACGGGCAACAGCCTCCAGTCTATCGCCCATATTGAGATAGGCATCGGCAATTGTAGCGGCTATAGCGATACGCCTATCTTTTTGCAGGGGTGATTCTTCCATACTCTTTAACAGCTCTATTACATCAGCAAAGTCACCCTTCTTGAACTGCGCCAATGCAAGGCGGTACTTTGCCTCATCAAAAAGATCAGAGCCGACATATTCGGAAACAACCTTCCCAAAGTAGCTGACAGCGGCATCTGTTTCACCTTCTTTTAAAGATATTTCGCCAAGCCTGAAGTAGGCGTCATCAGTCAGGTTGCCAATTTTGTAGGTTTCTGCATAGCGGGCGTATAGTTCTTTGGCCTTATCAAAGCTACCGCGTGCAAAGGCCTTTTCGGCAGAGCTGAAAAGCGCTGTCCTCTTCTTTCCTTCTTCAAGGCCTTCCGCAGGTATCACAGGAGGGGCAAGAGTGTCTTTCTTTTGCACAGTACGCTGAGGCGTACAGCCTGAAAAAAGCAGGCCTAAGCCTAGAAAAGTTATGGAGATATAAAGTAAATACTTTTTCATCATATTGTCCGCTTAAAGGAGTTGATTAAAAAATCCTATAATAAAGGAATCACTCCAAACCTTCAACATAGTTTAAGACTTTTTTTGAAAAAGCCGGTGAGTTTATCTTTACAGAGACCTCATTATTGTACTTGAGGGCTGAATGGGTGAAATTATGGCTACCTATAATAACTGTCTTTTCATCAAATACAGCCACCTTTGTGTGGGTTGTTCTTTCGGGGGAATCAAAGCTTACAGATACTCCCATAGCCGCAAGCCTGTCGGCGCTGTTTTTGTTTGCCACACTTACACTGTCCCCATCACTTTTGCCGCGCTCAAAAAACACAGACACATTGACACCGCGCTCAGCGGCCTTGCCAAGGGCAGCCATAAGCATGTTAGCCTTGTTGGAGGGATATTGTGAGGTCTTGAAAAGAAAGATGGATATTACAATGGATGATTCTGCCCGACTTATCTCGGAAATCATCTCGTCAAAAAACATTTTATTTGGCAGCAGTTTAGCGTTCACCGCAATAGCATCTTCCGCAAACAGGCCCTGGACGGCAGGGGTTTTTTGAGCAAGGATAGAGAGGTCGCTGTCGCCTGTAAACTTTATATAGGGTTTGATGCTTTCCCGGGTCTTCTCTCCGATTCCGCTGACTAAAGTAAGGTCATCAAGGGCTTTAAAAGAACCCGACTTCGACCTGAAAGCAACAATCGCCGCCGCCCTCACTTCCCCTATTTCAGGGAGAAGGATAAGTTCCTGCTTTGATGCAGTGTTTATATTAAGTTTGCCTTGCAGGCTCAGTACAGACCAGGCAGGAAATGAATACAGAACGATGGCAGAGAAAATAAGAAGTCGAACGAAAGGTCTGATCGTGGTATGTGGGTTAAGTAAGTCAGGGGTGTTTCTGAAAAAAGAGTTTTTCCTGCAAGTGATGAAACCTTTTACTAAACTCATAGATCCCCCACGCATCTAAATTTAAAATGCTTCCAATAGACTTTCCCAGGTCAATCAAATATCTCTTTGAACTTATCAAAAAAGCCTTTCCTTAAGGGGTTCGCATCTTCGGCAGACTCACTGTCAAACTCAGCCAGCAGTTCCTTCTGGCGTTCTGTCAGTTTTCTCGGCACCTCAAGCTTGATTACCACATGCTGATCACCCCTGCCATATCGGTTAAGATCTGGAAATCCCTTTCCCTTCAGACGCATCACCTTGCCAGGCTGTGTTCCGGCGGGTACCTTCATCTTCACCTTACCGTCAAGTGTCGGCACTTCCAGCTCATCCCCCAGGGCCGCCTGTGAAAATGAAATCGGGATTTCGCATACCACTTCGCGCCCCTCACGGACAAAAAATGGATGTTCCTCCACAGAGAGAACTACATAGAGATCTCCTGAAGGTGCCCCACCTGCGCCCAGTTCACCTTCACCGGCAATCTTCATCCGCGTACCAGTCTCAACACCTGCGGGGACATTAAGGGAAAGAGTTTTAGTCTCCTCTATCCTGCCTTGTCCCTTACAGACCTGGCAGGGGTTTTTGATTACCTTGCCATTTCCCATACAGTGATTACAGGTACGGCTTACCGTGAAAAAGCCCTGCTGCATACGCATCTGCCCGCTGCCCTGACAATGAGCACAGGTCTCAACCTCTCCCCCTTTACCACCTGTACCATTGCAATCAGAGCAACTCTTATATGAAGGCACCTTTATCTTTGTCTCAAGTCCAAAGGCCGCATCTTCAAACTTTATGTCAAGATTATAGCGCAGGTCATTGCCGCGCTGACCGCCACGCCTCTGACCACCAGCGCCACCACCGAAAAAGTCGCCGAATATATCTTCAAATATATCGCCAAAACCACCGGCACCACCGCCACCGCCGAAACCGGCGTCCCTGAATCCTCCGAAACCTTCAGGGCCCATTGTGTGACCGAACTGGTCATATGTGGCCCTCTTCTGGCCATCAGCCAGCACCTCGTAGGCCTCAGTGGCTTCTTTGAATTTTTCCTCCGAAGCCTTATCTCCCTGGGTTTTATCGGGATGGTATTTAACAGCTAGCTTACGGTATGCCTTTTTAATCTCTGCATCACTTGCATTCTTATTGATCCCAAGGATATCGTAGTAGTCTTTTTTTGACAATTTTTATTCCCTTCCAGAAATAGATTAAGCCCGGCAACGGGCTTAATCTGTTATAGATATACTAAGCGCAGGGCCAGCCTTACGGATGGCCCTGCGGCATTTAAAGACTTAAGCAGCAGAGGCTACTTCTTTTCTTCCTTTACGTCCTTGTCGTCTTTTACCTCTTCATACTCGGCATCGACAACATCATCGTCCTGCTTCTCCTCAGCAGCAGCGCCCCCTTCCGGAGCGACGCCCTCCTGCTGTGCGCCCGCCTCGGCATACATCGCCTCGGCAAGCTTGTGAGATGCCTGGCTGAGCTCTTCTGTGGCCTTCTTAATCTCCTCTGCGTCTGCCCCTTCCATAGCCTTTTTCAGCTTTTCAAGTCCGTCTTCGATGCTTTTCTTTACATCTTCACCGACCTTGTCGCCATGCTCTGTGAGGGATTTCTCCGTGGAGTAAAGGAGAGAGTCCGCTTGATTTCTTGCCTCCACCAGGTCCTTTTGCTTTTTATCTTCATCTGCATGTGCCTCGGCATCTTTCACCATGCGGTCTATCTCTTCTTCGGAGAGACCACTTGAAGCAGTGATTTTTATCGACTGCTCCTTGCCTGTACCAAGGTCCTTTGCAGAAACATGCAATATGCCGTTAGCATCTATATCAAAGGCAACTTCAACCTGAGGTATACCACGCGGTGCGGGAGGGATGCCTACAAGTTCAAAACGTCCGATAGTCTTGTTGTGGGAAGACATCTCCCTCTCACCCTGAATAACATGGATGGAGACGGCAGGCTGGTTGTCCGCTGCCGTAGAAAAGACCTGGCTTTTCTTTGTCGGGATTGTAGTGTTCTTCTCTATAAGCTTGCTCATAACACCACCCAGTGTCTCGATACCGAGAGAGAGGGGAGTCACATCGAGAAGGAGTACATCCTTAACATCACCCTTGAGCACTCCACCCTGTATCGCAGCACCTATGGCAACAACCTCATCAGGGTTTACGCCCTTGTTAGGCTCCTTGCTGAATATCTTCTTTACCCTTTCCTGCACGGCAGGCATCCTTATCATACCACCTACGAGCAGTACCTCGTTAAGGTCAGAGGCCTTAAGCCCGGCATCTTTAAGTGCTGTCCTGCAGGGAGCATCAAGCTTGTCAAGAAGGTCAGCAACAAGTGTTTCTAGCTTCGCACGTGAGAGTTTGATGTTCATGTGCTTAGGGCCGGACTGGTCTGCCGTGATAAAGGGCAGGTTGATGTCCGTTTCCATTGAGGAGGAAAGCTCTATCTTCGCCTTTTCCGCAGCCTCTTTGAGACGCTGGAGTGCCATCTTGTCACTACGCAGGTCAACACCCTGATCCTTTTTGAACTCATCGGCAAGATAATCGATGATACGCTGATCGAAGTCCTCGCCACCGAGGAAGGTATCACCGTTGGTAGACTTGACCTCGAAGACTCCGTCTCCAAGCTCAAGAACTGAAATATCGAAGGTACCACCACCAAGGTCAAAAACGGCGATGGTCTGGTCCTTCTTGTCTGCAAGACCGTAGGCCAGTGCTGCTGCTGTAGGCTCGTTTATGATCCTGAGCACATTAAGCCCTGAAATCTTTCCGGCATCTTTGGTTGCCTGACGCTGGCTGTCATTAAAATAGGCCGGAACTGTAACAACGGCGTCTGTAACCTCTTCGCCAAGATAGTCTTCGGCAGTCTTCTTCATCTTCTGAAGGATCATGGCAGATATCTCTGCAGGGGAGTAGTCCTTATCCCTTACGTTAACCCATGCATCACCGTTTTTTGCCTCTACGATCTTGAATGGGGATATCTCTATATCCTTCTTTACCTCTTTGGTAGAAAATTTCCTGCCAATAAGCCTCTTTACGGCGAAGATGGTATGCTCAGGATTTGTAACCGCCTGACGCTTTGCTACCTGTCCCACAAGCCTTTCACCGCTCTCTGTTATGGCTACCATGGAAGGAGTAGTCCTCCCTCCCTCTGCATTTACAATAACCTTAGGCTCTCCACCCTCCATAATAGCTACACATGAGTTGGTAGTACCCAGATCTATTCCTATAACTTTGCCCATTTACCTATATCTCCTCTCTTGATTTTAAAACTAAAGTAATTTTATTTGTTTTCTTCCTGCTTCACAGGCGGCCTGGACACAACTACCATGGCCGGCCTGATGAGCCTCTCGTAGAGCATATAACCTTTCTGAAACTCACTCACTACGATGTTTGGCTCGTGGTCTGCACTCTCGATCTGCTGCACAGCCTCATGCCTTTGAGGATCGAATGTCTCCCCTACTGCATCTACAGTTGTGATTCCCATCTTCTCCAGCATCTGGGCAAAGAGGGTGAGCGTCATTTCCACTCCCTCAAGGAGTGCGCCTGTCTCTCCAGCCTCTTTGGCGTGCTCCACAGCGCGTTCCAGGTTGTCTATTACGGGTAGCAGCTCAGCTGCGGTCTTTTCATTGGAGTATTTCTGAAAATCCTCCTTCTCCTTTGTAATGCGCCGCTTGAAATTTTCTGTTTCAGCGAGGAGGCGGAGTTTCTCGTCTCTAAGAGTCTCAATCTCTTCTTCCGCCTTTTTCAGCGCAGCCTCAAGCTCGGCAGCCTTTCCTTTTTTAGGGGCGGCCTTGACTTTTTTTACCTTACCCTTATCTTCAGGGGCCTTGGCAGCACCATCTTTTTCCAACTTGCTATCCGACATCAAGCCTCCATGACAATACATTGTTATTCAAAGGCCCCAGACTATACGGCCTCTTTAAATGTAAAATAACAACGCCCCCTGAGCTTGTCAAGGGGCGGTGAGATTTAAAAAATAAAGATTTGGAAAAGGTTTTGAGTGCAGCTAAGAGCTGAGGAAGGAGAATTCTAGCTTAACTAGTGGCGGAAACGTTCATGGCAGGCATTACACTTTACAATCAACAAAGACAGTTCTGAAAGTGCCGCCGAAGCATCTCCCTTTTCAGCAGCATCGGCAAAGGCGTCGGCCTGTTTATGAAGTGCCATACCAAAGGTCATAAAGTCGTCTTCACCTGACATCTTGCTAACCTTTGAGCACTGCTCGGCCTCTACAGGCGTCCACCCAAGCCTTTGCCTTGCCATCTTGCCTGCACCCTTCAAGTCCCCCTCTGCAACAAGGCCCGTTAGCTCGCCCACAGTTCCAAGATGTTTTCTCATCATCGCCTTCTGCTTTACCTTAAGAGGTGCAGGGAGCTTTAACTCCGTCCGGTCATCTGTAGTATTTCCGGCAGACATATGAGAGTGCCCGGATTCTCCTGCAAATGCGCTAGCCGAGACAAAAGAACCTACTACTATTAAATA
>JADFVX010000115.1 GCA_015222755.1 Pseudomonadota bacterium | reverse complement strand
GGAGGTCCCATTGCACCCTCGCCCTTAAGACCGTGACAGCCTCCGCATATGGGGAAGAGGTCGCGCCCCTTTTTATTATCTGACGGGACAACACTGTGTGTCGGGGCATCAATCATATTGCCCTTCTGCCAGTTCTTTATATATCTGGCTATTTCCGTGCGTTCATCCCCATCCAGCTTGTTCTCAAGCGAGGGGCAGCCGGAAAGAGGCCTGCCATAGCGCATGGTATTTTCAAAATACTGCAGGTCTACAGTCACCAGCAGCCCTTCTTTGCGTAGGGCAGGGCCCTTTCCGCCTTGGCCTTTTTCTCCGTGACAGCTTGAGCAGTGACGGGAAAAGAGGGCTTTCCCCGTATCGGAAAAGACGGCTTGCGGCAGGCCTATAAAAAAAACTATGAAAACGATTAAGAAATAAAATCTGCTCATCTCAAAAAATGACTCCTCGTGTACCTATATTGTCAAAATAGTAAGGTCCATGTCAACTGACAGTTGACATTAATATGGGTATTGTTAGAATGCTAGTTATATACAATCTTATTATTTAAGGAGCGAGACTATGTCACAAAAAGACATCACATCTATTCTTCACGAGGATCGGACATTTAAACCAGGCAAAGCGTTTAGCGAAAAGGCCCATATAAAGAGCATGGCGGAGTACGAGGAGATCTATGCCAGGGCAGAAAAAGACCCCGAGGCCTTCTGGGCAGACCTTGCTGAGAAGGAACTGGTCTGGTTTAAAAAGTGGGAGAAGGTTCTTGACTGGCAGCCCCCATTTGCAAAATGGTTTGTAGGTGGCGAGATAAATATTACCCAGAACTGCATAGACCGGCACCTTGACAGCTGGCGTAAAAACAAGGCCGCCATTATTTGGGAAGGGGAGCCGGGAGATGAGCGGGTGCTCACCTATCAGGACCTGCATCGTGAGGTCTCCAAGTTTGCCAATGCGCTCAAAGGTCTTGGCGTTAAAAAGGGAGACCGCGTAGCAATATACATGGGTATGGTGCCAGAGCTTGCAATAGCGATGCTTTCATGCGCCCGCATAGGTGCAACACACAGCATAATCTTCGGTGGATTTTCAGCCGAGGCTATAAAGGACAGGGTCAATGATGCCGAGGCCAAGGTAATAATAACCGCAGACGGGTCCTATCGTAAGGGCAATGAGATCCCGCTGAAGAAAAATGTCGATGATGCCGTCGATGGTGCGCCCTGCGTGGAGCATGTAGTTGTATACCGCAGAACGGGCACAGACTGCAATATGAAGAAGGGTCGGGACCATTGGTGGCACGACCTTATGTCCGAGGCCTCTGCTGATTGTCCCCCTGAGCCACTTGATTCGGAACACCCGCTTTTTATCCTTTATACCAGTGGGACTACAGGTAAGCCAAAGGGTATAGTCCACTCAACTGGAGGCTACCTTCTTCAGTCGCATATGACAAGCAAGTGGATATTCGATCTTAAGGATGAGGACACTTACTGGTGCACAGCGGATATAGGCTGGGTGACGGGGCACAGCTATATCGTCTACGGGATACTGTCCAATGGCGCAACGAGCCTTATGTATGAAGGGGCGCCCAACTACCCCGGCCCTGACCGTTTCTGGGAGATAGTGGAAAAATATAAGGTAAATATTTTTTATACGGCGCCTACGGCGATAAGGGCCTTTATGAAGTGGGGCAGTGAATGGCCCGATAAGCATGACCTGTCAAGCCTGAGACTGCTTGGCTCTGTAGGGGAACCGATCAACCCGGAGGCCTGGATGTGGTATCACAGGGTTATCGGGCAGGAAAAGTGTCCCATTGTGGATACCTGGTGGCAGACGGAGACGGGGGCCGTTATGATAACGCCTCTGCCTGGTGCTACGGAGACTAAACCCGGTTCGGCGACAAGGCCATTTCCTGGGATAGAAGTCGATGTGCTGAGCAAGGATGGCAAGCCTGTTGATGCCGACCACGGCGGTTATCTGGTCATCAAGAAGCCATGGCCTTCCATGCTCAGGACTATATATGGAGACCCTGAAAGATATGTCAAGACCTACTGGTCTGATATTCCCGGTGTTTATTTTGCAGGAGACGGCGCACGTAAGGATAAAGATGGGTATTACTGGGTGATGGGCAGGGTGGATGATGTCCTGAATGTCTCCGGTCACAGGCTGGGGACTATGGAAATAGAGAGCGCCCTTGTCAGTCACCCCGCCGTTGCTGAGGCTGCAGTGGTTGGCAGGCCTGATGATCTTAAGGGCCAGGCCATTGCGGCCTTTGTTACCCTTGAGGGGGGACAAGAAGAATCGGAGGCCCTTAAGAAGGACCTTCGCCTCCATGTGGTTAAGGAAATAGGCGCTATTGCACGGCCCGATGATCTCAGGTTCACTGACAATCTTCCCAAGACGAGGAGCGGCAAGATAATGCGGCGTCTGCTTAGAGATATTGCAAGCGGAAATGAGACCGTTGGGGATATAACAACGCTGGAGGATATGTCTGTACTGGCCAAGCTCCGGGAGGACGAAGAGTAGGGTAGACAAGAGTTGAGTGTTGATAAGGGTATCTTCGTTATAGGGGATGTCCATGGTTGTGCCCATAGCCTGGAACTGCTGCTTGAAAAGATCCCCTCAGGCAGCGAGGTCTATACTACAGGAGATCTTATTGACCGTGGGCCGCATAGCAGGCGCGTTCTATCTATTTGTATAGAGAGGGGGATTCGTGCCGTCATGGGAAATCACGAGCATATGTTGCTCGACTACCTTGATGCTGGCGGGCTCTACGGGAATGGGGTCTTTATCCGTAACGGCGGCCTGGAGACCCTGAGCAATTATAAGGGGAGAATAGATGCCGTCCATCTGGAATATATCCGTTCTATGCCTCTTTATATAGAAACAGAGCATTTCATTCTTTCTCATGCAGGCGTCGGGGTGATGCAAACACTGGAAAGTGCTTGCAGGCTTGAAGAGGACGGCGATATCAATATCCTGTGGAACCGTGGCAGTCTTGCCGATGTGGGAAAGCTGCAGCTTATCGGGCATTGCCCGGTTAAAGCCCCCCAGGAATACTATGTTAAAGAAAGCCTGGCAGGTGTCAATATAGATACGGGCTGTGTGTTCCCCCATTTTGGTACTCTTACCGCGATGTGCATTCCTGACATGAGCTTTATCCGGGTAGAGTGCAAGGATTGAGAGTGCCAGAGCTTATCAATAATCATTTTCTCTGTCAGGATATGGGATGAAAAATATGACCAGGTGTGTTCGACTTATCATGTCGGGCCGGGTTCAGGGCGTTTGTTACAGGGCAAATACTAAGGAGATGGCTGTTGAACTTGGTCTTTCAGGGTGGGTAAGAAATTGCCTTGATGGCAAAGTAGAAGCCGTCTTTAAGGGTGCGCCGGAAAAAGTAGAAAAGGCGATAGACTGGTGCCGTCAAGGTCCTCCTTCAGCTATGGTTACCGGCCTTGAAATTTACAATGAAGAGCCGGAAGAACATTATGTGGGCTTCAAAATAAAGTATTGACCCGCCTTTTCCACGGTGCCTACTTTGATATAAGCTCTACCTTTTTGTTAAATATACTGACAAATTGGTCGTAGCTCTTTCTTTCTCTGTCTGCATGATAGACAGTTATCTCCAGGCTGTACTTACCCTTAGAAGGTAAAATCATTTCAGATTCAATATAGACATCCTTTCCGGGAGAGATAGAAGCCTTTTCACCTCCACTTACCACAAGCTCTTTTTCATCAATCTTGCTTCCCTTGGAATCCCGTATCTGCATTTTTAAGAGTATAGACGCATTCAAGGCATCTGTAGGCAGGTTATGTCCCACCCCTTTGTTAGCTATAATAAGCAGGATATTTACCTTGTTTTCAGCAATCCAGATATCCTCATTAATTGAAACAGCTTCCTTGAGTCTTTCAAGCATAAGTGCAGGCCTTAACTTGTCTGCATCAAAACCCTCAAGGCCTGATATATTGTGAAAGTAACCCCCTTTATCTCCCAAGGGCTTGTCACGCTTGTCGGTATGGCAAATAAGACATGAAGTATCTTGGACAAAAAAACGACTCCCCTTCCATTCTCTGAAAGTCTTGTCATGGCAACGACCGCACAATTGGTACATGGTATTTTCAAAAGATTTGCCCAGTTCTGAAATAATCAACATCTCATCCGGCATGAATATGTTGTGGCAATCCTCACAATCACCCTGCCCCGTTGCATGGCTCCTTCTTTTTGCCACATCCTCTTTAGACATGGGACGCGAATGTACCGGTTCGTAGCCTCCCGTCTTTTCCGCCTCATTATAAGGCTGGTATGCGATTTTCCAATCTTTGTATACATCGTAGTGGCAGTGAACACAGGCATCATCGGCAGGAGTATGGGCCTCTTTCCATTTTTTTGCAGGGGCGCATGCAAAACAAATCCCCAGCAGCAGGCATATAAAAAAGTAAGTCCTCAACATTTTTTTTCTCCCTCAGACTTCATACGTAAAAGTTCCTGGTAAACAGCTCGTTTTGGCATATCTATCATAGATGAAGCAAGCTCAGCCGAGTCTTTTAGTGAAAGTCCCTTGCCGGCAATTTCCTGGAGTATCGAATCCAGGCCTGCTGTTTCTTTCTGTGTTTTTTTACAAGACCCGGCCAGCACCAGAACAACCTCGCCTCTGAGGCCTGTTGCTTCGACCTTTTTTATTATATCAGAAAGCTTTCCTCTGACAAGCTCCTCGTATAATTTGGTCAATTCCCTTGCCAGTACTGCGGGTCTGTCACCCAGGATCTTGGCAAGTTCCCTTAAGGTCTTCAATGTCCTGCGGGGGGATTCATATATTACAAGTGTTCTTTCCTCATCGACAAGCGATTCAAGACGCTTTTTTCTGGCGCTTCCTTTTGGGGGCAGAAAGCCCTCAAATACAAACCTTGCAGTAGGCAGGCCTGACAGTGTAAGGGCCGATATCACTGCCGAGGGGCCCGGTATAGAGATCAGGCCATACCCTTCCCTTATGACTTCGCGGATAAGGTCGAAGCCCGGATCTGAAATGCCCGGTGTTCCAGCATCGGAGATAAGTGCAACATCCTTTCCGGATGCAAGCAGCTTCATCACCTCTTTGCATTTCAGCTCTTCCTTTGCTCCGAAGTAGCTTATAAGCGGGGTCTTGATCCCGAATTTTGAAAAGAGCTTACGGGAGTGTCTTGTGTCTTCGGCAGCGACTACATCTACGTCTTTAAGCACCTCCAGGGCGCGTAGTGTAATATCGCCGAGGTTCCCGATAGGTGTTGATACAATATAAAGTGTCGCCGACATCAGTACTTGCCCCTATACCCATTTACTATGGGCATCCTTCTATCCCGGCCAAAGGCTTTGGGCGTTATCTTGACACCAGGTGCTGCCTGGCGGCGCTTGTACTCATTGCAATCGACAAGTCTGATTATCTTGTCAACTATTTCAGGATCAAAACCCTCGGCGACTATCTCTCCGGCAGACCGGTCCTCCTCTACGTAACGCTGCAGTATTCCATCAAGTATTTCATACTCCGGGAGGGAGTCCTGGTCTGTCTGGTCGGGACGAAGTTCAGCCGATGGCGGTTTTGTGATGCTGTTTTCCGGGATAAGGTCAAACCCTGCACTCTCATTCCTGTGGCGGGCAAGGCGGTAGACCATTGTCTTCGGCACATCTTTCAGGACATTAAAACCACCGGCCATGTCCCCATAAAGGGTGGAGTAGCCAACGCCCACCTCACTCTTATTTCCTGTGGTAAGCACCATCTTGCCAAGCTTGTTTGAAACAGCCATGAGGATGTTGCCGCGAATCCTTGCCTGAAGGTTTTCTTCAGTGACATCTTCGGACAGGCCCTCAAATAAAGG
>JADFVX010000114.1 GCA_015222755.1 Pseudomonadota bacterium | reverse complement strand
GCTATGGACAAAGAGCTCAGGTTTGCTATCCGTGAGGGTGGCCGTACCGTAGGTGCTGGTGTTGTTAGCGAGATAATCGAGTAATTTAAGAGTAAATTAATAGGCCAGCGCCTGCAGGGCGGTGGTGAGAGGATAAAATGAGAGATATTGTTACTCTGGCATGCACCGAGTGTAAGCGCAGAAACTATTCAACTACCAAGAACAAGCGGACCACCACAGATAAGCTGGAGTTCAAGAAGTATTGCCCTTTCTGTCGCCGTCACACTGTTCACAGGGAAACGAAGTAGCCGCTTTAGTAAAATACACCGTGCAGGCCAGTAGCTCTAATGGCAGAGCGCCGGTCTCCAAAACCGGATGTTGTGGGTTCGAATCCCTCCTGGCCTGCCATTTAAAATCAGCGAAAGAGGCAGAAATTGAAAAATGCAATAGATTTTTTAAAGGAAGCAAAGGCAGAGCTTAAAAAAGTCACCTGGCCAACACGAAAGGAGACGATAAGTTCTACTTATTTGGTACTTGTAATGACTATCGTTGCATCAGCATACCTTGGGCTTGTAGACAGCGTTCTTGCCTGGGTCATGAAAAGGGTTTTGTAATTATGTCTGAAAATATAGAAAAGCAGTGGTATGTAGTCCATGTCTACTCTGGCTATGAAAACAAAGTGAAGCTTGCCATGGAGGAGCGGATAAGCTCTCTTGGCAAACAGGATTTGTTCGGTGAGGTGCTCATCCCTTCGGAGACGGTTCTGGAGATGAAGCGTGGTGTTAAGACCACCTCAATGAGGAAATTCTATCCAGGCTATATCCTCGTAAATATGGCCATGAACGATGAGACCTGGCATATAGTAAAAGATGTGCCGAAGGTTACAGGTTTTATAGGTGGCACTTCACGTCCGACACCTATCTCGCCTGCAGAGGTCGCAAAGATCACACAGCAGATGGAAGAGGGCGCGCAGCGTCCCAAGCCAAAGGTGAGGTTTGAAAAGGGAGAGAGTATCAGGGTCATAGACGGTCCTTTCAATAACTTTAACGGTGTTGTAGAAGAGGCCAGAGAAGATAAGGGTAAGCTGAAGGTAATGATAAGCGTTTTCGGAAGGGCAACCCCTGTAGAACTCGACTTTATTCAGGTAGAAAAAAATTAGCAACTTAGAGAATTATTTCGTGAAGGTAATTATCCAGTTTATCTGGGCTAGACATTTTTGTGTGGTAAATCAAAAGGGAGTATAGAAAGATGGCCAAAAAGATATCAGGTTACATCAAACTTCAGATACAGGCAGGTAAGGCTAACCCGGCGCCTCCGATTGGCCCTGCACTGGGCCAGCACGGCGTCAACATTATGGATTTTTGCAAGGCCTACAATGCGGCTACCCAGGGGAAGGATGGTGTTATTCCTGTAGAGATAACCGTATATGAAGACAAAAGCTTTACCTTTATATTGAAGTCCGCGCCTGTGGCCGAGCTTCTTAAGAAGGCGGCCGGTCTGGCCAAGGGTTCCGGTGAGCCTAACAAGAATAAGGTAGGTAAGGTCACAAAAGCTCAAATTCGTGAAATCGCGGAGATAAAGCTTGAGGGGAGCAACGCTCACAGCGTTGAGGCGGTCTGTAAAAGTGTTGAAGGTTCAATGCGCAGCATGGGCCTTGAAGTAGCGGATTAAAGGAAAAGAGGGATTATAGGTTATGGCTAAGAGTGGAAAAAGGTACCTGGAAAGCAAGGACAAGATCGACAGTATGAAAAGATATCCCCTGGAAGGTGCTCTTGATCTTCTGGAGGCTGTCCAGAAGGTAAAATTTGATGAGAGCGTAGATGTTGCTATCAACCTTGGTGTTGACCCAAAGCATGCCGACCAGATGGTTCGTGGGGCTGTGGTTCTTCCAGAAGGACTTGGCAAGGATGTACGCGTAATCGTTTTTGCCAAGGGTGAGAAGGAGAAGGAAGCAATCGATGCCGGAGCTGATGCCTGCGGGGCTGATGATCTTGTAGAAAAGATATCCGGAGGTTGGATGGAGTTTGACTCTGTTATAGCAACTCCAGACATGATGGCTACGGTAAGTAAGCTTGGAAAACTGCTTGGCCCCAGAGGGCTTATGCCAAACCCCAAGCTGGGAACTGTCACCTTTGATGTTGGGAAGGCCGTTAAGGATACCAAGGCCGGCAAGGTAGAGTTCAGGGCTGAAAAGGAGGGCATTGTTCACGCCTCCATCGGCAAGGCCTCATTCGGCAAGGAAAGACTCCTTGAGAACATGAAGACTTTTATGGACGCCATTCTCAAGGCAAAGCCCGAGGCTGCCAAAGGGGCCTATCTGAAAGGCATCACTATCTCGACGACAATGGGGCCGGGTATAAAGGTAGAGCCATCAAGCATTAAGTAAAATGAATACTGTCGCTGAATTGGCGGCAGAAACATAATAAACACCAGAAACGCACGGTCAGAGACAGTAGGTTTGCCCACTGGGCATTTAATCGGATTTAATTCCGGCCTGCCGAGACGGGAGAGTGCAAGGCATAATTGTCCTTTTACTCCCTCTGGCTTCGGGCTTGAGGTGAGAGAAAGGAGGGGAGAATATATTGAGACCGGAAAAACAGCAAGAAGTAGAAAGGCTTAAGGGCAGTTTTTCAAAGGCAAAGTCAGCTATAGTCGCCGATTATCGGGGATTGACTGTGTCTGATATGAACGATGTCCGAAGCAAGCTGAGAGAGGCTGATGTCGAGCTAAGGGTTACAAAGAATACCATGGCGCGCATAGCGATCAAAGGGACTGATTCCGAGGTGCTAACTGAAAGCCTTGTGGGGCCGACAGCAATTGCATTCAGCTATGATGATCCTGTTGCTGGAGCCAGGATACTTAAGAAACTTGCAGAGGAGTACGAGGAACTCGGTCTTAAGGGCGGGGTACTTGGAGACAAGTTCCTGTCAGAGGCGGATATCACTGCACTGTCCAAGCTGCCTACAAAAGAAGTCCTGCTTGGGCAGCTTCTGAGCGTGTTAAACGGACCTATGACCGGCTTTGTCAATGTGCTGGCTGGTAATCAGAGGCAGCTTGTTCAAGTGCTTGCCGCAATAAGAGACCAGAAAACAAATTAATCTAAATTCAAGTTTTAACGGAGGAAGTAGAAATGGCTGTAACTAAAGAAGATGTAATCAAATACCTGGAAGGAATCTCTGTGCTGGAGCTTTCTGATCTAGTGAAAGAACTGGAAGAAAAATTTGGTGTTTCTGCAGCTGCACCTGTTGCTGCAGCTGCTGCACCCGGTGCTGCCGGTGCTGAGGCTGCTGCTGAGAAGACAGACTTCGAGGTTGTACTTACCGGAGCAGGAGATAAGAAGATTCAGGTTATCAAGATTATCAGGGAAATCACAGGCCTCGGCCTGAAAGAAGCAAAAGAGCTTGTTGATGGCGCACCTAAGACTGTAAAGGAAGGTCTTGCCAAGGAAGAAGCTGAAGAGCTCAAGAAGAAAATCGAAGAGCAAGGCGCATCGGTTGAGCTGAAATAACGCTTGCTCTAATTTCACACTTTAAGGTGGAGGCCCCGGGAGTCCGGGGTTCCACCTTTTCGCTTTTTTTAAATTAACAAAATATTAGCCCCATTACCCCAAGATACTGAGGAGGAAAGATGACCTCTCGCTGCAAAAGAATCAGAAGAAGTTTCGCCAAAATACCTACGGTTGTTGATCTGCCGAACCTTATAGAGACACAGAAAATGTCTTATGCAAGATTTTTGCAGGCAGACATTAACCCTGAAGACCGTCAGGATGTTGGCCTTCAGGGCGCATTTAACAGCGTATTTCCAATTTATGACTTTAATGAGACATCTTCCCTTGAATTTGTTTCATATCAGCTGGGCACACCCACATATGATGTGCTGGAGTGCCTGCAGAAGGGAATGACCTTTGCGGCACCTATCAAGGTTATTGTACGCCTGGTAGTCTGGGATGCGGGTGACGGAGGCGAAAGTAAGTCCATACGTGATGTAAAGGAGCAGGAAGTATATTTCGGCGAGATGCCCTTGATGACTGACAAAGGCACCTTTATCATTAACGGTACAGAGAGGGTAATTGTCAGCCAGTTGCACAGGTCTCCTGGCGTATTTTTTGACAGCGACAAGGGAAAGACTCATTCCAGCGGAAAGGTGCTTTATTCTGCTCGCGTAATACCTTATCGTGGCTCCTGGCTTGATCTTGAATTTGACCATAAAGATATTTTGCATGTCAGGATCGACAGGCGTAGAAAGTTGCCTGCTACCATTTTGCTCAGAGCCCTTGGCTATTCCGCGGAAGAACTGCTCAATATGTTTTACGACACGGAGCTGATAACTATCGGTAAAAAGGGTCTGCTGAAGAAGATGGACCCCGAGATGCTTAAAGGACAGCGTGCAGTTGTTGATATAAAGGACCCAAAGAGTGGCGACCTTCTTGTTAAGCAGGGCAGGAAGTACACAGGAGGGGCTATAAAGAAACTTATAGCGGCAGGTATTAAGACAATTCCTGTGGAGCAGGAAGAAATTATTGGTAAAATTATTGCCGGAGATATTGTAGATACGAATACAGGTGAAGTTATTGCAGCCTGCAATACAGAACTTACAGAAGAGAAGTTTGAAGAACTGAAAGAAAGCGGGGTAAAGGAACTCGGCCTTCTCTTTATGGATCCCTTTACTGTCGGTAGCTATTTCAGGGATACGCTGATGCTGGACAATATGAAGGACTCCGACAACGCTATAATCGAGATATACAGGAGAATGCGTCCCGGTGAACCCCCGACAATAGAAACTGCAAAGGCGCTTTTTAATAACCTCTTTTTTAATTCCGAAAGGTATGATCTTTCCGAGGTTGGGCGTCTCAAGTTCAACTACAAGTTCAAAAAAGACACTGACCGCAACACCCGGATCCTGACTAAAGAGGACATAGTAGAGACGGTAAAATACCTCATCTCCCTTAGAAACGGCCTTGGTGAGGTTGATGATATAGACCATCTGGGTAACAGACGGGTCAGGGCAGTTGGTGAGCTTATAGAAAATCAGCACCGCATAGGTCTGGTCAGGATGGAGCGGACCATAAAAGAGCGGATGAGTATTCAGGGACAAGAGACGCTTATGCCTCATGACTTTGTAAATGCAAAGCCTGTTTCTGCAGTGATCAAGGAGTTTTTCGGTAGCAGCCAGCTTTCCCAGTTTATGGATCAGACTAACCCGCTGTCCGAAATTACCCATAAACGCAGGGTCAGTGCCCTGGGTCCAGGTGGTTTGACAAGAGAGCGTGCTGGCTTTGAAGTACGTGACGTTCACACGACCCATTACGGAAGGATATGCCCCATTGAAACCCCAGAGGGCCCGAATATCGGCCTTATTGCTTCACTCAGCACATATGCAAGGGTAAATGAATACGGATTTCTTGAGACGCCCTATCGTGTTGTAAAGGACGGTGCAGTCACCGATGAAGTTCGTTATATGACAGCCCTTGAAGAGGAAGGAACGATTATTGCCCAAGCGAGTGCCCCGGTCGATAAAAAGGGACGCTTCGTGAGAGACCTTGTTTCGACGAGGACTGGTGGTGATTTCTCCATGGTAGCTCCTTCAGAGGTAGGGTTTATGGACGTTTCACCGAAGCAGCTTGTTTCCGTCGCAGCATCTATGATCCCCTTCCTTGAAAATGACGATGCCAACAGGGCGCTTATGGGTTCTAACATGCAGCGCCAGGCTGTACCACTTCTGAAGGCGGAGGCCCCGCTGGTAGGAACAGGTATGGAGGCCGTTGTTGCAGCTGACTCAGGTGTGACGGTTGTGGCGAAGAATGACGGTGTCGTGGAGAGCGTGGACGCGACGCGCATAGTAGTGAAGCTTGACTCCGGTGAGGGTGGTGGTGACGGTACTGGCGTAGATATATATAATCTTATAAAATTCCAGCGCTCCAACCAGAACACCTGTATTAATCAGCGTTCTCTTGTGAAGGTAGGGCATACGGTAAGTAAGGGGGAGGTTATTGCTGACGGCCCTTCTACTGAAGAAGGTGAACTTGCCCTTGGTAAAAATGTTACAGTGGCCTTTATGCCTTGGAACGGCTACAACTTCGAGGACTCCATACTCATAAGTGAGCGTATGGTTATTGATGACGCATACACGTCGGTGCATATTGAAGAGTTCGAGTCTGTCTGTCGGGATACCAAGCTGGGAAAGGAAGAAATTACCAGAGACATACCCAACCTGGGAGAGGAGCAGCTTAAAGACCTGGACGATAGCGGTATAATTCGCATCGGTGCCGAGGTCTCACCTAATGATATACTTGTAGGCAAGATAACACCCAAAGGCGAGACTCAGCTTACACCGGAAGAAAAACTTCTCAGGGCAATATTTGGAGATAAGGCCGGTGACGTGAAGGACACCTCTATGAGGGTTCCACCGGGAGTTGAAGGTACCGTTATTGGTGCCAAGGTGTTTTCAAGGCGTGGTGTAGATAAAGATGAAAGGGCAATACTTATTGAGGAAGAGGAGGAGGCCCGCCTTCTGAAGGATCAGAAAGATGAAATGGGCATCCTTGAGAGGAGAACATCTGATAATATTGCTAAGCTTATTATTGGAGAGACTGCGGGTGCCAAAGTGCTTGACCCATCTTCCGGCAAGGTGATAGTAGAAAAGGGCAAAAAGATAACGGTCAAAATGCTTGAGCAGGTCTCAATTGCCGGGCTTGATGCGCTTTCCGACGCGGTATCTGCTGATAAATCTGATGAGCTTGCAAAGCTCATTAAGGCTATGGAGGGTCAGAAGAAGGCCATCCAGGATTTTTTCGGCGAAAAACTTGAGCGCCTTAAGAGGGGAGACGAACTTCCTCCCGGCGTTATAAAGATGGTAAAAATATCTGTAGCCATAAAGCGGAAGCTCTCCGTTGGTGACAAGATGGCGGGGCGTCACGGTAACAAGGGGGTACTTTCAAAAATAGTCCCGGTTGAAGATATGCCTTATATGGAAGACGGCACGCAGGTGGACATAGTGCTGAACCCTCTGGGTGTTCCGTCACGTATGAATGTCGGACAGATACTGGAATCTCATCTTGGATGGGCCGCAAAGGGCCTTGGCAGAAAAATAACACGTTTTATCGATGAAAACTATGGGGCCGATAAGATTAAGGGTCTCATGAAGGACATCTACAGCTCCCCGGAAATGGCAAAACAAATTGATGCCATGGCAGATGAAGAGATATTTGAGAGGGCAAGGAAGATGTCCAAGGGTGCGCATATGGCTGTCCCCGTATTTGAGGGTGCCTCTGAAGAGGAGATAAAAAATCTATTGGCCCTTGCTGACCTTCCTGTATCTGGAAAGATGACGCTTTTTGACGGAAGGTCGGGTGAAAAATTTGACCAGCAGGTAACAGTAGGTGTCATGTATATACTTAAGCTGCATCACCTTGTGGATGACAAAATCCACGCCCGTTCTACCGGACCATATTCTCTTGTAACTCAGCAGCCGCTCGGTGGTAAGGCCCAGTTTGGTGGTCAGAGACTGGGAGAGATGGAGGTCTGGGCAATGGAGGCCTATGGTGCTGCTCACTGCTTGCAGGAGTTCTTGACCGTCAAGTCCGACGATGTTGCAGGTCGTACCCGTATGTATGAGAGTATCGTAAAAGGTGAGAACACTCTTGAAGCAGGGCTGCCTGAGTCATTCAACGTGGTAATAAAAGAGATGCAGAGCCTCGGGCTGAATGTAGAGCTTCTAGAGGACTGAAATTAACAATACTTAAGGTAATTGCGGGACAGGAGGAAAGGACTTTGGAAGACTTTTTTAGTTTTACTGAAAAGCCGAAAGATCCATTAAGATTTAAAGGCATAAAGGTGTCACTTGCCTCGCCAGAGCAGATATTGGAGTGGTCTCATGGTGAGGTTAAAAAGCCTGAAACTATTAATTACAGGACATTCAAGCCTGAGAGGGATGGTCTTTTTTGTGCAAAAATCTTCGGCCCCATAAAGGACTACGAATGTAATTGCGGTAAGTTCAAACGCATGAAGCACCGTGGTGTTGTATGTGAAAAATGCGGTGTGGAAGTTATACAATCAAAGGTCAGACGTGAGAGGCTGGGTCACATTGAGCTGGCTACACCCGTTGCACATATCTGGTTCCTCAAGAGTCTGCCCAGCCGTATAGGTAATCTGCTTGACATCACCCTTAAAGACCTTGAGAAAGTGCTTTACTTCGAGGCCTATATGGTAACAGACCCGAAGGAAACACTTCTTGAAAAGAGACAGCTTCTGACTGAAGAAGAGTATTACAAGGCTATGGAGGAGTATGCCGGTGATTTCGAGGCCGGCATGGGGGCCGAGACTGTTCGTGAGCTTCTTAAAGAGCTTGATCTTGAAGAAATAGCTACAACTCTTAGGGCGGACTTGAAGGAAACATCTTCTGATGCGAAACGCAAAAAAATAGCAAAAAGGCTCAAAGTAGTTGATGCCTTCCGGCTTTCTGATAACCTTCCTGAGTGGATGGTAATGAAAGTAATACCCGTTATTGCACCCGACCTCAGGCCCTTGGTGCCACTGGAGGGCGGCAGGTTTGTTACTTCCGATCTGAACGACCTTTACAGGCGTGTGATCAACAGAAACAACCGCCTCAAGAGACTTATGGAACTGGGTGCACCTGATATAATCGTAAGGAATGAAAAGCGTATGCTTCAGGAGTCCGTAGACGCTCTCTTTGATAATGGCAGGCGAGGAAAGGTTATAACTGGGCCCAACAAGCGCCCCCTTAAGTCTCTAAGTGACATGCTCAAGGGTAAGCAGGGGCGTTTCCGTCAAAACCTTCTTGGGAAGCGTGTAGACTACTCCGGGCGTTCAGTTATTGTTGTCGGTCCGGAGCTGAAGCTGCACCAGTGCGGAATACCTAAAAAAATGGCGCTGGAACTTTTCAAGCCATTTATATTTAATAAGCTGGAAGAGCGCGGGCATGTAACGACCATAAAAAATGCGAAAAAGATGGTTGAAGAGGAAAGGCCTGAGGTATGGGATATCCTTGATGAGGTTATCCGTGAACATCCAGTTATGCTTAACCGTGCCCCTACTCTTCACCGACTCGGTATTCAGGCTTTTGAGCCTGTACTTGCAGACGGGAAGGCTATTCAGCTCCATCCTCTCGTGTGTACTGCCTACAATGCTGATTTTGACGGAGACCAGATGGCGGTTCACCTGCCACTTTCAATTGAGGCACAGCTTGAGGCCCGTGTCCTGATGATGTCTACAAACAATATACTGTCTCCTGCAAGCGGTAAGCCGATTATCGTTCCGAGTCAGGATATTGTTCTGGGTCTTTACTATATGACCCGCGAAAAGCCTCTCGTCAAAGGCGAGGGCATGATTTTTTCTTCACCTGAGGAGCTGCGTGTCGCCTATGATGCCGGTGAGGTACACCTGCAGGCGGCAGTAAAGGCCAGGCTGCATGGTAAGATCCACGATACTACAGTAGGGAGGATCATATTCAGCGAGATAATCCCTTCTGAGATACCCTTTGAGTTTGTCAATGCAGTTATGACCAAAAAGGCCCTTGCCACGCTTATAGATCAGGCGTTCAGGATTGTCGGAGCAAAAAAGACGGTTATACTTGCAGATCAGCTCAAAAATCTGGGTTATAAATATGCGACAATGGCCGGCATCTCAATCTCTATTGATGATATGGTTATACCGAAGAACCGTGGTGAGTTTATAGACAAGGCCCAAAAAGAGGTCGTTGAGATTGCCAAGCAGTATACTGACGGCCTAATAACCGATGGAGAGCGCTATAACAAGGTCGTTGATATCTGGGCCCATGTTACAGAGCAGATTGCTGATGAGATGATGGGCGAGCTTGGCGTTGAGGAGATCGTCGATAAAGAAGGCAATAAGAGGAAGACTCCAAGCTTCAACCCTATCTACATGATGGCTGATTCAGGGGCCAGAGGCAGTGCGCAGCAGATCAGGCAGCTTGCCGGTATGAGGGGACTTATGGCAAAGCCTTCCGGTGCCATTATTGAAACGCCGATTACTTCAAACTTTCGTGATGGATTGACAGTACTCCAGTACTTTATCTCAACTCATGGTGCAAGAAAAGGTCTTGCAGATACTGCTCTCAAGACGGCCAACTCCGGCTATCTTACGAGGAGGCTTGTTGATGTTTCCCAGGACGTCATAATCAACGAAGAGGATTGCGGTACCATTGACGGTATTTATGTGTCATCACTCGTTGAAGGTGGAGAGATCATAGAAGGCCTTGGAGACAGGATTCTCGGGCGTGTTGCCCTTGAGGACATCAAAGACCCCGTTACTGATGAAGTTTTAGTTTCTGCCAACAAGGAGATCGACGAAGACCTGGTAGAACGTGTTGAATCAGCCGGTATTGATCGTGTCCTTATCCGTACTGTTCTTACCTGTAAGGCGAAGGTAGGCATATGTATAAAATGTTATGGTAGAGACCTCGCCCGAGGGCGTATGGTGCATATCGGTGAGGCGGTGGGCATTGTTGCAGCACAGTCTATTGGTGAGCCGGGAACGCAGCTTACAATGCGGACCTTCCACATCGGTGGTACGGCCAGCAGGCGGGCCGAGCAGACTACTCTTGAGGCGAGGAACGGCGGTACTGTCAAGTATGTTGGCCTCAGCATTGTCAAGACCAAGGAAGGTACTTTGATCGTTATGAACAGGAACGCCGAAGTGGTTATAGTCGATGATACGGGCCGTGATCGCGAGCGCTACCTGCTTGTTTATGGTGCTAAGCTGGCAATTGAGGAAGGTGGCCTGGTAGAAAAGGGTGGGCTTCTTGCCGAGTGGGATCCTTATACGATTCCGATCCTGACGGAAAAGCCAGGCCGGGTTCGTTTTGGCGATATCGTTGAGGGTGTTACCATGCGGGAGCAACTTGATGAGGTTACCGGCCTTTCCAGGAAGATCATAGTGGAATATAAGAACGCCGATATGAGACCGAGACTTTCCATCAAGGGAGAAGATGGCAAGACGCTTGCACGCTACCAGATGCCTCTAGGGGCTAATATTGAAGTGAATGAGGGTGTTGATCTGGATGCCGGAGATGTCCTGGCCAAGATACCTCGTGAGACTACCAAGACAAAGGATATTACCGGTGGTCTTCCAAGAGTAGCAGAGCTTTTCGAGGCCAGGAAACCGAAGGAAATGGCCGTTGTATCTGAAATCGACGGAGTGCTCTCTTTTGGTAAGGACACCAAGGGCAAGAGGAAGCTTGTTGTTACTCCTGAGCTGGGCGAAGCAAAAGAGTACCTTGTCCCTAAGGGTAAACATATAAGTGTCCATGAGGGAGACAGGCTAAGGGCTGGAGAGCAGCTTGTGGATGGCTCTATCGACCCGCACGACATTCTCAAGATAAAGGGAGATAAAGAGCTGGCCAAGTATCTCGTTGATGAAGTGCAGGAAGTTTACCGACTCCAGGGCGTTAAGATAAATGACAAGCATATTGAAGTCATAGTAAGGCAGATGCTCAGAAGGGTTCGTATCGTCGATGCCGGAGATACCGACCTGCTTCCCGGCGATGAGATTGAGAGGATGCGTTTTGCCGATGCTAATGAGAAAGTGGTGGCCAAGGGTGGAACTCCGGCCAAGGCTGAGCCCCTGCTTCTTGGAATAACCAAGGCCTCACTCAGTACGGATAGCTTTATTTCAGCGGCATCATTCCAGGAGACTACCAAGGTGCTGACTCAGGCCGCAATCGAAGGCAAGTCGGACTACCTTAGAGGTCTCAAGGAAAACGTTATTATGGGACGTCTCATACCTGCCGGAACAGGAATGGCAAGATACAAAGACTTTTCTCTTGATACAGAGGTGACAGAAGAAACCCCAGTTCCTGAAGTTGAGGGAGATGCTGTCGCAGGCGAAGCGACCTGATTTTGTGTCTCTTGAAGTGCCGGCAATAAGCACCAGCGTTTTTCTGACACGACACTGAAAATAGTCTTGACAGGTGTGTGGTCTTTGCATATAATAGTCTGCTTTGCGTCATTATGACACGAAGTATCCGATTTAGAGAAATTAATCAGTTGGGAGAGTAAGTATGCCGACGATAAGTCAGCTGATAAGAAAAGGCAGAAAGAAGATTAAGAAGAAAGAGAAGGCCCCTGCCCTTGAGCAGTGTCCTCAGAGGCGTGGTGTTTGTGTCAGGGTCTATACGACGACCCCGAAGAAGCCAAACTCTGCCCTTAGAAAGGTTGCCAGGGTTCGCCTGACAAATGGGATAGAGGTTACGTCTTATATTCCGGGAGTAGGGCATAATCTTCAGGAACACTCTGTTGTTCTTATCAGGGGTGGCAGGATTAAAGATATTCCTGGTGTAAGGTATCATATGATTCGTGGTGTTCTCGATACTGCTGGTGTATCGGATAGAAGGCAGGGGCGCTCCAAGTATGGTGCTAAGCGGCCTAAGTAATTAAGTAGTGTTTGTGAGGGAATTATGCCAAGAAGAAGAGAAGTTCCGAAAAGAGAAGTGATACCTGATCCGAAGTTCGGAGATAAGGCGGTGTCCAAGTTTATATGCCGCTTGATGCTTAGTGGAAAGAAGAGCGTGGCGGAAAAAATACTCTACGGAGCCTTTGATATTGTAAAGGAAAAGACTAAAGAAGATCCTCTTCAGGCCTTTAAGAAGGCCGTGGATAATGTTAAGCCTAGCGTAGAGGTTAAGGCGAGGCGTGTTGGTGGTGCGACTTATCAGGTTCCTGTTGAGGTCAGGCCGGAAAGAAGGTCTGCTCTTGGTATGAAATGGCTTGTTTCTTATGCCAGGGAGCGTTCGGAGCGCACGATGTGTGAGAGATTGGCTGGGGAATTGATGGACGCTGTCAGTGAGCGGGGCGGTGCTTTCAAGCGTAAAGAAGAGATGCACAGAATGGCCGAGGCAAACAGGGCATTTGCGCATTATCGCTGGTAGAATTAAAAGTTATAGAGGTTTGAGTTGGGCATTTTAGATACTACCCGTAATATCGGGATTATGGCGCACATAGACGCCGGTAAGACTACAACGACAGAGAGGATACTCTATTATACTGGAGTGTCCTACAAGATCGGCGAGGTCCATGATGGCGCGGCTACGATGGACTGGATGGAGCAGGAGCAGGAGAGAGGTATTACTATTACTTCTGCGGCTACCACCTGTTCATGGCGTGATCACAGGATAAATATCATTGATACTCCGGGTCACGTTGACTTTACTATTGAGGTTGAGCGTTCTCTTCGTGTTCTCGATGGTGCTGTGGCGGTTTTTTGTTCGGTATCTGGCGTTGAGCCGCAATCGGAGACAGTGTGGCGCCAGGCTGACAGATATGGTGTTCCAAGGATAGCATTTGTAAATAAGATGGACAGGGTAGGTGCTGATTTTTTCAATGGTATATCCATGATAAAGGACCGGCTCGGTGCAAACCCTGTCGCTCTGCAGATCCCAGTAGGTGCCGAAGAAGATTTCGCTGGTGTAGTTGACCTTGTTAAGATGAAGGCTATATCCTACGATGAAGAAACTAAGGGTATGACCTGTACTGAGGTCGAGATACCTGAGGATCTTTTGGCTCAGGCTAAAGAATACAGGGAAAAGCTTGTAGAGGCGGTAGCTGAGGCAGACGACGCGCTCATGGAGAAGTACCTTGAGGGCGAGGAGATAACTAATGAAGAGCTTGTAGCCGGTATTCGTAAGGCTACGCTGTCCTTCACCTTTGTCCCGGTTCTTTGTGGCTCTGCTTTTAAGAATAAGGGTGTTCAGCAGCTTCTGGACGCGGTAGTCGATTATCTGCCCTCTCCTCTGGACGTTCCCGATATAGAGGGTATTGTTCCCAGGACGGAAGAGAAGGCCTTGAGGAAGGCAGATGCAAAAGAGCCATTTTCTGCGCTGGCCTTTAAGATTGCAAACGATCCCTTTGTTGGGAACCTGACCTTTTTCCGTGTATACTCCGGTACGATAGAGACTGGGGATCATGTCTACAACTCTACTAAGGGTAAAAAAGAGCGTTTTGGACGTATCGTTAAGATGCATGCCAATAAGCGTGAAGAGATTAAGACTATATCCGCAGGTGATATTGCTGCCGCTGTAGGCCTTAAGTCTGTTACGACTGGGGATACCCTTTGTGACGATAAAAATCAGATTATACTGGAATCAATGGACTTTCCTGATCCTGTTATATCTATTGCCATAGAGCCTAAGACAAAGTCAGATCAGGAAAAGATGGGTGTTGCTCTTGGCAAGCTTGCAGCAGAGGACCCATCTTTCAGGGTGCAGACTGATGAAGAGACTGGTCAGACTATTATCTCCGGTATGGGGGAGCTTCACCTTGAGATTCTTGTTGACAGGATGATGAGAGAATTTAGCGTTGAGGCTAACGTTGGTAAACCACAGGTTGCCTATAGGGAAACTATTACCAAGTCCGTCGAGGTAGAAGGTAAGTATGTAAAACAATCCGGTGGGCGCGGTCAGTATGGGCATGTGTGGCTGAAACTTGAGCCGAATGAAGCTGGAGGCGGATTCGAGTTTATAAATAAGATTAAGGGCGGAGCAGTTCCTTCTGAATATATCCCGGCTGTCGGGAAAGGTATTGCCGAGGCTATGCAGAACGGTGTTTTAGCTGGTTTCCCAATGTTGGATATGAAGGCTACCCTTTATGATGGTTCCTATCATGACGTTGACTCTTCTGAAATGGCCTTCAAAATAGCTGGCTCCATGGGTTTTAAACAAGGTGCTGCAAAGGCGGGCCCTGCGCTTCTTGAGCCTATTATGGATGTAGAGATTACAGTACCTGAGGATTTTATGGGCGACGTTATTGGTGACATCAACTCTCGACGTGGAAAGATACAGTCCATGGAGGACAGAGCTAAATCGAAGGTGGTAGCGGCTCAAGTTCCACTTGCGGAGATGTTTGGCTACTCAACAGACCTGAGGTCGGCGACTCAGGGCAGGGCTACTTACTCTATGCAGTTTGCCCTCTACGAGCAGGTGCCAAGGAGCATTGCAGACGAGATCGCTGCAAAGATGAAGGGCGAATAAGACTAACTTTATAGTACAGAATTTATACAGTTTTAAGCGAAGGAGGAATATAGACGATGGCAAAGGAAAAGTTTGAGAGGACAAAACCGCACTGTAACGTAGGTACTATAGGTCATGTTGACCATGGTAAGACGACG
>JADFVX010000113.1 GCA_015222755.1 Pseudomonadota bacterium | reverse complement strand
GGTCTTTCCTCTTTGGAGAAAACGTAAGGCTTACGCTGAATACCCTGATGAGAGAAGGCAAGATGGAAATGCGCTTCTCATTATTTGACAGTATGTCAAAGGAACTCAAGGGTCTTAAGCAGGTTCGTGTTATTCGGGGGAAGCGTGTCGATGAAGTGCTTGCAGAAATAAACGAAAAGGAGCTTATTCCCAGAGAAAAAAAGGTCATAGCTGGCAATCTCGAAGAGATAGAGGAATATAAGCAGGAGTTGGAGGGCCTTAAAGATAGGGATGAACGCGATGACATAATGAACGAGATTGCGGATCTTCAGGCAGATATTGATAGAGCCAGAGAGAAAATTTCAGACTTAAGCAAGGAAAAGGCTGTAGATACAAGGGAGTCCCCCAAGGATGCTCTGGACGTAAAAGTCCTTAAGACGGGCGAGCCGATTTATCTCCTTGAGGGTAATACGGCAAAAGTACTGATTCCCTACAAGGTAAAAAAGAAGGGTTGTTCCGAGACAAGTGGTTGTCACAAATATGCCAAAGAAGGGGACGTCCTTGGCGCTATCCGAATGGAGTTCTCCCTTGAGGAGGTAAATGCGACCCTGCGTGGGAACAATATAAAAACAGCGGCAATGGGTGGCGTGAAGCTGCTTGTTTTTTGTCTTGTGGCAGGAGGACTACTGTTCTTTATTATAACCCGCTTTTTTTCACGCATGGTCGCCGCACTGAAAAAAATGGCAGTGGGGGACCTTTCTGCCAGGCTGCCTGTCAATAACAACGATGAAATAGGACAGTTGTCGTCCAATTTTAATATCGCCATGGAGAGCTTCTGTACGCTTGTCAACGAGATTCAAGACGCGACCCACAGAGTTTCTTCCTCATCGGAGGAACTTTCAAGCTCAGCAGGGCAAATATCACAAAGCGCGGAATTTCAGGTGACGAAGACCATCCAGGTCGGCATTAGCAAGGACCAGATGCGGGCAGTCGTTACAGAGCTGACGGAGCGAGCGCAAAATGCCTCGGATATAGCCAGGGAAGCAAATAAAACCGCACAGGAAGGTGGGAAGATACTGTCTAAAACGGTTTCTGAGATGAACGCCATAGCCGTATCGGTAAAAGAGCTTTCAGGTGTAATAACACAACTGGGGAAAAGTTCGGAGGAGATCAGCGAGATCATAGAGGTAATAGACGATATTGCAGACCAGACTAACCTGCTTGCCCTTAATGCAGCCATAGAGGCGGCAAGGGCGGGTGAACAGGGCAGAGGCTTTGCCGTCGTCGCAGATGAGGTCAGAAAGCTGGCAGAAAGGACCACAAGGTCTACAAAGGAGATCAGCGTCAAAGTTCTTGCCCTTCAGAAGGAGACTAAACATGTTGTTGTCTCCATGAATAAGAGCACTAAGGAGGTAGAAAAAGAGGTAGAACTTGCCGCAAAGGCTGGTGATACGCTCGTCGAGATAGTTAGTAAAGCCGAGCAGGTGGAGACTATAATCGGGGAAATATCTGACGCAAGCAAGAGGCAGATCGCGTCAACCGATGACATTAGCAGGGATATTGACGATGTAGCAAATATCTCGAAAGAAACGGTAAATGGAGTAAGCCATATCAACGACGCAGCACAGGATCTGGCGGAGTTGTCTACCAAGCTGTCAGAGCTGGCAGCGCAGTTCAAGGTAAAGTGATTATATTGCCATAATAAGGAAATTCATTGAGTATTAGAAGCTACGGCTATCCAGGCCATGCAGATGATAAGTTGCTGGGGAAATTTCGGGTGAGAAGCTGTGATAGCCCTGAATAATTTGTTCTCAAATAAAAAACAGGAGAAAAAAATGCTACATACGATTAAGGCTGTCATACTTCTTTTGCTGCTTATCCCTGCGCCCCTAATGGCCTCGAGCGAATACCTGGGAGATAAACAGTGCTATTCCTGTCACAAGGAGATCAAGAAATCATATTTAGGGGACATTCACGGAAAGATATTTACAAAAAACCCACGAAACACTCTTGAAAAGAGGGGTTGCGAGGCCTGTCATGGCCCAGGTGGTGATCATAAGGGAGCGGTAGACAAGGAGGAGCAAGGTATTCCCATGATGATCGAAGGATTTAAGGATACTGACGCTTCGAAAGATAAAAATAAAATGTGCCTTGCCTGCCACAAGAAAGGAAAGCGAATGCACTGGCGGGGAAGCTCTCATCAGATGGCGGACTTAAGTTGTGACAACTGCCATAATTTTCATGAGAAAGGAGGGGCTGTTGATTATAAGGCATGTCTAAACTGCCATCCCAGCATCAGGGGCAAAATCATGCGATCCTCCCATATGCCGCTGAGGGAGGGCAAAATGGCTTGCAATGACTGCCATACTGCGCACGGTGAATTGCAAAAAGCATCTGTCAATGAGACCTGCTACTCATGCCATGCCGAAAAGCGGGGCCCCTTTCTTTGGGAGCACGCTCCGGTGAGGGAGGACTGCACTACCTGCCATGATCCTCACGGATCCAACAATCCCGGTATGCTAACGTCCAAGGGAGCTTTTCTTTGTCTTAGATGCCACCAGTATGGCGGCCACGTGAACCTGCCGAGGTATAATAGACAGAGCGCCACCGTAGGCCAGGGATGCATAAACTGTCATAGCAGGATCCATGGCTCTAACCATCCCTCTGGCGCAAAGTTAACGAGATAGGAGGAGAAACAATGAAAACATTGATATTGAACTTGTTTATTGGTTTTGTTGTTCTCGCTGCTCCTTTCATCGTAGCGGCGGAGGATATATCGGGGGAGGTTGATTTGAGAGTCCAGCAGGTCGATCAGGACAATGACTCGAGTAAGTTCAACGAATATAAAGATGATGAAAATGACATTTATGTCCATGAAATCAAGCTGAAAGTTACAGATAAAGATACAAACCGTTCCTTCGATTTTAGCGGCAGCAACCTTTCGAGAAGCGATCAGGATATTTCCCTGCGTTACAGCCTTCCCGGCAAGTGGAGTATTGATATTGACTGGAGCGAGATCCCACATCTGATCAGCAATCAGGCAAAGACCCCTTATGATTACATCGGGAATGGCACCTACCGCGTATCCGAAGGGATTGTTGACGCCATTCAGATCAGTGATGTGGGAAGTGCAGCTTCATGGACCGCCGCAGATGCAGGGCCCGGTGGAGCTGGCGAGGACATAAGGATCAACAATGTCCTTGCTAATTCCGTTCATGGCATAGAGCTCGGTACCCAGAGGGAGGTCGGCGGGGTCGGCTTTACCTATCATATGTCCGGCAAGACGAAGCTGCGCTTCGATTTCAATGTTAATAACAAGGACGGGAGTATCCTTACAGGGGCCCCTATAGGGGATAGACCACCCCGCTCCATGACGGTCCAACTTCCGGAACCGATAGACTACAGAACAGAGGACTACAGGATTACCATAGAACATAACATGGAGACCGTCCAGGTGGAGGCATCCTACCTCTATTCAAAATTCTACAATGATGTGGACTCCATGACCTGGAACAGCCTCTTCCATGATGCCGGATACTTCGCTGGCGGTGCGCTTGACTATGATGAGATCAGGATTGGAAGCAGCAGGAAGTATGCAACAACGGGAGCGATGGCACTTGCCCCTGATAATACCTACAAAAATCTTGCCTTTAATGTGGGGGTTGATCTTCCAAAGGACAGCAGGCTGAATGCCAGTATTGCAATAGGAGAAATGGAACAGAATGAAAGCCTCATGCCCTATGCATCAACTGATTTTGGAGTCGGTTTGCCTGCTTTGCCGAGATCGTCAACCGAAGGCAAGATCGATACGACCCTTGTAAGCCTTGCCTATAACATTAGTCCTGTCGAAAATCTCAACACAAAGGTCTTCTACCGTATGTATGAAATGGACAACAAGACGACGCAGAGCGAGTTTGATTACTATACGCAGGATACGGACAGCCAGAACTACCGGAATGAGAGGACAAACCTTGCCTATGGCTATCAGAAGAACAACTACGGGATTGACCTAAGCTACCGCCTTATGGGAAAGCTAGGAACGGTAGGGCTGGGCTATGAAAATGAAACGATAGACAGGGACTACAGGGAGACCGATGAGACCGATGAGGATATCTACAAACTTTCCTACAAGGTCAGGCCGAACAGGAAGGTTTCTTTTCGGGTAAAATACCTGCTTGCCGAGCGGGACGGCGGCAACTATGACGGAGAGGTGACCGATCAGAGCTACCATTATGATACTGCTGATGCAGGTAATCAAGCTCAGGCGGATAATCCTCTTATGGGCTTTGGCAATGCACCGGGGCTGAGAAAGTTTGACGTCACCGACAGAGACAGAGACAAACTTGATCTTCAACTGGGACTTTCACCTACGGATACGATCAGCATCTCTCTCTCCTATATGAACAAGGAGGACGACTACGACAGCCCTATTGCCTCAACTATTACAACCTGGGATAGCGTTGCCGGCTCATATGTCACCGCTGCAATAGATCCGACCCAGCTTGGGCTTTTGGAGGACGAAACTGACAGCTTTACTGTTGATCTTAACTATGCACCTGACGACAGGCTGGCGCTCTTTAGTTTCTACTCAAGGGAGGACATGGAGAGCAAGCAGCGGGGACGCTACCTGAATGAAAACAACAGGATCAACACGATCGGGGCCAAAGACTGGCAGGATACAAGCGGTCAATACATCTGGGATGCCACCATCAAGGATGAGACCGAGACGATTGGCTTCGGGGCCAATTTTGCGGCGATCCCGAGAAAACTCGATCTTATGACGGATTTCTCCTTTTCCAAAGGTAGGGTTGAAATCGGCTACCTTGCAGGCTCTTATATCGTCGAGGATGATGTAGCCACAACAGCAAACCATGGTGAGTGGTATTCACCGAATGATGTGGAGTTCAAGACAAAAACATTCAAAGTCGGCGCAAACTACCATATGACAAAAAAACTATCCTTTGGTTTTGACTACAGCTATGAAAAATATGAGGTTAGTGACTGGCAGCAGGATGGAAGTGCTGCTCATCAGGATGCTATGAGCGAACAGTACGTTGCTGATCATGATCCTGAAACGCAGGGCACTACAAATGACAGGGTTGGTTCCAGGCTGGTGAGGCTCACCGATTATGTTGCTCCCGACTACAAGGTGCATATGGTTATGGTGAGCATGAATTACAGGTTCTAAAAGAGAGGTGGAAAGTTAATAAAGCCTGTTTGAAAGTGCCATCTATTCTCGAGATTAATCTTACGGGCAGGTATACTATGAGCAATATAAGTCGGAAGACTGGGCGACAGACGGCCTTAACCCTGACACAATTACCCAGGTTTTATCTATGACAAGTACGACACCTGATTACAGGTCTCACCTGGTAAAAGTGTTTCTTACTTTTAAAATCTAAGCTGGTTCATACTGACATTAATTATAATTGCTATGAAAATTATTTTCCTTACTTGGGTGGCTCTGCTTGCATGGGCCGCCCCTCTTAATGCAGAGCCCAGGTATACCGGTTCTGCATCCTGCAGTTGTCACCGGATGCAACTGGGTGACTGGGAGCGAAGTCTTCATGCAAAAGCATTCAATCTTCTAAAGCCGGGCCGGCGAAAGGCTGCAAAGAAAAGGGCTGGCCTAAAGCCTGACGTAGACTATAGCACTTATCCGATGTGCTATAAATGCCATGTCACCGGATATAGAAGTGCTGGTGGTTTTGTGTCAGCCAAGGAGACCCCGGAGATGCTTGGTGTCGGCTGTGAGATGTGTCACGGTAAGGGGAGCGAGTATAAAAACCTGCATAAGAATAAGGGCCTCACCTTTAAAAGAGACGAAGCTCGAGCACTGGGGCAAACCTACGCCACGCTGGATGCAAAGGTCTGTCTAAATTGTCATGATAATCCGAAAAACCCCTTCAAAGGTAAATTGGATAAAAAATATAAGTTTGTACTAGAGGAGGCCCTACTAAAAACCAAGACATTTCATAAGAGATACCCGCTTACAGGGCAGCATTGAGAAAATATCCAGCTTACTCTTTTATGCCGTAGCCTATGTAATTGACTTGGGTTGATTTGGATATCTTGAAACTCCAGTCAAGAGGGTTAAAGGTCATACCCTTCACCTCTTTTACTTCAACCCCCTTCTCTCTCAAAAGCCCCGCAAGATGACTGGGCTTTATAAAGCGCTCATAGTCGTGTGTTCCAGGCCCTACAAACTTTAGTATATTTTCGGCCATAAAGATTGCGAGGAACCATGCGACGGCTGTTTTGTTGATTGTCTCAAAGATGTAATAACCGCCCTTCCTGACCTTTGATACCGAATCAGCGATCATTACGGAAAGGTCGTCCACATGTTCAAGCATCTCAGCGCAGACAACAATATCAAACTCAGCATCCTCTATGTCAGCTACGGAACAGTTCCTGTAATCAATTTCCAGGTCATTTTCTTCGGCATGTTTTTTTGCCGCCTCTATGGCCACAGGGGAAAGATCGACGCCAGTGACAATAGCCCCTTTTTTTGCAAATTCTTCAGACAAGAGTCCCCCACCACAGCCTATATCAAGAACTTTCTTATCTTTAAAGGGGCCAAGCTTTTTATTGAAATATTCAAAGCGGACAGGATTTATCATGTGGAGTGCAGCCATACCACCTTCCGGGTTCCACCAGTCCTTTCCCATTCTGTTAAATTTCTCTGTTTCAGACATTTTTTATCCTCTCATGCGAAGCAATTTACGCTATAATAAACTTCCCGTAAAAAAACATCAAGGCATAAGGCGGCTGGAGTTTTGTCCGATTAATAATCGACAAAGAACAAATCTGGCACTATATAACGCTCCTGTTTTTATAAAATTATGTATTCAAAAACAGGTTGACATAAAAAAGGCTTTGGTGTAGTTTTCAGTTTGAATCATGCTTAAAAAACAAAGAGTTATATATCTTATTTGCCTGCTTGGCCTGGCGCTGTCTCTTGGTGCTTGTGCGGGAATGAAGGAAAAACGAAAAACGCCCGAGAAGCTTTACGAAGAGGGCATAAAGGCACTGGAAGGGCGCAAAGCACTTTTTCTCTTTCATGTCACCGATTTTGAGGGGGCGGAAAATGCCTTCAGGGAGATTAAGAGCCGCTATTCCTTTACCACATACGCGCCTTTGGCCGAACTGAGGCTTGCAGATATACACTTCAGAAAAAAAGAGTACAATGAGGCCATTGCAGCTTACGAGGATTTTATCAAGCTGCACCCGGACCATGACGAAAGACCATATGCGCGGCATCGGCTTGGGTTATCCTATTTCAATCAGATAACGACGGCAGACAGAGACCAGACTGCCACTGAGGGAGCATTGATACAATTTCAGGCCCTAATGGATGCTTACCCGGAAAGTGAATATGCAAAGGAGGCAGCGGAAAAAATAGAAAGCTGCAAAACCACCCTTTCACTGCATGAATACACTGTGGGCTACTTTTATTATAAGAGCAAAAACTACGAAGCCGCAGTGCCGAGGTTCAAAGAGGCACTGGAGCGTTTTCCAGGTTACGGCCCGAAGGAAGATGCCATGCTTTACCTGGGTCTGAGTCAGATTCGAAACGGCGACGTAGAACAAGGAAGAGGCACTATGGAAAGGCTGATAGAGGCCTTCCCGAAATCACATCAAGCGGAAGAAGGCAGAGACTCACTCGAAACCAACAACTAGAGAATGGGAGTTTTATCATGACTGACGATACTGCAGACATCTAC
The DNA here is from genome assembly GCA_015222755.1 of Pseudomonadota bacterium. Taxonomy (GTDB): domain Bacteria; phylum Desulfobacterota; class JADFVX01; order JADFVX01; family JADFVX01; genus JADFVX01. The sequence goes on along the minus strand of JADFVX010000113.1, from coordinate 1,639 downwards.
CACGAGGGGAAAAAACACTATGATAAAGGTGAAACAGAGGAGGCCCTTTCCTGTTTCACTAAGCTTTTCAGCAAGAGCGGCGGCTTTGCAGATGCAAGAAATATCGCGGGACTCATCTATGCTGAAAAAGGCGACTTTAAAAATGCCACTGAATGCTTTGAGGAGGCTATCAGGCTGAATCCAAATTATTCAGAGGCATCCCTCAACCTGGCAGTTACTTATAATGAAATGGGACAGTATAGCAAAGCCAGGGAGATCTATAAATCTGCTCAAAAAGCGGCACACTCAAAGACAGAGAGTCTGGACCCATTTATTAAAGGCAAGCTGGCCAACATGCACTCCGAGATCGGCGAGGTATATGTTGGGCTAGGTTTTCTTGAGTCCGCAATAGACGAGTATAAAAAAGCTCTGAATCTGCGCCCTGACTTTATTGACGTAAGGACAAAGCTTGGGGTAACTTACCGTGATAACGGTGAGGTGCAGGATGCAATACGTGAACTTAAGGAAGCAAAGAAGACCAAGGCTGATTACGCACCTGCCATTACAAATTTGGGGATCGCTTACTACTCCCAGGGGGATATCGATCTGGCCAGAAAAGAGTGGGAGTCCGTTGTAAAAGAAAGTCCGGACAACAAACTTGCACAGATGTATCTTAATCTCACAGAAAAAAAGGACTAAATATCCTGACCCTTGATTGCCGCCTGTAACACGATTTCTTTCAGCGATTCTATGAAGAGAGGGCGGCTGTTGAGAGAGGCAACACGCCTGAAGTCCCTGATCCCCGCCTCAAGGGCCAACTCCTTATACTGTATATCCATCTCATAGAGGGTCTCTGAATGATCCGAGACAAAGGATATTGGAACCATAAGCATGATATCTTTCTGCCTACTGCCCCATTCCTGAATAACAGATTCCGTTGATGGCTCCAGCCACTTTACCGGACCGACGCGGCTCTGGTAGCAAAGCTGCCACTTCCCATTCCATTGGAGTTCTTCCAGTATGAGCCTTACAGTTTCTTCCGTCTGCGACTGGTAGGGATCTCCCTTGTCTATCATGCTTTGAGGTATGCCGTGGGCTGAAAAAAGAATGGATACGTGCCTGTCTTTCAAGCCATCAAGTTCATCGTTGATTGCCTCGGCCCAGCTTTTTATATAGCGTGGATGATCATGCCAACTCACTATCTTTATCAACTCGGTATCTTTTTTTTGCCAGAGCCTGGAAAACTCGTTCAGGCTTGAGCCGCTGGTAGCTGTAGAAAATTGGGGGTATAGGGGCAGAAGTATTATACGGTCAGGGGCATCCTGGATAAGCTGAGAAATGGCCTCTTCGGTAAAGGGGTGCCAGTATCGCATAGCAAGAGATACGCTGTAATCTCCTTCTGTTTTAAGTGCTTCTTCCAGAGACCTTGCTTGATCAATGCTAAGATCCAAAAGAGGTGACTTCCCACCGATTTTTTTATAATAACCCCTGACCTTTTCTGCCCGCTTCCTTGATATTTTGCGTGCAATAAAAGGACGCAGCAGTCTCCCTAATGGGATGCTTATAATATCAGGATCCATAAAGAGGTTATACAAGAATGGCTCTACATCGTCCAGCGATCCGGGGCCACCCATATTAAGTAATACTACAGCAGTTTTAG
>JADFVX010000112.1 GCA_015222755.1 Pseudomonadota bacterium | reverse complement strand
TGCTTTCCTCCAGCCCTCAGGCACTTTTGCGCCGTAGTGGCCCGGGGACAGGCCCTTTCCTCTTCTCCAAGGAAAACCGATTTGAATTGAACCATCCCGGCATTTGTAAAAAGCAGAGTGGGGTCACCATGGGGTACAAGGGGCGAACTGGGCAGAACTGTATGCGTCTTTTCTTTAAAAAAGCTTAAAAAACTATCTCTAATCTCTCTTCCTGTCATCAATATGCTCCAGTGCCTCCCTAATGATTTCCCAGGAATAGCCCTTTGACTTTATAAAGCGGCCCAGGCGTTCTCTTTCCTTGTCGGAGGACAAGTCTTGCCCTTTCATTTTTTTTGTTGCAAGTCTTATTGCGACTGACTTTTCGTCTTCTTCAGAAAAAGCCGCCAAAACGGCCTCTTCTGCAATCGTACTATCTATTCCTTTCTGGCGAAGCTTGCCCCTTATATAGTAGGGGCCACAATACCTTAGACGGACAATCTCCTTTGCCATACTTAAGGCAAAGCTCCTGTCGTCAACGAGCCTCAGGTCTTTAAGCTTTAAAAGGACTTTTTCGATATTTTCCGGTGTGACCTGCCCCTTTTTCAGCTTTTCTTTGACTTCAAAGACTGTTCTTGCACGGTAGGACAGGTAGCGGTAGGCTATATCAAGGGCTTTTTTCTGCTCAGAATCTTTCGATGTCAAGGCCCTCTTCAGGCCCAGCAGGTGACCCGACCTCTTCGCCGTTTTCTCCCTTATTAAAGCCCTCCCACTGGAGGTCACTTGTCGAAGATACGCCTTTCAGTTTAAGGGCAAAATCCGCCGGGTTGGAGGCATTTTTCATGGCCTCATCGTATGTTATAAGCTTTTCTCCCATAAGCTGCATGAGTGACTGGTCAAATGTCTGCATACCATAGGCAACATTTCCTTCGGCAATAGCCTCATTTATCTCCTTGGTCTTGGTGGCATCGATAATGCACTCCCTGACCCTTGCAGAGGCCACCATGACCTCTATTGCCGGGACACGGGCCTTCCCGCCGGACTTGACTACCAGGCGCTGCGATATGATCCCCTTAAGAACTCCTGCAAGGGCGCTTCTTGTCTGCTGCTGATAACTGGGCGGGAAAACAGATACGATACGGTTGATCGTTTCCTGTGCATCAATAGTGTGCAGGGTGGAAAGCACCAGGTGTCCTGTCTCCGCCGCAGTAAGGGCTATCTCTATTGTCTCAAGGTCCCTCATCTCCCCTACCAGTATAACATCGGGGTCCTGCCTCAGGGCACTACGCAGGGCCACGGAAAAACTCTCCGTGTCAAAGCCTACCTCCCGCTGGTTTATGATACTTTTTTTGTCACGATGCAGGCACTCGACGGGGTCTTCAATAGTCATTATGTGGGCCGTTCTGTGACTGTTGATATAGTCTATCATGGAAGCCAGTGTTGTCGACTTGCCGCTGCCAGTTGTGCCCGTTACGAGGATAAGCCCCCGGTGCTCACTGGCCAGTTTTTTTATGACCTTTGGCAGATGAAGCTCATCAAAGGACTTTATTTCGTGAGGTATTACCCTTAGGACCGCTCCAATTGTGCCGCGCTGCTGGAATGCATTTACACGAAATCTGCCCAGCCCGGAAACGCCATAGGCAAAATCGATCTCATGTTTCAGTTTAAAGGTTTCCTGCTGGGTCTCCGTCATCGTTCCCATAACCATCTTATTTAGCGTTTCGGGAGTAAATTTGGGTGCCGTCTTTAGCGGGTGAAGAACACTGTTTATACGGAAAAGCGGTGGCATCCCGACCTTTATATGTATATCAGATGCCCCGTTTTTAACAGCTATTTTTAATATATCAACTAAGTCCATACTCCCTCACCCTGTCTTTTTTTGTTTACGCCTCGGCTGATATTTCTTTGTTACGGCTGAGTCCGTAGTGGTTAAGTATCTTTTCCTCAACCTGTGCCGCCTTTTCCGGGTTTTCACGGAAGAATGCCTTGGCGTTTTCTCTTCCCTGCCCTATACGCTCGCCATCCAGAGAGTACCATGAGCCGCTCTTTTCTATAACCTCTATATCAGAGCCGATATCTATGAACTCCCCTTCCTTGGAAATCCCTTCACCATACATTATGTCAAAGATCACTTCTTTGAAGGGAGGAGCAACTTTGTTCTTAACGACCTTTACCTTTGTCTGGCTTCCGATAACGTCCTGCCCCTGTTTTATGGCCCCTGCCTTCCTTATATCCAGCCTTACAGATGAGTAAAATTTCAGTGCGTTTCCACCTGTAGTCGTCTCAGGGTTTCCAAACATTACCCCGATCTTCATCCTTATCTGGTTGATAAATATAAGTGAGGTCCCGGACTTGCTGATAGCTCCAGTAAGCTTCCTCAGTGCCTGAGACATAAGTCTCGCCTGAAGCCCCATGTGGGAGTCGCCCATCTCTCCCTCGATTTCAGCGCGGGGGACAAGTGCCGCCACGGAGTCTACTACAAGTACGTCAACGGCACCGCTTCTAACAAGCATCTCTGCTATCTCAAGTGCCTGTTCGCCGGTATCAGGCTGTGATATAAGAAGATCATCCGCCTGGATGCCAAGGCGCTTGGCGTAGGAGATATCAAGGGCGTGTTCGGCATCTATAAAGGCAACAATCCCCCCCGCCTTCTGGGCCTCCGCAGCTATGTGCAATGCAAGAGTGGTCTTTCCCGATGATTCGGGGCCGAATATCTCAATAACCCGGCCTCTCGGTACGCCACCTACACCCAGGGCGACATCGAGGCCTATGGAGCCTGTCGGGATGGTCGGGATGTCATTATAAATGGCATCACCGTCCATCCGCATTATAGCGCCCTTGCCAAACTGCTTTTCTATCTGGCTAAGCGCCAGCTCTACAGCCCGTTCCTTGTCCTGACTTGCACTCATTTAGTCCTCCTGTCCTTATCGCCCTTAAGGGCAAAATCATTAAGTTTTCTGTATTTAGCCCCTGTCGGTCCCAGGATGCTTTCGTAAATATGTACGGCATCAGCCACAAATGGCGGGATGTCGGCCGTATCAATCTTATTAAGCAAGGCAGAGAGGCCTGCCAGATCAGCCGGCCTGCCGTCTTTTATCCGCCCCAGTGTCAGGTGAGGGAAAAAACCCCTCTTCTCCTCCGGAAGTCCTATACCGGCACACCTTTTTTCTATCACCTGCTGCAATTTGGCAAGCCCTCCTGTATCGCCTTCCAGACCCATCCAGACAACTCTTGGACGCTTAAGGTTCGGGAAGGCCCCCGGCTGCCCAAGGGACAAACTCAAGGGGGCCCCGGATAGTTCCGCCAATTCAATGGCCAGACTGTCCAGTCTTTCAGCATCAATATTGCCCAGGAACTTCAGCGTAAGATGAATCGACTCCGCCCTTACCCACCTTACATCGGGGCAGCCCTTTTTTAAAACATGCAGTATATCAGAAATCTTGCCCAGAATGTCACCCGGAATTTCAATGGCGATGAAAGTCCGTATTGTCTCCCTATTTCCCGGCATGCTCTTTATTAAGAAGTCACCAGCTTCCGCCGTAAAAATTCCAGCGCAGCCTGTTTTGCACGTTCCCTGACCTCTGCCCTGTCTCCACTAAAACTAAATCTTTTTGCCATTGTATGTTCATCAGATGACAGTGCTACATACACCGTTCCCACGGGTTTGTCTTCGCTCCCTCCCTCAGGCCCGGCAATACCGGTTACGGCAAGGCCGAAGTCGGCACGGCCTATTTTCCTTGCCCCCTGCGCCATGGCAGCTGCCACCTCTTTGCTTACGGCGCCATATTTATCGATAAGCGCAGGGTCAATGTCAAGCAGCTTTGACTTCGCTTCGTTGGAATAGGTAACAAATCCCATATGGAAATATGCAGAGCATCCCGGGATACGCGTAATTTTTTCACCTATCCCTCCTCCGGTGCAGGACTCAGCCAGAGACAGCGTCTTTCTCCTCAGCTGCAAAAGATTGCCTGTCGTCTCTTCCAGGCTTCCGTCACCTTCGGCAAAGATATAATTGCCCAGTCTTTCACTTATGGCATCTGCCGCCTGAGATACTATCTTTTCAGCTCCTGCTCCCTCGGCCACAAGGCTGAGAGTCACCTGCGTCGGCGATGGCAGGAAGGCTACCTGGAGTCCAGCTATATCTCTGAGGTCAGGGGAGATCATCTCCTCTATCTTTGTCTCCGGCAGGCCCAGAACATGTATTTTTTTTACCGACTCAGACTTTTGGGGATGTAGTTCCGACTCTATTTCAGCAAGAAGCAGCTGGTCTGTTATGAGCCGGACCTCGCTCGGAATGCCGGGGAGCACAGCAATTATCTTTCCATGATGGTGGAGCGTATAGGCGCAGGCTGTTCCACCGGGGTTTTTCAACACCTTCGCCTTCTGCGGAATAAGGGCCTGCTTCTCCTGGGAAGGGTGCATCTCCTCTCCGCGTGACTCCATGGTCTCCCTGATGTGGGCCAGTACCTCATCGGAAAAGACAAGCCTCTTTCCAGTCACCTTGGCAACAGAACGCGATGTTATGTCGTCCCTTGTCGGCCCAAGCCCGCCGGTCAAGATAATGAGTTTTATTTCATGGGACCTGAAGGCATTTTCCAGCACATCGCATATGGCCCAGTCTTCATCTCCCACGACAGAAATCCGCGCTGTCTTTACCCCTATACCTCTAAGCCTGCCAATCAGGAACCGTCCGTTTGTCTCCTGTACATCACCAGAGACCAGCTCATTACCGACAGTTATTATATCTGCTTTTACAATCTCTCCCATCAGCCGCCTATAAAAGAAAGCAGCCCGGTGTAGGCAAGGACCTGCAAGACAATCGCAGCATAGACCCCTGCCATGATGTCGTCCATAACAACACCTACACCGCCGCCCAGTTCCTCAAAACGCTTCACGGGATAAGGCTTTAATATATCAAAGAAACGAAAGAGGAAAAATCCTGCAACAACGTACACCCATCCCGCAGGCGCCATAAACATGGTCACAAAATAACCAAGGATCTCGTCAATTACTATCTGCTTGCTGTCCTTTGTCCCGAAGACTTTTTCCGCTTCACCGGCACTCCAGAAAGAGATGGGCAAAAGGGCCAGCACGATAGCCCCGTAGAGCCACGGGTCAAGTGGGGAAAGCAAAAGGTATAGAGGTATGGCGGCCAGCGTTCCAGCTGTTCCGGGGGCAAATGGTGAATAGCCGCTGTAGGCCCCGGTAGCGATAAAAATAACTGTTTTTTTCAATGGAATTAATGCCCCCTTAAAAGCCTGAAACTACCTGAAAATAGTAGTGGCAAAGGGGGGGAGTGTCAAGTAGTTTGTCCCTGTTTTAGGGAAGAGGTACATCTATCCTGCAAGCACCTCCATTATCTCCTTCTCCACCCTGTTCAGTTCATACTTCCCCGGCTGCATAAGGCCGAGGGTCTTTTTTGAGCCTTCCCTTAACAAGCCTGTCCAGCCCGGCATAATCGTTTACAGATATTATCTCCTCAAAACGGCCTGTTTTTTCAAATAAGTCGATAATATCTCCGGATTGTCCCGCCCCGTGTTCAAACATCAGCCAGCCGCCCGGCACAAGGAAGTCCGGCGCCAGAGGTATGATCTGCCGGTAGTAATCAAGCCCGTCCTCTCCACCGTCCAGCGCGGAAAGAGGCTCAAAGTCTTTCACCTCCGGCTGGAGTGTAGTCAGTTCAGCCTTTGGGATATAGGGGGGGTTGGAAACTATGAGGTGGAACTTTTCCCCGGCAACAGGGCCGAAGAGATCCCCCTCAAGAATCCTTACAGAGGCCAGGAGACCATTTTTTTCGATATTATCCTGCGCAATGGCAATGGC
>JADFVX010000111.1 GCA_015222755.1 Pseudomonadota bacterium | reverse complement strand
TTGTAAGTGCCAAGGTAAGTGTTTTGACTTAATGCTATGAAGGACCCGAAATGGAAAATGTAGAAAAACTTAAAGTCAACAGGTGGCGCTATGTAGCGGCAACCCTTCTCCCCCTCCTTCTGGTGTTTGTCTCGCTATATTTTGTTGTCAGTAACTATAAAGGTGATATCGATTTCATAAAAAAGGAGATTCAGGGGATACACGATATCCGCCAGATACATAAGGCGACATTGACTCTGCAACAGATACGCGGACTGACCAATGTGGAAATGCATGGCGATTTGTCCCTGGAAGGCCGCATCAAAAAACTACAGCAAAGATTTAAAAAAGAGCTGTCAGAAATTATATCTAATGGTAGCGCCGTCAGGTTTGCTCCACGTCAGCCACTGGAAGACCTTCTCTCGCGGATAGAAGCTCTATTCTCGATTGAGGAAGGCACAATGACCGCTGAAGTCCTTTTTAATAAATATAGCGACCTCATATCTGATTTAATTCTTATCAGCCGGACAATTTCAAACAATTCAAACCTTATTCTTGATCCTCAGTCGGACTCCTACTATATTGTCCTAATGATCGCAGAGAGGATCCCGAACATCATTGAAACAATAGGGAGGGTGCGAGGGATTGCCTCCGGTCTATATGCGGCAGAGGATAGAGGCAAGGAACTTCCGCTTTTGTACAAGCACCTCAACATCTTGAGGTATGAGCTTACAAATCTTGAGAGAACAGAAGTAATCCTTGTTGAAGAATCCTCCGACCTGTGGGTACAAATTGCTTCATTTGACGCCGATATGGACGCGGCTATAGAGCAATTTATTGTCGAAATTGAAGGATTTATCGTCAGTGTAAGCGATCTTTTAGGTGACCCAGAAAAAAAGGTGTCACCTGTCGAACTTTTCAAAATGGGTACTCTTGTCATAGAAAAAGGTGACCTCTTGCACAAAGAAGCGTCAGAAAGGCTTGCATCTCTACTGGAGAAGAGGCTTTCAAAGATGCAAAACCAGTGGAATTACACCCTGGCAGGCGCTTTAACAACCTTATTGCTGCTAATATACTTTATTGCCAGTTTTTACAGGTCGAATCGTAAGGCCTTTGATAAAGTGCAGGAATTCAGCAGAGCTTTAGACTATAGAAGTGAGCGGTCCCTCCGTTTCAAAGACTCCCTGCTGGAGCTCTCAAAACTTCACTTCACCTGCATAGATAATAATTTTGGCCTTATCACTGAAACCGCTTCGAAAGCAGTAGGTGTAAAACGAACAAGCATCTGGCTCTATAACACAGAAAAGACAGCCATTTGTTGCCGGGACCTTTTCATAGCCGATGAAAATAAACATGAAATCGGTGCGTCTCTGGAGGCGAAGGATTTCCCCAAATATTTTGAAGCAATTAAAACAAGTAAGCCTATAGTAGCTGATGATGCTGGAAGGCATGCCACTACAAGTGAGCTTGCGGAATCTTATCTGCTGCCTTTAGGCATTACCTCCATGCTGGATGTGCCCATATGGTATGAGGGAGAAGTGATGGGTATACTTTGCTGCGAGCATGTCGGTGACGCAAGGTGCTGGGAGATTGAAGAAGAGGATTTTCTTGTGAACGTCACCTATCTTATCAGCGAAATAATGGAGGCCTCCGAACGACAGAAGGCGGAAAGGGAGAGCAGAAAACTTTTTCGCGCCGTTGAGCAGAGTCCCGTATCCATCGTCATTACCGATACGGAGGGAAATATTGAATATGTAAATCCTTGTTTTGCTGAAGTAACGGGTTATACAGTAGAGGAGGCCATCGGGCAAAATCCACGAATATTAAAGTCCGACAAGCAGTCAGATGAGTACTATAAAGAACTCTGGGATACCATTAGCTCCGGGCAAGAGTGGAGGGGTGAGCTCTGTAACAAAAAGAAAAACGGCGAGCTTTACTGGGAGCTTTCATCTATCTCTCCCGTTAGGGGTGTTGGCGGCAACATAATAAACTACATTGCAGTAAAGGAGGATATCACCGAGCGAAAGAAGGCAGAGGAGGAGTTGCGTCAGAGTGAGGTCCAATTCCGTCAAGTTGTTGAGAAATCCCCGGTTCCAATGGCGATAACGGATCTTGAAGGAAATATTGAACATTTCAACAGTAAGTTCATCGAATTATTTGGTTGGACGACTGATGACGTTCGAACGCCAGAGGAATGGTGGGATGCCGCCTACCCTGATGAGGAGTACAGAAAAACTGTTCAGACAGCCTGGGAGGAAGCAGGGGAGGAGGCTTTAGCCAGTGGAACAGAAATCGAACCTCAACAGTGGAATCTCACATGCAAAAATGGTGATGTCCGGGAAGTGGTATTTAGGATGGTTCCAATCGGGGCAGATCGAACTGTTATAGCCATGAACGACATAACTGAGAGCAAGAAGGCTGAGATTGAGTTGCAAAAGGCAAAGGAGATGGCCGAGGCTGCAAGTAGGGCAAAGTCGGAATTCCTTGCCAATATGTCGCATGAACTGAGAACACCGCTCAATGCAATACTCGGCTTTTCTGAAATGATGAAGATGGGAGTCACCGGTGAGCTTACGGACAAGCAAATGGAATACACAGAGGATATATATACAAGCGGTGCCCACCTTCTATCATTGATTAACGACATCCTTGATCTCAGCAAAATAGAGGCGGCCGGTATGGAGTTTGAGCATGCGGATGTTGATCTCAGATCTCTTGTCGAGAGTAGTGTCCTGTTTGTAAAGGAAAAGATGACAAATAAGAGATTGAAGTTGGTCACCGAAATTGAAGACAACCTGCAAACTCTTTATGCTGATGAAATGCGCATCAAGCAGGTACTGCTGAACCTGCTGAGCAACGCAGCCAAGTTTGCTCCAGAGTGTGGAACTGTAAGTATACATGCCTTGAGAGTTAAGGGGGAGAATTGTGGTGATAGAGAATTTGCGGAGATAGCCATTGAAGATACGGGGGAGGGTATAAGGAGTGAGGACATACCTAAGCTTTTTGAGCCATTTAAGCAACTGGATTCATCTTACTCGAAAAAACACCAGGGAACAGGCTTGGGCCTTGTCATCAGCAAGAAGATTGTAGAGTCCCATGGAGGAAAGATATGGATTGAAAGTACCTGGGGGAAAGGTTGCAGGTTTATATTTACCGTTCCATTGAGCAAGCAGTGATGTTCCCCGCCTGCAAGGCGGGCATGAATGGCAGCACCTCGTGAAGAGTCTCCAGAGATTGAACTTGAAGGTGTGTAAATGTTTGCTTCTGCTGAGCTGGAAGGGGTGTGAAGGTGCCTCGTGGGGAAGAACTGGGCCGAGGCGCACTAATAATAAACCAAAAATAAAGGAAATATCTAAAAATTCTGAGTTTGTCATTCTCGCGAAAGCGGGAATCCAGTCTTATCAAATATCTGGATACCGGATCAAGTCCGGCATGACAGATTATTAGAGGAATCCTAAAGACTGTTATAGGTAGAACACGGCTAGCGCGGGTCAACGCAGATAAAAGATCCGTAAAAATCAGTGTCATCTGTGTAGTCCGTGTTCTATCGTTTTGGTTTTTATATCGTCCTTAATCCGGTCAATCCTGTTATCCCGTCTAAAAACATTTTCTACCCTGCAAAAGCCGAAAAAGTCAAACAAACCATGTCCATTGACAAAAGCCTACTAAAACAGTAAAGTATAAGAAATATGAATTTTGTAAAAGGTTTAAAATGTAAGGAATGCGGCGAGCGCTATGAGGCTTCGCTGCGTTTTTATTGTGACGAGTGTTTCGGGCCAGTAGAGCTGAAATTTGATCTCGCCGGAGCAGTAGAGGCACTCGGGAGGGGCAGCGTGGATGTTTTTTCCTCTTTGTCTCTCTTGCCGGAGGGTTTTAAGGCAGGAAGTACTCCTCTTGTACGGGCGGAAAGGCTGGGCAAGAGGCTGGGTATCCAGAATCTCTACCTCAAGGATGAGGGGGCCTCGATGCTGAGCCATTCCTTCAAGGACAGGGTGGTTGCCTCAGCGCTCGGTATGGCAAAAAGCCTTGGTATTAAGACCATTGCCGCCGCCTCAACGGGAAACCTGGCAAATGCTCTGGCAGTGCAGGCAGTTGATGCCGGGATGGATGCCGTCATCTTTGTCCCTGAAGGGACTGACTACGGCAAGATAGCACAGGCAGTAGCCTCCGGTTGCCGCATCTTCGAGGTTGCCGGTAACTACGATGATGCTAACCGCCTGTGCAGTGAAGTGCAGGAAGCGCTGGGATGGGCAGTTGTAAACGGCAACCTTAAGCCATACTACCTTGAAGGGGCCAAGTCGCTTCTTTTCGAGATCATGGCCCTGATGGAAGATATGCCGCCGTCAGCGATAGTTGCCCCAATGGGAGGGGGAGGGCTGATGAGGATGCTGAAAAAAGGCCTCGATGAGCTCAAGGCCATGGGCATGCTTAAAGAGGAAACAGCACTTTATGGTGCGCAGGCGGCAGGCTGTTCGCCTATCGTAAGCGCTGTAAAGGCGGGGACGGAAGATATAAGCCCCGTCAAGCCTGATACCGCAATCGGTGCTATCGCCATCGGCGACCCTCCCGATGGAGCCTATGCCGCAAGGGCAATAATGGAAAGCGGCGGTAAGGCAGAGGCCGTCTTAGATGCTGATGCCATGGAGATGCTGGAGTTTCTAAGAGAAGATGAAGGCATTTCAACGGGCGGGGCAGGTGCTGTTGCACTGGCAGCTGCGGCCAGCTTTGTAAAGTCAGGTGATATTGCAGGTGATACGCCTGTAGTGGTGATACTTACCGATGGTCAGTCCAAGGCAGCTAGGGAACAGGCTAGGCCGGGCAATGTCTCAAAGATAGAGGCGAACCTTGCGGCATTCAGGGCTATTTGGGAAGAAAATACATAATAAATCAAATATAAATAAATCAAAAAAGGCAGGAGGAAGAAATAATGGCAGTAAGTGTAAGGATACCGACCCCCTTGAGGAAATTTACAGATGGCAAGGGTGAGGTAGAGGCTAGTGGTAATACAGTGACAGAGGTGGTGGATAATCTTGAGGCAAACTTCCCCGGAATAAAGGAGAAGCTCTGTGACGAATCTGGAAAGCTTCGCAAGTTCCTGAACATCTACTTAAACGATGAGGATATCCGTTTTATGGACAGCCTGGATACGGAACTAAGAGATGGCGATTCTCTGGCATTGATACCTGCAATTGCAGGCGGTAGATTTTAACAAATAATTTAAAAGGAGTGGTCATGGGAAGAATATACGACGATATTACCCAGACGATTGGGGGAACACCGCTGGTAAGGCTGAAAAAACTGTCCAGTGACTGTAAGGCGGAAGTGCTCGTGAAGTTGGAATCCTTTAATCCTATGTCTAGTGTGAAGGACCGGATCGGTCTGGCTATGATAGATGCAGCGGAAAAAGAGGGGCTCATAGACAAGGACACGACGATAATCGAACCCACATCGGGTAATACTGGTATTGCTCTTGCCTTTGTGGCTGCGGCACGAGCTTACAAGCTGGTTCTGACCATGCCCGATACGATGAGTATCGAAAGACGTAAACTTCTGAAGATGCTTGGTGCCGAGCTTGTGCTGACTCCCGGTGCGGAAGGTATGAAGGGGGCCATCAACAAGGCGGCAGAACTGGCAGAAAATATTTCAAACTCCTTTGTGCCGCAGCAGTTTAAGAATACTGCTAATCCCGAAGTCCACAGAAAGACTACAGCCGAGGAAATATGGGCCGATACGGACGGAAATATAGACCTCTTTGTGGCCGGTGTAGGTACGGGCGGTACGGTTACCGGAGTGGGTGAGACTCTCAAGGAAAAGAAGGCCGCAGTAAAGGTCTTTGCTGTTGAGCCTGTTGATTCTCCGGTCCTTTCAGGGGGGCAGCCCGGCCCGCACAAGATCCAGGGTATAGGCGCAGGTTTTATACCTGACATCCTGGATGTTGATGTTATAGATGAGGTTGTTAAGGTCTCTAATGATGAGGCCTTTGCAACGGCCAGGCGTGCTGCAAAAGAGGAAGGTATTCTCTGCGGTATCTCTTCCGGTGCGGCCCTTTGTGCTGCCATCCAGATAGCAAAGCGTGATGAAAATGCCGGCAAGCAGCTGGTCGTCGTGCTTCCTGACAGCGGTGAGCGTTACCTCAGTACGGCCCTGATGGAGGATTAAGCTGAACAAGGTCAATTTTACCGGTCAGGTAGTACAGAATGTTCTCGCCCTGATCGGCAACACGCCTCTTGTGAGGATAAGAAAGCTTACTTCCCAGCTGCCTGATACGGTAGAGGTCTATGCCAAGCTTGAAGGTTATAATCCCGGCGGTTCCGTTAAGGACAGGGCTGCTCTCAGGATGATAGAAGAGGGAGAGGCCGATGGACGGCTTACAGCCGATAAGATCATCCTTGACTCTACATCTGGAAATACGGGGATAGCCTATGCAATGATAGGCGCCGTTAAGGGATACAGGGTCACTCTCGTCATGCCGGCAAATGTAAGTGTTGAGCGTAAGAGAATGGCTATAGCCTATGGGGCGGAGATCATCTATTCTGACCCTATGGAGGGTTCAGATGGCGCCATACTGCTTGCAAGGGAGCTGCTGAAAAAAGACCCTGAGAAATATTTCAAACCTGACCAGTACAACAACCCTGCAAATGCCAGGGCCCATTACTACTCTACGGCAGAAGAGATAATAGCCCAGACCGGTGGCAGGGTAACGCACTTTGCTACCACTATCGGTACGGGTGGTACGGTAATGGGAACGGGGCAGCGGCTTAAGGAGTATAATCCAGATATCGTCATAAAGGCCATAGAGCCTGAAGACGCCTTTCACGGTATCGAGGGCTTAAAGCACATGGAAAGCTCCATTGTGCCGGGTATATACCACGAGGACAGGCTCGACGGAAAGATCCCCGTCCCTACGGAAGAGTCCTACGATATGGCGGTAAGGCTGGCCAGGGAAGAGGGAATTTTTATCGGGCAGTCCTCAGGCGCTGCAATGTTTGGGGCTCTGGAAATAGCAAAAACGCTGGATGAGGGAGTTGTTGTCACCGTCTTTCCGGATGGAGGAGATAAGTACCTCTCTACTGCGCTTTGGCGTGATATGGAGTAATCGGTTACAGATATGATAATTTTGAGACAGTCACACATCGATGCCATCTTTGAGCATGGAAGGGAAGGGCACCCCGATGAAGTCTGCGGCATTATACTGGGCAGGTTTTCAGGTGATGACCGCGAGGCAATAGAGATCGTACGGGCAGGAAACCTGAATAATGACCGTTCACATGACCGCTACGAACTTGACCCGAAGGACCTTATTGCGGCAGAAAGGAAAGGCCGGGAAAATGGATGGGAGGTGATAGGACTTTACCACAGCCACCCTGATCATCCCGATGCTCCATCCGAGTTTGACAGGGAACGGGCCTGGCCTGTATATTCCTACCTAATCGTTTCTGTCATGAAAGGCGAGGATTGTACGATCCGCTCCTGGCAGAAAGATGAAGAGACTGAACAATTTATAGAGGAAAAAATTAATATAGCAGGAGATTGATAGATGAACTTTACTGAAGAACAGATAGAGCGCTATTCCAGGCATATCATACTCCCCGAAGTGGGTGGAATAGGGCAGCAGAAGCTTCTCGATGCAAAGGTCTTCTGCCTTGGTGCCGGAGGACTGGGCTCACCGGCTCTGATGTATCTTGCTGCAGCCGGTGTGGGCACCCTTGGCGTTGCCGACGGTGATGTAGTTGATATGAGCAACCTCCAGAGGCAGATCATCCACAATATGGATACAATTGGTGTTGCCAAGGTGGAATCTGCCCGGCGCACAATTGAGAATATGAACCCCGATATCAGGGTTAATATCTACAACAAGCGCCTTACTGTAGACAATATTCAGGAGATAATTCGTGAATACGATATCATCCTTGACGGTAGCGACAACTTTCCTACTCGCTTCCTCATGAACGATGCCTGTTTTTTTGAAAAGAAGACACTCATTTCCGGCAGTATGTTCCGTTTTGACGGTCAGGTAACTACCTTCAAATCCCAGGACGGGCTGCCATGCTATCGTTGTCTCTACCCTGAACCACCTCCAGAGGGAATGGTGCCAAGCTGCCAGGAAGCCGGCGTTCTCGGGGCACTTCCAGGCGTTGTTGGCGTTCTTCAGGCTACAGAGGCGATAAAAGAGATCCTTGGAATAGGCGATTCCCTGGCGGGATATTTGATGATATACGATGCCCTTTCCATGAGTTTTAAGAAGGTGAAGGTACGTAAAGACCCGGAGTGCCCTATATGCAGTGAAAATGCTACGATCAAGGAACTTTCCATGTATGAAGAAAGGGTCTGTGCCCTTTAGGACCTTCTATGAAAGCTGCACGGCTTAAGAAAAAAGAGGGGCTTTGCCCCTTTAATCCCGGCTATCTTAAACTCCTACTTGCTGTCCAGGGCATGTCCCTTGGCAAGGGAGTTGCTGAAGAGGTGGGCTTTACTCTCAGCACCAGGCGTGGTGTTGCAGGTGGTGTAGACCTCATTCTGCCCGGTGATCTTTGGGTAAATGTCCCCGTAGACAAGACAACTACAGAAAAATCTCCATACTGCCTGGAGAAAAAAAAGGGAGGTTACTTTCTGACGGGCTATGGCAATGAGATCAAAGTAGAGCCGGTACGTCAGCCCCATTTCTATGAAAGGGTGACATCCAAGGGAACCCCCTTCTACCAGATAGCTGCACTCCATGGTGGTAGTGTATATATCAGTCCTACAAACCGCTGCCAGTTTTTCGATGATGACCTTAATTGCCGCTTCTGCGATGAGAAGAAGACCTTCTATCCGATAGCACGTGAGTTTATATCCGTTGAGGAGATACTGGAGATCATAGAGGTCGCTTTTAATGAAGGTGTCGCAGACTCTGTTGATTTCAATATAGGTTACTTCGATACCGAGGATCGCGGGATCTCCTTTTTGGAACCTTATATCAACGCAGTTAAGCGCAACTTCGATACCATCGTTGCTGTTGATGCCCAACCTCCCAAAAGCAATAAGTGGATAGACAAGACCTACGCCATGGGTGTAGATAAGCTTAGCTATCACATGGAGATCTTTGACATGGAGGTTTTTGACAGCCTCTGCCCCGGTAAGGCGAAAGAAATTGGATGGGAACGCTATGTGGAGGCACTAAAATATGCTGCGGGGGTCTTCCCCAGTGGAGCAGTGTCCAGCAACTTGATAATCGGTCTGGAGGCTCCTGCCTCGACTATGGAGGGAATAGACTTGCTGACCGGTATCGGTGTTGTGCCGATCCTGCCGATTTTCAGGCCCATAGAGGGGGCAGCCCTGGAAGTGACACTTCCTGATATGGATGAGATGTCAGCTATTCTGGCCCATCTTTACTCCTCTGTTAAAGCCAGCAGTATTAATATGACATGGTCTAAAAATATCAGTACCTACATGACGCCTCTCGAGGGGCGTTATTTTTCAGGAGATGATGCCAAACTGCAGGTGGTAATGCAGAATATATACAAGACAAAGATCGGCGGCAAGGCGGTCCGCAGTATTGCCGGACTGAGGAGAAGGTTGAAGGTGAAAGAAGTGGAGGACTCCTTCGAGTCTTCAGGCCTTTGATAGCAGCCGATAGAGGTAGATTTAGATGAACGTCGAGATAGACAGACGGCCACTGTGGCTACTTATGCTGGTTCGTAGTTTCCGCTACCTTGTATTTGCCGGACTCGCGTTAACTACATACACGATTGCCAACCTTACTCCGCCTGAAGGACTGAGTCCAGCAGGACTCAGGGCCATTGCCGTCTTCGGTCTATCCCTTGTCCTGTGGGTGACCCATCTTTTGCCACTGGCAATTACCAGCCTTCTTGTCATAGCGCTTCTTCCCCTTATGGGAGTCATGAGTTCATCAGAGGCCTACGCACTTTTCGGAAACAGTGCCGTATTTTTTATCCTTGGAGCACTTATCCTTGCCGCCGCCATGCTAAAGAGCGGTCTAAGTGGGCGAATGGCGCTTATTATGCTTACCCTCTTTGGGAAAACTCCCCGTAGCCTGCTTTTGGGAATATTCATTACAGCTGCATTCCTGTCATTCTGGATGCCCGAACACGCGGTTGCTGCCATGATGTTTCCCATGGTCCTCGATATTGCGAGGGGGCTGGAGCTAAGGCCGCTTAAAAGCAACTATGGCAAGGCCCTTTTTATCGCGCTCGCCTGGGGAGCTATAATAGGCGGTGTAGCTACCTTCCTCGGCGGTGCAAGGAACCCCCTTGCAATTGCCATACTTGAGGAAACAACCGGCCGGAGCATCGGTTTTTTTGAGTGGATGGTAGCTATTGTACCCATAGTACTCATACTCCTAGTGGCAGCCTACGCAACACTTTCATTCTTCCTGAAAAATGATCTTGATAACACGGACAAGGCCATAGAACTGATCCTGGAAAAAAAGATTGCACTTGGTCGCATTACCTATGAAGAGTTGATGGTAGGGCTCATCATGGGCATGACAGTCCTTTTTTGGATGTTTTTAAGCAAGCCCCTCGGCCTCGCAAATATCGCACTTCTTTCCGTGGTTGCGCTCTTCGTTTTCAAGCTTGTAAGCTGGAAAGATGTGGAGGAGTATGTCAACTGGGGCATAATACTTATGTATGGCGGGGCAATATGCCTGGGCTCTGCAATAACGAAAAGCGGAGCAGCTCTTTGGGCCGGAGATCTTATCATAGGCTCGATGGCCGGATCATCTGTCGCGATGGTCGGCATCTTTGCACTGCTTGCCATTATATTTACTGAGGGCGTAAGTAATGCCGCTATCGTTGCAATCCTTCTACCTCTTGGTCTTGGCATGTCTTCAGACCATGGCGTTTCGCCGGAAATAATCACCTATGCCATTGCAGTGCCTGCGGGTCTTGCATTTATGCTGCCCATGGGAACCCCGCCAACGGCCATTGCCCTTTCCTCAGGTTACCTGAGGGTCAGGGACTTTCTTATACAGGGCCTTGTTTTAAAATGTATTGCCCTGCTGGTATTTTTTCTCATGGCAACCTACTACTGGCCCTTGATAGGGATGAATGTAGGTTAGTTTTTTAGCAAAAGGGAGGAGATATTGAAAAATATCCTGCTTGTACTGTCCACCACCCGGCAGTCAACTAAAACAGAGGAAGAAGCCCTTACGAGGGCAAAAGCGGAAGGTGCCCAGCTTACCCTTGCCTTTATACTGGATTCAAGTATGCCGGAAAGCATATTTGAAAAAATGACGGATGTTGGTTTTACCGGTGAGCGGACTTCACAAGAGCTTCAAATATCTATACTCGATGAGTACAGGAGACGAGGCTCTTTGAAACTTGAGGAGATCCGGGAAGTTGCCGAATCAATGGGGGTGGCCTGCAAGCTTGTTGTCAGAGAGGGGGCCTTCGCTATAGAGTGCCTAAACCTTGTAAATGAAGTGGCTGCCGATCTGGTTATTCTGACTAAAAAGAAGCGGTCTTCCCTTTCTCGTTTTATATTCGGCTCAGCCATAGAAGATATTAAGGGTATGTCGGAGTGTGAATTTCTTATTGTTGAAGAGTAGGTTTTATAGTAGAGGTAGTAAGGAAAGAATACTACCGATTAAGCAGTTAATTTTTTGTTGAGCTTAGCCAGCATTTAACCAGTTTTTCCATTTTATCCCTTTCCTTCCCGGAAATCTCCTTCATATCGAAACGCAGACGGGCACACGTTTAACTCCAGATTTTGATGCCGAATATAAGTAGTGGACAATGCTTACCTGATAATGTAATGTTTCAAAAATTTTATTTTTCAGGAGTGAATTGTGAATAGATTTATGAAGTTTCTTCTCCTCGGTCTTCTTTTAGCCCCCCTTATTACCGGCTGTACGTCGACCCGCTTTACCAGTACCATGAAAAATCAGGAGTTTCAGAATACTGAAGGTGTTAAATTTAACATCGAAACAGTCTCTCTGGAATTTGCAAGTGCAAGGGAGATGGATAACATTGCCTTTATACGCGAGCAGGGACATAAGGCAAACTTGGCTAGGGAACTGATAATGGCAGAGGCTGAGAAGTCATATCCGGAACTTTTTGTGGCAGAAGGGGATGTAATCCCTCTTGAACTCAATATTAGCCTTAACTCATCCAACAATCAGGTGGACCGGATGCCTCTGATCATGGCAAGTCTTGCGACGATACCAGTTCCCACATCTATTTATGAAGACATTGCAGTAGATCTTAAAGTCAGGGATGAGAGCAACAAAATACTTTTTGCAAACTCTTCCAAGTTCAGGCAGGAGACGGGCAATTGGACAACTGCATTTAGCCCCTTTGGTTTAATACCTGTTCCTGGGAAATCAGATATACCCAAGCTTACTCGCTTCGGGCCTGCTCCAGGATTGACTCAAAGAGGAAGCCAATTTTTGCGCAGGTCTATTGTGAACAGCATAGTAAAAACGCTTAAAGACTCCGATATGCAGAAGATGGTGGCTTCATATAAGCGTAGCAGGCGTTTTGCAGAGGCGAACAGGCGTCTTGAAGAACGGCTTCTTCAAGGTGCATCCTCTTCTGCTATGGATCAGGCCATGGCTAAACAGCCACTTGTTTTGATGCCCCTGCGGGCCAGTGGTATAGCAGCTGCGAATCGCCCTGCCATGGAGTCTGCCATTGCCTCAGGTCTTTCAAACCGCTACAAGGTTTATTTCGGCAAGCGAGTTGCCGACACGGTTAGAGAGATATACACTAAGGCAACAGCCGAGGCTAAGGCGGGTGAGGAGTGTGACGATACTATGTGTATGCAGAATATAGGTATTTCGTTTCAGTCGGAACTGGTGGCAAGCGCGAATGTAGTCAGGAACCCGTCGGGTTATATGTTGACCTTAAATGTCACCAACGTATTTGATGACGTGGTGGTCATGTCGGAGTCTGTCCCCTGCAAGGGCTGCGACGAGTTTCAGGTTGTGGAGCGTCTGAAAACGCTTTCTGAGATATAGGAATTTAATCATTTCGGGTTTTATTCCCCGTAGCTTGCTACGTTCTGTCATTCCCGCGAAAGCGGGAATCTAGTTCTTTATAAACTGGATTCCGGGTCAAGCCCGGAATGACAAGCAAATACCCTGTCAGCTTGCTGAGGGGATGTTTATTGATATAGTGTTAAAATTCAATATTTAAGGAGTGTTGTGTGAATAGATTTATTAAGTTTCTTCTCTGGGGGCTTATTACTGCACCTCTTCTGACGGGCTGTACCTCTGCCCGCTTTACCTCTACCATCAAAAATCAGGATTTTAAGAATACTGAAGCTGTTAAATTTAACATCGAAGCAGTCTCTCTTGACTATGAGGGGCCCTTCGTCGTTTTTTATGGAGCGCAATATAAGAAAAAATTGACGGGAAAACTGCTCATGAAAGAGGCAGAGAAGGCATATCCGGAACTCTTTGCTGCAAAAGGGAATATAATCCCTGTTGAACTAAAGATAAGAATCAAAAGATCCGATAGGCCCAGCTTTTTTAAGTACTTGCTTTTTTCACTTTACGGTATTATCCCCAGTACTTTTTCTGTGAAAGAGGATATCAAGCTGGATGTAAAAATTCGAGATGAGAGTAATGAACTGCTGCTTAGAAAGACTTCAGATTTAAGCTTGGAGGCGACTCGGTGGATGACGATGTTCACCCCTCTTGGCCTGATCCCCATTCCCGGTGAATCAGATATACCTAAGCTTACTGGAATTGATCAATTTGCAGACACTAAAGGCTCAGAGCCCCATTTTGTGCGCAGGTCGATTGTGAACGGCATAGTAAAAACTCTTAAAGACTCCGATATGAAGAAGATGCTGGCTTCATATAAGCGGAGCAAGCGTATGGCAGAAGCTAACAAACACTTTAAAGAACGTCTCCTTAAAGGTGAATCTTCTCTGGCCATGTATCAGTCAGAGGAGAAAAAAGCCCTCGTTTTGATGCCTCTGCGGGCCAGCGGTATAGCTGCTGCAAATCGCCCTGCCATGGAGTCTGCCATTGCCTCAGGTCTTTCAAACCGCTACAAGGTCTATTTCGGCAAGCGTGTTGCCGACAAGGTTAGAGAGATATACACTGCTGCGACAAGCAAAGCTAAGGCAGGTGAGGAGTGTGACGATACTATGTGTATGCAGGATATAGGTATTTC
>JADFVX010000110.1 GCA_015222755.1 Pseudomonadota bacterium | reverse complement strand
TCCTCAGACCGTCCTCAGACCACTTTTAGCAAATTATTTATCCTTTAAAACAACTACTTAGAGCACAAGGACGCGGGTTCGACTCCCGCCGCCTCCACCAATTTTCTCCTTACATTTCAATCGCTAAGTCCTCACAACGCCCTATTTTACCATCCTCAAACTTATTTAGAGGACTCCTCGTAAATAACCAGTTATTCCTGAAAGTACAATTTTGTTAACAGTGCCAATATATGTGGATTGCACTTACGTAGTTGTCAAAAAAACTTGCGATGAGAAAAAAATGTGGTAAACTTCATGTAAGGAGAAACATATATAAGTAGGGCAGAGAGAAAAGGCCTATCAGTTTCTTCCTTTTTATTGCTGGAGAGGATAGGATAATCGAAGAGCCCGCCTTTTTGAAATGGCAGTAACATTTAGTTCTTAGGCTTAAATTCTAGAGCTACAAATGGCTTGTAATTATAATATAAATTGAAGAATTTAAAGAAAAAGGAGAAATATATGCGTAACATTTCAAAGCAATCTGTGACTTTTATTCTAATAGCCTCATTGGTCCTTATTCCTTTCGCAACAACGGCTATGGCAGAAGGCACCTATCAAGAAGAGAATGGTAAAGGCCTGGAAATGACTGTTGATATTCTTTTGGCAAGGCCACTAGGAATTGTTGCAACAGTAGTAGGGTCTGCTGTGTTTCTAGTCTCTCTCCCGTTTTCAGCCTTAGGGGGGAATGCGAAAGAAGCGGGCAAGGTACTTGTTGTAGAACCATTCTCTTTTACATTTACAAGACCACTTGGAGATTTTAATTAAAAAGGTAAAGGAGAAGTTGAGTAGCCCCTAGGCTTTGGTTAAGGTAAGTTGCCGGTTTACTTTTAAAAAAGAGGGAGTGACATGACTGCCACTCCCTCTTGGAAAACAAAAAAAATCAACCCAATAACTTTCAATTACATATCAGGCCTAAATCCCCATTAAGGAGAACTCTACTCCCACTCTATAGTCGCAGGCGGCTTTGATGATATGTCGTAGACAACCCTGTTGACGCCCCTCACCTCGTTGATGATACGGCTGGAAATCCGGCCAAGCAGATCATATGGCAGATGCACCCAGTCTGCTGTCATACCGTCCACTGAATTTACAGCTCTTATTGCAATAGTATCTTCATATGTACGCTCGTCACCCATGACCCCCACAGAACGGACGGGAAGAAGCACGGCAAAGGACTGCCAGATGGAATCGTAAAGGCCTGCAGACTTTATCTCCTCAAGTACAATTACGTCTGACTCCTGTAGAATATGAAGGCGCTCCGGTGTAACCTCTCCAATGATGCGTATTGCAAGTCCCGGCCCGGGGAAGGGCTGCCTGTTGATTATCTCATCGGGCATACCGAGCTCACGCCCGAGTTCACGCACTTCATCCTTAAAAAGTTCACGCATGGGCTCGACAAGGTCAAGCTTCATAGTGTCGAGAAGCCCTCCCACGTTATGGTGGCTTTTAATAGTTGCAGAGGGCCCTTTAAAAGAGATACTCTCAATCACATCGGGGTATAGGGTGCCCTGCGCAAGGAAGCCGATATCCTTGAACTTTTGTGACTCTTCTTCAAAGATGTAAATAAATTCATTCCCTATTATCTTACGCTTCCTTTCGGGATCCGTAATCCCTTCCAATTTTTTATGAAAACGTGCGGCAGCATCAACGACAAGGAGGTTGATGTGGTAGTGCTTGCGGAACACCTCCTCCACCTTATCACGTTCACCCTTTCTCAAGAGACCGTTGTCTACAAAGATACACTGCAGCTGGTCTCCTATCGCCCGATGGATCAGCACAGCGGTAACTGCCGAATCAACACCACCTGAAAGACCGCAGATAACGCCCTTATCGCCTACCTGTTTGCGTATAAGGTCACACTGGATGTCTATGAAAGAGCCCATAGTCCAGTTGCCATCACAGCCGCATATACTAAACACGAAGTTGCGAAGTATTTCTGAACCGCATGGCGTATGCACGACCTCAGGATGAAACTGTATGGCGTAGAAGCGCTTTTCAGCGTTTTTCATGGCAGCTACAGGCGAGTTGGATGTATGTCCTATGGGCTCAAAACCCTCGGGAAGTAGCTCTATACGGTCACCGTGGCTCATCCATACAGTGCTGCTTGTCTCAACACCTGCAAAAAGATCTGTAGCGTCATCAATGACGATCTGCGCCCTGCCGAACTCGCGCTTGGCAGCTCCTGCCACCTTGCCGCCCATAAGATGGGTCATGAGCTGCATGCCGTAGCATATCCCAAGCACAGGCACGCCCATTTCAAAAACGCCTTTATCTATCTTAGGCGCATCTTCATCATGTACCGATGAAGGTCCACCGGACAAGATTATCCCCTTGGGCTTCATAGCCTCGATCTTTTCAAAATCAAGAGTGCAGGGATGTATCTCACAATAAACATGATTTTCCCTGATGCGCCTGGCAATAAGCTGTGTGTACTGTGACCCGAAGTCCAGAATAAGGATCATATTTGCATGAATATCAGACATAGAAAGCTAAACTCCTTTTATATGTGGTAGACAAATTTTCCATCCATATCCCGCTCTATACCGAGATTTTTCCCTCTAAGGCAGAGATCCTGGAGACTAATAGAATCAAAAAAATCTGAAACTTTGGAATTAAGTTCATTCCAGATGGGCGCTGTAACACACTGGGTCCGGACAACACACTCTTCTTCACCTCCAGCTGTTGTAGTCTTACATCCTACAAGTTCTATCTTTCCCTCTATGGCCCTTATAATATCAGCTATAGAGACGTCCTCAGGCTTCTTATCAAGCAGGTATCCACCCTTGGGGCCACGTACAGTCTTGATTATATCCGCTTTTTTGAAACATATAAAAATCTGCTCTATATACCTCGGAGATATGCCCTGACGTCTTGCAATATCATTTACCTTGGCCGGCATGCCGCATGAGTGGTAGGCAATATCAAAAAGCGCTCTTACGCCGTATGTTATTTTTGTGGAAAGTTTCATACTGAAATGACTACTCTTAAATTTTCCTTATAATAACAGATAAGTCGGGCCATTCTCAATCAAATATGGGAATAATTAATCGTGACATTCCATCTTCTTCACAAATATCTCACCCGCTATTTCATGGTCGACGGCGATACTTGTCTCACCAATAATAAGTACAAATGTAGGCTGTTTCTGGTGGAGTTTAACAACCGCCCCAGGCATAAGCCCAAGAGAGCTTAGCTTGTCGAGCCTGCCATGGTTTTTGGGGCTCATAAAGACCACCCTTCCTGACTCACCTGGTCTCATCTCAGTAACATTCATAACAAGGGGGGTCACCTCCTTGCTGAAACGCTTACAGCACTCGCCCCGGGGAATAGGTTCACCGTGGGGACAGGCGGGAGGATGACCCAGAAAAGTACATATGCTATCCGTCACCTCTTCACTTAGAATATGTTCAAACTCACATGCAGTGCTCTCCCACTCATCCTTTCCCAGTTCAAGGACATTAGACAGGAGCCATTCAGCAAGCCTGCAGCGTCTGACAATCCCTTCACCCACCCTCTCCCCTTCAGCAGTAAGGGTAATCATCTGGTCACCGGATATTTCAACAAGGCCCTTTTTATCCATCTCCGCAAGATGTTCCGACGTATCATCGACCTTGGACTTGGCAACAATCTTGTCGTAGCGGGCGGGAATGCCGTGCTCCTTAAAAACCCAAAGCAGTTCCAGTATTTCTTCTATGTTTTTATCCATCCATGACTCCAATATTTAATCGTTTCTTACTTAAAATCAACCCCTGTGGCCCTTAACACAAAATTAACTACTCCACCAACCAATAGCGCAAATGGAAGGATAAAGGCCGTAATCCAAAAGGCTGTCTTGATACCCCTTTCCTTGACTATCATAAACAGGTTGGCAATACATGGGATAAAAAGTGTCATTGTCACAAGACTTACCACTGTCTGTAAGGGGTCAAGCAGACCATCACGCTGCAAAGCATACAGGCCGGCAGCTCCGTAATCCCGCCTTAAAAAACCTATAAGGAAGGCCTCTGCCGCCTTTTCAGGAAGCCCTAGAAAGGTGACGATAAGAGGAGAGGCTATTTTCTCTATCAGGACAAGGGCATTAAGTTTGTCCAGCACAAAAAGTGTCAAGGTTCCCAGAATAAATAATGGGACCGCCTCCCTCATGTACCAGTCTATGCGGGCAATGGTCTTAAAAAATATGTTTTTCATGTGGGGGAGGCGCACGGGAGGAAGCTCATAGATAAAATCAGAGGCATCTCCGGGCAGTACCTTTGCGGACAGGTATCCCACAAGGAACAAGACTCCTGAAACAGTACCGACCCAGAAGAGAAGAGCGTTGAATGAAATACCTCCAAGCATTCCGAGTATTACGCCGAGCTGTGCCGAGCAGGGAACTCCAAGCGCAAGCAGGAGCGTCACTATGATCCGGTCTTTCTTCGTATCCAGTATTCGTGTTGTCATTGTTGCCATGGTATCACAGCCAAGCCCCAGAACCATGGGGAGGACAGCCTTTCCGTTAAGCCCCATAAGCCGAAATATCTTGTTCACCATAACAGCAAGCCTGGGAAGGTAGCCCGAGTCTTCGAGTATACTGAAGGCTATGAAGAAGGTCCCTACAACTGGAAAGACGATAGCTATGGCATAGGAAAGTGCCATCGTTATAAGGCCATACTCACCTACAAGAAAGTCGCGTATAATTTCAAAGGGAATAAATGCATCTGCCAGCTTGGTAGACCAAGGGGTGATGTAGCGATCAAAAAATTGCGTCTCCAGAAAGTCTACCATCGTACCCGCGCCCAGAACTCCGACAAAAAGATACATAATGGCAAGCACTGCAAAGAGAAAAGGAACCCCCCAGACGGGGTGCATCATCATGTTACCCAGCCAGTTCCTGAAACCACCCCTCACTGTATCAGAAACAGAGTAAACCTCATCTACTATCTTGTCTATCTCTGCGGAACGCTGCCTGTTTATAAGGTAACTTACGGGTTGTCTGAGTTCAACTTCAGCCTGTCTGCGTATGACCTCCACCCTTTCAAGCTCAGCAGGGGAAAGTTTCTCATGAAGCCAGTCCGTAAGGGTCGCGTCCCCTGCAAGCACCATAAGGGCGATGGATCGCTTTGATATATATGACTCTGGAAGCAACTCTTCCAAATGGGCAAGACTCTCTTCTATCCTGACCCCATAGTCCATTTGAAAACCTGAGATTCTGGGTTTCTCAATTGCCTTCAGAAGCTTGTCCATACCTTGCCTTCTTGTGGCAACGGTAGTAAAGGCATCTACACCGAGGATCTCTGAAAGCCGCTTCGTATCTATAGAAATGCCCCGCGAGAGGGCTTCGTCGTAGAGATTCAGGTCAAGGAGGAAAGACAAGCCCATCTCGGCAAGTTGCAATGAGATAGTAAGTGAACGCTTGAGATTTTTAGCGTCAGCCACCTGTACTATACTGTCGTGGTGCTCATCTAGTAGTATATTCCGTGTTACCTCCTCATCCTCAGACATGGGCAAGAGGGAGTTAACACCGGGCGTGTCAATGATAAGAGAGAGTTTTTTATTGATTGTGGCCTTGCCACGTGAAACCTCCACCGTCGTACCGGGGTAGTTCGATACCGTCACGTAACTTCCCGTCAGGTAGCCAAAGGTAACGCTCTTGCCTACATTTGGGTTTCCCACGAGAAGAACTTTCGGGAGGCCAGTCTCTCCTGAGTCGTTCTTGGCAGCAGTATGATTCATCCACGCTCCTTGCGGCACTTACTGCAATAGCCGTACATATCAAGGTTATGGGAAACGACATGGAAGCCGAGTCTGTCAGCCACCTCTTCCTGTAAGGCCTCGATCTGCTTGTCTTCAAACTCGACTATTTCACCGCAGTCAAGACATATGAGGTGGTCATGATGCTCTTCGGGGTCAAGGTGCTCGTAGCGAGCCTGCCCGTCATCAAATTTTCTTTCAACGGCAAGACCGGACTCAGCCAGGAGTTTCAGGGTCCGGTAAACAGTGGCATAACCAATCTTTGGATTGACTTCCTGCACAAGGTGATGCAGGTCTTCCACGCTGAGATGGGCATCACTTTTAAGAAAGGTTGCAACTATACTATCGCGCTGACGCGTCGATTTAAGCCCCTTTTCAGCGGCAAATTGCTGAAAAACTTCTAATCTTTTTTGATCCAAGGTCTCTCCAGATGAAATTGAACATTAATTTCAATTAGGGATTATAGAGTACGCCTTTCACTATGTCAATGGAAAGATTGATGTGTGATTGAGAGGCAGTAACAGGAAAAGAATTAGATAGAATTTTACGGGTTATTTTGTCTGTGCTGATCTTCTTTGCCCCCCTCTCCCTTGATGGGAGAGGGCCAGGGTGAGGGTGGAAATATCCAGACATTAGGGATGCAATTAACACCCCCTCCCCTCAATCCCCCTTTCCAAAAGGGGGAGGTTCAGTCCCCCTCTTTAGCAAAGAGGGGTTAGGAGAGATTTATCTGGTTTCCCGATCAAGCCGGGAATGACAGATTTTGTGACAGAAAAATAAAACCATAGATCATAGAGATTGGCAAAGGCTTTTAGACGGGATAACAGGATTGACTAGATTAAAAATTTATCTTAATAAAGATCCTGAACATCCGGTTAATCCTGTCAAAAAAATGAAAAATTCAGGGCCTTCCTTCAAGTGCAGATTTGAGACCTTGCAGGTTTTCTCTCATAACTTTTTCATAGTAATCGGGGTGCATCTCACCTGTAGCCACAGGGTCAAGAATAGACACCTCGATTGATGCCTCCCGGGCTATAAGTTCAGCGGTCCTCTTTGAAGACTGCGGTTCGGCAAAAACAACTGATATTCCATTTCCCTTGACCTTTGCCGTGAGCCTGACGATATCACCTGCTGAAAGTTC
>JADFVX010000018.1 GCA_015222755.1 Pseudomonadota bacterium | reverse complement strand
GGCTTTGCATGCCCGTCATGTGGTGGTAAGGACCTGAAGCGTGAGGAGGACATACTCGACGTATGGTTTGATTCCGGCGTGAGCCACAGCGCGGTGCTTGAGCAGAGAGAAGGCCAGAGATGGCCGGCAGACCTCTACCTTGAGGGGAGCGATCAGCACCGGGGATGGTTCCATTCTTCACTTCTCGCATCCGTCGGTACACGAGGCAAGGCCCCGTACAAGGCAGTACTTACTCACGGCTTTGTCGTAGACGGCAAGGGCAAGAAGATGTCCAAGTCTGCGGGCAATGTCATAGCGCCCCAGCAAATAATTGACAAGTACGGTGCAGATATCCTGAGGCTTTGGGTCTCAGCCGAGGACTACCGTGACGACATACGCATCTCCGATGAGATCGTCAAGCGCGCAGCCGAGTCCTACAGGCGCATCAGGAACACTGCCCGCTACATCCTGGGCAACCTGAGCGATTTCGACCGCGCCAGGGATACCGTTCCTTATGATGAAATGCTGGAACTGGACAGGTGGACCCTTGACAGGCTTTCGCTGCTAACAGAAAAGGTGCTTCGTTCCTACGACAGCTTCGAGTTCCACCAGATATTCCATGCCGTAAACAACTTCTGCACCATAGAGATGAGTTCCTTCTACCTGGACATACTTAAGGACAGGCTCTATACCTCTGGAAAGAAGTCGCTTGAGAGGCGCTCTGCCCAGACGGCGATGGTGGAGGTCATAGACAGCCTGATACGTCTCATGGCGCCCATAATAAGCTTTACTGCCGAGGAGATTTGGGACTACCTGCCTGGCTATGAAGGCAAAGAGGAATCTATCCACATGGCCGCTCTTCCAAAGGTGCAGGACGCATGGAGAGACGGAGAGCTTGCTGCACGCTATGAGCGTCTTATTAGTGTAAGGGGAGAGGTCTCCAAGGCCCTTGAACTTGCAAGGCGGGACAAGGTCATCGGACACTCCCTGGATGCATCTGTCAACATTGCAGCGCCTGAAGAGCTTGCCGCCTTTATTGAAGGGTTCCAGCCGGAGCTTAACCGCATATTTATCGTGTCTAAGGCTGTAGTTGTTGGGGCGCAGGTTGGTTCGGCGAGGGAGGGCGAGCCTACTCTTGCAAGTGAGCAGATAGAGGGCCTTAAACTCTGGGTGTCTTCCGCCCCGGGTGAAAAATGCGAGCGCTGCTGGAACTATGACGAGGCTACCGGGTCTAACGACAAGGGACATGCGATATGTCCCAGATGTTATGATGTGGTGGAAGGTCTTGGATAAACGCTACAAACTGCTTTTAATAATAGCACCTCTCGTTATTGTCAGCGATCAGTGGGTCAAGCTGATAGTTGACAGGAACATGCTGCTCTACCAGTCCATCGAGGTGCTGGAAAACTTCTTTCATATCACATATATCCGCAACAAGGGGGCAGCCTTCGGGATACTTTCAGGGGCGGACGCCTCGCTGCGGATACCTTTCTTTATTGCCGTATCCATTGTGGCCATCGTACTCATCCTTTACGTCTTAAAGACACATAAAGGGCAGTCACCTGTCTTTCCCGTGGCACTCTCACTGATCCTTGGCGGTGCCATAGGCAATATGATAGATCGTGTGCGTATGGGAGAGGTTATAGATTTCCTGGATGTGCACTGGTACCAGAACCACTGGCCGGCATTTAATATTGCAGATTCGGCCATTACCGTGGGTATGGGCTTTTTGATATACCAGATGATAACGGAAAAGGAGGACAGTGATGCATCCGATTCTGATTGAGTTTGGTGATATTTCCCTCAGGGTCTACGGCCTGATGGCGGCACTGGGTCTGCTTGCCGGTATATGGCTCGCCTCTCGTGAGGCTGAGCGTACAGGTGAAGATAAAGAGCGGATAGCGGACCTCTCTTTTTACATGGTGCTTGCAGGAATTATAGGCGCAAGACTGATGTATGTCACACTGGAGTGGGATTATTTTGCAGGACGCCCTCTGGATGCCTTAAAGATATGGCAGGGGGGGCTTGTCTTCTATGGTGGTCTTTTAGGTGCCCTTGTTGCCGCTGCCGTTTATGTGCGCAGGCATGCAATGCCCTCCTGGAAGACCGCAGATTTTTTTGCAGTAGGCATTCCCTTCGGTCATGCCCTTGGACGTATCGGATGTTTCGCTGCGGGCTGCTGCTACGGTCGTGCCACTGATCTGCCCTGGGCCGTAAAGTTCACAGACCCAAATTCCCTGGCGCCTCTACATGTCCATCTGCATCCGACACAGCTCTACAGCGCTGCAGGCAACTTTGCCATATTCGGCATAATATTTATGCTGCGCAAAAAGAAGAGTTTTGATGGACAGCTGGCCCTTTTGTACATAGCGCTTTATGCAGTTATGAGGAGCATAATGGAGTTTTTCCGTGGCGATGACAGGGGGGCCGTCTTCTTCGGTATCATATCGCCAGCCCAGCTTATTTCCATGCTGATGGTTCTTCTTGCACTTGCCGCTATGTTTTATCTTTCGCGGCAAAAAAAGGCTGAGGGGAAATAAAAAAAGGGCAGACCATGTATCAGGTCGCCCTTTTTTACATTGTAAAAGCTCCGGTTTCTTGGCAGGGCAAGCACTGAAAGATTTTACCGCGAAGACCTTACTTTTCTTTGCCGGCCAAAGAAAAGTAAGCAAAAGAAAGGCCGCCCAAAACTTGGCCTTCGGCTTCCCTCCTTGCACACTTGCCTGAGGCGGCCACAAAAACTCGCTACGCTCAGACAGCTTGTGACCTTCTTCCTCATGCAAGTTCTTCACTCGGCTACGTTTTAATGGGGTTTAAAAAACCTTTTAAGATCAAAAAACTTCCTCTTGCGAGGGCTAAAAGTCTGTTTCTGTCTGCCAGTAACCGTGAAGGTTGCAAAATTCCACTACACGCAGCTTCTTTCCTCCCGGCTTGGTATGGAAACACCCTGCGGCATAGACTCCCGGCCTGAGTGAGATCCTCGCCACGTATTTGTCATCTATGTAGCAGTCGATAAAGACGATACTATGGGCGTCCTCCATGGGGTGGGTTATCTTGCCGACCTTTACATGTACATCGGTGCATGCCTCATCTTCCAGCAGTTTGCACTCCTTTTTGATGGTGACTACCGGCGCGTGCTTGGCTCCTCCTTCGGGGCTCTTTTCAAGCGCTTCGCTAAAGATGTTATCCTTCTGCTGGAAATTTTCCTTAGGTACATGGCATACGGGGCAGGTGTCAGGTGCAGATCCAAATTCGACATGGCCGCACACTTTACATACGAATATACTCATATCTTCCTCCTTGATGTTTGTTTTATAGAGAAAGTATAACCTGAAATTTTATGGATGCAAGGTGGAAAGGGGAGGGAGGTGTCTTACGGAATCATGCTCAGAATGCCCCATTCTGTTACTGGTATGACTGGCATATTTATTATCTCCCTCTACCCTGGTGGGAGAGGGCTGGGGTGAGGGGGTATAAATTGCTGGTACCCCCGCCTTAATCCTCCCCCATAAAGGGGGAGGAAATAATCAAATGTCCCGCCTTGTGGGCGGTGAATATCACTTGCCGAAGTAGCGCTTGAGAAGCCCTGCAAAGGCCTGGCCGTGGCGTGCCTCATCCTTGCACATCTCATGAACTGTGTCGTGGATGGCATCGAGGTTCAACTCCTTGGCGCGTGTGGCTATCTTCTTTTTGCCTGCACATGCGCCGTGCTCTGCAGCTACCCTTGCCTTGAGGTTTTCTTCGGTGCTGCTCACAACAACATCTCCGAGGAGCTCTGCAAAACGCGCAGCGTGGTCAGCCTCTTCAAAGGCAATGCGCTTATATGCCTCGCCGATCTCGGGGTATCCCTCACGGTCTGCCTGACGGCTCATAGCCAGGTACATGCCTACCTCGGTACACTCACCGTTAAAGTTGGCTCGCAGCCCCTCAAGTATCTCGGGGTCTACATCTTTGGCCACTCCTATCCTGTGCTCATCGGCCCATGCAAGCCCTTCAGAAGTCTGCTCCTCGAATTTATCAGCGCCGGCCTTACACTGGGGGCACTTGTCAGGAGGGCTGTCCCCCTCATGAACGTATCCACATACCGTACAAACCCACTTTTTCATAAATCAATCTCCTTTTTAAGTTTTTTATTAAGACGCTTATATATCAAACTCATAATGAGATGCACAATAATTATTTTGGGTTCAAAAAAATATATTTTAGGAGGGACAGGGTTTTTGTTATAATTTCCACAGGATTATAAAAGATATGTGTTAATGCGCAGCCTGGTATTTTTTATTGCCTGAAATCAGCAGAGATGTTATTTTCTTGATCCTTAGAGTTTTTGCAGGGGAAGTTTTTTATAGCTACAGGGATGAAGGGGGCTTGAGGGGGATTTTGAAGGATTTTTTTAAATTGTTTAGCAGGGAGATTGATCCTAAATGGTAAAAATAGCAGTAACAGGCGCCGCAGGCAGGATGGGCGGCAGGATAATCAGTATAATCTCAGAGACTGAAGGCGTGGAACTGGCGGGAGCGCTGGAGCATGAAGGGAATGCGGCCATAGGCAAGGATGCCGGGGAACTGGCAGGTATCGGGAAGCTTGGGGTAAAGGTAAGCTCTGATGCAGAGGCGGTGATGAATGCTGTGGATGTCCTTATCGACTTTACCTTTCCCGAGGTGACTCTTTCCATCATGAAGGTCGTTGCAGGTCTTGGTAAGGCCGCCGTTATCGGGAGTACGGGCTTTACCGAATCTGAAAGATCGGAACTGGAGCAGATGAGTGCCGGTATCCCGGTTGTTTTTGCACCCAATATGAGTATGGGTGTAAACGTTCTCTTTAAGCTGGTATCCGAGGCGGCCCGTGCCTTGGGAGATGATTTTGATATAGAGATGGTGGAGACCCACCACAGGATGAAAAAGGATGCACCGAGCGGCACTGCCATGAAGCTGGCCGAGCTGGCGGCAGAGGCCGTCGGAAGAAAGATCGCTGACGTTGGCGTATACGAGAGGCACGGGATGATAGGGGCCAGGAGCAGTGATGAGATAGGTGTGCAGACCCTGCGGGGAGGAGATGTAGTAGGCGATCATACCGTATATTTCTACGGCATGGGTGAAAGGGTGGAACTGACCCACCGCGCAACGAGCCGTGATACCTTTGCCTCAGGCTCGGTCAAGGCGGCACTGTGGCTTAAGGGTAAGGGGCCGGGTCTCTACAATATGCAGGATGTGCTGGGCCTGAAGTAGAATTTAAAGTGCAAGAGGAGCAGAAGAGATATCTTTCAGCCTTAAATGTTATGATTTTAACCCGTGATAAATAAAATATTACCGCTATATTCGATTGCAGCGCTTATTGTCGTGCTACTTGGCAGTTACCACTGTATGAAGTTTAAAAAGGGGAAGAATAAATTACTATTGTTCCTCGGCCCTGCGTTCTGGATATTTGGAGTTCTCTTGTCAAGGCCTTCGATGGACCTGTTTCTACAGTTTTATGGAGAGATGCAGGATTTGCAGGCTAGAAAGTCAATCTATACCAGCTTTTTAATGCTTTCCCAAATCCCCTCGCTTTATGTCAGTATCAGGTTCATTAAAGATCCAAAAAATTACCAGAATGCGCAAAAATCTCAAACATAATATTCTCTAAATATTCCGCCGGCTTGCTGCGGGCTTCTTTGCAGCTATTTGGCATTGGAACCCTTCTCCTTGTTTTTTGGAATCAGATTGACAGTATCGGGTATTTAAAATATTATAATATAAGCCGAGCGCGGGCGTAATTCAGTGGTAGAATGTCAGCTTCCCAAGCTGGACGTCGTCGGTTCGAACCCGATCGCCCGCTCCATTAAACACTGACCTCGCATGCCGGGGTTTTAATTCAAGGAAAGAATGACAAAGAAGATCAAATGTCCCAGCTGCGGAGAAAAAACCACCCTTGAGAACAACCAGTTCCGCCCTTTTTGCAGCGAAAGATGCAAGTCTATCGATCTTGGGGCATGGGCAGATGGCAGCTATGCCGTTCCGGGCAACAGCCCTGGACTTGAAGAGTCGGAAGACCTCCCCGAAGAACTGAAAGGCAAAACCACTTACCACTGAAGCACTCTCAAAAGCAACTCCCACATGGCCACAAGGGGCGAAACGGCTTGTCTTTTTATCTCTATTGGGGTAAAATATCGATTTGAAATCTGCTGGTAAGTGCTATTGACAAAAGCTGAATCACTGATAAAAATCGCCCTGTCGCTGGCAAAAAAAGCCGAAGGCAGGACCTCGCCCAACCCCATGGTAGGCGCCGTCATAGTGAAGAACGGTGAGATCGTGGGAAAGGGTTACCATAAGAGGGCGGGTGACCACCACGGCGAGATAAACGCGCTTATAGAGGCAGGCGGCAAGGCAAGGGGCGGAGAACTTTACATCAACCTCGAACCGTGCAGCCACTTCGGCAAGACAGCTCCCTGCGCAGATGCCCTTATCAAGGCGGGTATAAAGAAGGCTTTCATATCCATGGAAGACCCTAATCCTCAGGTGTCGGGCGAAGGCATAAAGCGGCTCAGGGCTGCAGGGATAGAGGTGACATTAGGCCTTCTGGAAATAGAAGCTAAAAAGCTTAATGAGGCCTTTATAAAACATATCACCACGGGAATGCCGCTGGTAACGCTAAAGGCGGCACTTTCCCTTGACGGTCGCCTGGCTACAAGGGCGGGCGATTCAAAGTGGGTGACAGGCGAGAAGGCAAGACGCCATGTCCACCGGATGAGGGACAGGTCCGATGCCATACTGGTTGGCCTGGGAACAGTGAAGAAAGATGACCCTTCACTGACGACGCGCCTGCCGGGCAGGGCAGGGAAAGACCCTGTACGGGTAGTCCTTGATGAAAGACTGGAGATATCGCCTTCAGCAAAGATATTTGAAGTCAGCGGCAGGACAAAGGTAATCATAGCTACTACAGACCTTGCCGACAGGAAAGATATCGACAGGTTTAGTGAACTTGGGGCCGAGGTCCTGATATTTAAAAACAAGAAGGGCTTTGTACCATTTGAGCCCCTTCTGAAAAGTCTTGGCAAGATGGGCATCACATCCCTTCTTATAGAGGGGGGCGGCGAGATAAACGCCTCGGCACTGGAAGAAGGTATAGTAGACAAGGTGGCCATCTTTTACGCCCCCAAGATAATAGGCGGGAGAGAGGCCGTAGGATTTGTAGGCGGCGAGGGGATAATGTCCCTCTCCGATGCCATAGCGCTTGAAAGTATCTCCATACGGCGCATGGGGGAAGACCTCCTTGTAGAGGGCTACATAAAGAGAAGTTCACGAGGAGCTACCATTCATCCCAGCTTACAAAGCGGAGATGAATGATAGCTATAAAAATTGTAAATCATCCTTACTCGGATGACTCGCCTTGTAGGCGGGGAGCATCACTGCTTAACTAGGACGCTATGTTTACAGGTATCGTTGAAGGCTGCGGGAAAGTAGAGGATATACGCACTAGCCCAAAGGGAGCACAGATAAGCATATCCACGCCCTTTGACTTGAGCAATGACAAGGTGGGTGACAGTATAGCCGTAAATGGTATCTGCCTTACGGCGACTGATATGAGCGAAGGCCGTTTTGTTGCCCATGTATCGGGCGAGACGCTTTCAACGACAAATATCGGCCTGCTCACATCGGGAGAGCCTGTAAACCTTGAACGCGCCATGAAGGCAGGTGAGCGCTTTGGCGGACATATAGTCACGGGCCATATCGACGGGACGGGAAAGGTAAAAAAGCGGGAACAAAGAGGCGATTCGATATACTTCGAGATCACAGCAGCAGAAGACATCATCGGCCTTATTGTCAATAAAGGCTCTGTAGCTATAGATGGGATAAGCCTGACCGTAAACAGTGTGACGGACAGTTTTTTTACACTAAACATCATACCCCATACACTGGAGCTAACTACGCTGCAAGACCGAAGGACTGGAGACAGCGTAAACATAGAGACTGATATAATCGGGAAATATGTGGAAAGACTAATGTCGCGAAAGGCCCCGGGTAAAGGGGTAGACATGAACATGCTTAGTGAATGCGGGTTCATTTAGAAAAGACCAGTAACAGGAGAAAGTAGATGCCAGAGGTAAGCAGGATAGAAGACGCCCTTGAAGACCTTAGACAGGGGAAGATAGTAATACTTGTAGACGAGGCCGACAGGGAAAACGAGGGAGACCTTGTAATAGCCGCCGAGAAGGTCACACCGGAGTCTATAAACTTTATGGCAAAACACGGCAGGGGCCTTATCTGCCTTGCAATGACGGAAGAAAAAGCAAATAAGCTTGACCTGCCCCTCATGGTCAGCGACAACTCATCCAACTTCAAGACCGCCTTCACCGTGTCCATAGAGGCGAGACATGGCGTTACAACTGGAATATCTGCAGCCGACAGGGCAACGACCATCCTCGCAGCCATTGCCGATGGTGCTAAACCGGAAGACCTTTCAAGGCCGGGACATATCTTCCCATTAAGGGCAAAAGAAGGTGGAGTGCTGGTCAGGGCGGGGCAGACTGAAGGCTCCGTCGATCTTGCACGCCTTGCCGGCCTTAAGCCTTCAGGTGTTATATGTGAGATCATGAATGATGACGGCACCATGGCTCGTCTTCCTGACCTTGAAAAATTTGCAGAAGAACACAAGCTCAAGATCATCACAACGGCAGATGTTATCAAATACCGCATGGTGAAGGAAATACTTGTAAACCGAGCGGCAGAGGCAACTATACCAACCTTCTACGGTGGTGACTTCAAGGCCATTGCATATGAAAACCAGGTAGATTCCCACGAACATCTTGCCCTGATCAAGGGAGAAATAGACCCCGAAGAACCGGTGCTTGTGAGGGTGCATTCAGAGTGCCTCACAGGGGACGTATTCGGCTCACTGCGCTGCGACTGCGGCCCCCAGCTCCACACGGCCATGAAAATGATCAAGGAAGAAGGCAATGGAGTCATCGTCTATATGCACCAGGAAGGTCGCGGCATCGGACTTGCCAACAAATTTAAGGCATATGCCCTGCAGGATGAAGGAAAGGATACAGTAGAGGCAAACGAGGCGCTGGGCTTCAAATCCGACCTCAGGGATTACGGCCTGGGCGCGCAGATACTTGTAGACCTTGGCATCAAGAAAATAAGGCTCATGACAAACAATCCCAAAAAAATTGTGGGGCTGAACGGCTATGGTCTTGAGGTGGTCGAAAGAGTGCCTATCCAGATGCCGGCCACAAAGAATAATCTCAAATATCTTGAGACAAAGAAGAAAAAAATGGGACACCTTTTAAATCTCTAATCTAAACATTTCAAGGAGAAATCGACATGACCGCTAGTTCTGAGCTTACCGCCATATTTGATACATCTAAAGGGGAAATACGTGTAAAACTATTTGCAGACCAAGCCCCCGTTACTGTTGCCAGTTTCGTCAACCTCGCTCAAAGAGGCTACTACAAGGGACTTGATTTTCACCGAGTCATTGAAGACTTCATGGTGCAGGGTGGATGCCCCCAGGGAAGCGGCATGGGCGGCCCCGGTTATAAATTTGAGAATGAATGCTCAGAAGAGCTTAAACATGACAAGCCCGGCGTCC
>JADFVX010000109.1 GCA_015222755.1 Pseudomonadota bacterium | reverse complement strand
TCCATAGCCTTTGTATAATCTGCAATCGCCTTTTCATGCTCCCCTACCTTCTTGTAAGCAAGGGCCCGGTCAAAGTAAGCTTTGCTATTGTTGGGGCTCAAGTCAATTACCCTGCTGAAACCGGAGATAGCCCTTTCGTACTCTCCTTTCCTGAAATAGGCAATGCTTTTCCTGTAATAGCTGGCTTCTTCCTTGGAAATTTGCTTTTCGCTGCGGGCAGCTTCGGTGACAGTCTTTGCCCTTGCGACGCCAGTTTCAGTTTTTCCGGTAGAACAGCCGGCGGCTAGTATTGCCATTGCCAACACAGGCAGCAGGTGCCATCTAACCATCTTATTATTTTTCATTTTCCCCCTAATAGGAATTCCCTTAATCAGACTCTTCGTGGTATTTCCACACTCCTAACATAGAAGGTGAAAGGAGCATAATATCCGGCCTATAGCATTAAAGTATGGCACGCAGCACAAAAGTTCGCGGTTCCCTGTCTTCCGAACCGCTGCAGCCCTCTCTTTCCCGCACCAATCTTTGCCTTTCCATCGACCATAACACCGGGCTGGTGTGGATTATGGCATGAGGAGCAAGTCAGCCTGCCTTTGTAGTCAAGGGGAATAAGCTTGTCATGTCTTTTCTTGCTCAACCTCATAGCCCCAAAAGTCTTTTTACTAGGCTTTTTTAAAAAGTGTTCCTTAAATAACGGACCACCCATCGGCTGGTGGCACCTCCAGCACAGAAAGGGTATTGAGGCCCGGAATTTAACATCTCCTTCCCTGTCAACCTCGGGGTCTGGTGGAGTGGCATGGCAGATAAGGCAAGTACCATAGTCCAGCTTGTAGCCATCATAAATCATACTTTTGTGGGGGTTGCTTTTTTTGTACTCCTCCCAGTTGTGGCAACGGAAGCATATATCACGCCTGTCTCCATAAGGCCCTCCGGCGAGAAAATATTTCGTCCCCCTAAGATAATCAGCAGCACTGTGGATTTGATGACAGGTTAGACATTCCATCTTACCGTCGTAGAGCCTGAAGCCTGAATCAATTTCGCCGGTACTTCCAAATGGCCCTGGCACTGTAGATGAAGGGTGGTGTATGCCGGCATTTGCTTCTATGTGACATCCCTTACATGTTTTAGAGGGATTTTCAGGGTACTTCAAGGAAGGATTACCGGCCTCGGCCTTACCCTCATGGCATGTTTTACACGCAACTACATGTTGGTCAACCTCTTCACCTCCCATCCTGAGAGTAGGAGAACATCCCATGCCAAAAAAAACAAGGGGAAGTACGACCAAGAGGCATACAGACGCCCTTTTGTAAAACCTCTTACACATCGTAGGGCTCAGTGAAAACAGCATCCTAAAAAAATACCTGCAAGGGGCAAATAGTGTATTTAAAGCCTTGTTCTGCCATAAGAAAAAAGTCCTTGTTCATCGGCAAGAAGAATATCAGAAAAATAATTCTAAATCAACTAAGGGAGAAGGTCCTCCGGTTTCAGTTCACTAAGCCTATTTCTTCTTTTTGGCAACAAGAACAATGTTCTCCAGCCTGTGCTTTTTCAGCAAATCAAATAGAGCTACAATCTTTTCGTACCTTACATCTCTGTCGATGCGTGAAAAGACAGGTGTTTTATTATTTTTCACCTTTGCCAGTTCATTGTCTATCTCATCCAACGTCAGGACTTTGCCGTTTAAGGCAACTCCTGATTCGCTAAGCTCTATATTGATCTCTTCTTTAACATTTACACTTTCACCATATTCCGACGATGGTAGCCTTACAGCTAATTTATGCTCATCTTTTCTAAAAGTTGATGTGACAATAAAAAAAATCAGGAGTATAAATACCACATCAATAAGTGGGGTAAGATCAAAGCTTAAGGGCTGCCTCCGTTTCATTTTCTTTCCTTGAAGAAGCTTTCAACCACATCCTGTTCCATCCCTTGTTCAAGGTTGTCCAGAAAGCCGATGAGGTAGTTGTAACCGATGTAGTGAGGGACAGCGACCATCAGTCCTCCAATTGTAGTTATCAAGGCCAAAGATATATTGTCTGCAAAGATGCTTGGGTCATCCATGCCCTCTATCGAGATATTTTCAAAGGAACCGAGTATTCCCATTACCGTTCCAAGCAGTCCGAGGAGTGGTGCGATCGTAGCTATTATCCTTACGGTATTCAGCCCCAGCTCCAGTTCTTTAACTTTGCCGCGTATATGGTCCTTCAATATCTCCAGAGTCGTTGTCTCATCTTTAAATATGTTATTTTTTTCTGTTACCGCATCTATGATTTCTCTATAGATATCGCTCCTGGAAGACCTGAACCTTTTAATTACCACTATTTTCCATAACATGGTACTGATACCTACAATATTAAAGATTAGAAGTATGTAGGCTATAAATCCCCCTTTATTAATATAGTCAATTAAACTCAAGCTTAACCTCCTAACTTATATTCAATATCAACATCGATTTTCCACCTGTCCATCTTCAGTTCATACGGAATCGGCCTAAATCTTTTTAATTTTGATATCAGCTTCAATGCCAATATATTTAAACTTGGGTACTTGCTCCGTTTCCTGAGTTTAACATTAATTATAGCCCCATCCTTTAAAATGATAAAAGAAATTCCAACTATTCCAATTTCATCGGAGTTTTTTACTATGGTTAGATACTCTTTATTCTTCTCTATCTCGATTTTCAGTGCATTAAGATAGGCAAGCCTTATCTGTTCCAGTGACATGCCCCCTCCATAGGAACCATCTCCATACCCATCAGTTCCACCTCTGCCGCCTGAGCCAGCAACATCACCGAGGGCGTGAGGACTTAACGGTTCTTTATCGGACCACTCCTCTAGATTTAACTCTTCCAGGCTTTTCTTTGGTCCTTTTGCCTCAAGCTTAGGGCTGAACCTCGGCTTTGGCACGGTAGTTTTTTTTGCTGCTACCCGCCTTTCTTTTTCCAATGAAGTACTACCACCTTTTCCTGCAGGACCCCCGAGGCCATGCCCCAGGTATATATTATGTACCAAACCTCCCCTTGCCCTGTTTTTCTCTATCCGAAAATAATTTATGTTTATCACAGCTATGTGAAAAAAAGCCACCAGGGTTAAGCTGATTAAAAAGGTCTTTTTGTTTTTAGAAAATTTCATCCAG
This sequence comes from Pseudomonadota bacterium, assembly GCA_015222755.1. Classification (GTDB taxonomy): domain Bacteria; phylum Desulfobacterota; class JADFVX01; order JADFVX01; family JADFVX01; genus JADFVX01. The sequence goes on along the minus strand of JADFVX010000109.1, from coordinate 2,080 downwards.
GCCTGCTTTCTAAATAATTCTATACGCACCACCGGGAGGTCAAAGTCCCTGTGGCTTTAAGTCTGTCCCCGGCTAAGGGAACAAAGGCTTCCACATCACCCATCAAGTCAGATCATTATATCCTTTTCAAAATTTTATGCCACAATAGAATTGGGCGGAGAAGACCGCCCGGAAGGGTGGAATAACATTAAACAAAAAAAGGGTCTAGCTCTTTCGAGCTAAACCCTTGATTTTGTTGGCGTCCCCACGGGGATTTGAACCCCGGTCGCCGCCGTGAAAGGGCGGTGTCCTAGGCCAGACTAGACGATGGGGACGTTCTTTAATTATTTAAATGGTGAGCCGCGTCGGGATCGAACCGACGACCACCTGATTAAAAGTCAGGTGCTCTACCTACTGAGCTAGCGGCTCATCCGAAAGCAAGCCGACATGTTACGATAATCATTAAAAAATGTCAAATATTTTCGAGCTTAGAAAACATACTTTTTTCACTCAACGAACAGTATAAATATACTGAAAAATCAGTCAAATGGATTTTTCACAATTATAGTCTCACGCCTTTTCTGTCCCACTGAGACAAGAACTGACTCAACACCTACAAGCTCTTCCAGTCGCTTCACATATCTTTTGGCATTTTCCGGCAGGGCATCAAAGCTGCGTATCTCCTCCAGAGCCTCTTCCCATCCGTCAAGCTCCTCATAGACAGGGACGATCTTCTCTACTTCATGAAGTGACGCAGGCAGAGTATCGACCCTTTTCCCATCTATCTCGTAGGCGATGCAGACCTTTATCTTATCCATGCCGGTCAACACATCCAGCTTGGTAAGTGCCATACCGGTCAGGCCGTTTCTTCTTACTGCATCACGGACTACGACGGCATCGAACCAACCACAACGCCTCGTACGCCCGGTGGTAGCGCCAAACTCTCCGCCTTTCTGCCTCAGGCCCTCCCCTATTTCGCAATCCAGCTCTGTTGGAAAGGGGCCGCTGCCTACTCTAGTTGTGTATGCCTTCGTAATACCTATAACCTCATCTATACAGGTAGGCCCGACACCGATACCACTGCATGCCCCTCCTGCAATCGTATTAGAGGAGGTGACAAAGGGGTAAGTACCATGGTCTATGTCAAGCATGCTGCCCTGCGCCCCTTCAAAGAGGGCACTCTTGCCCTCACTAACAGCATCATTTACGAGCAGAGAGGTGTCTGCAACAAACGGTGCTATCCTCTTTGCGTATTTACTGTACTCTTCAAGTATTTCATTATAATCACAGGCGCTGTCACCGAGGAAATCAACAAGATAACGGTTTTTGTCTTCAAGATTTCCCTTAAGACGCTCTACAAATACCTTTTCATTGACAAGGTCTGCTATGCGGATACCCACGCGGGCATATTTGTCTTCGTAACATGGGCCTATACCCCGGCCTGTAGTTCCTATTTTACCCTTACCCCTGAGATTTTCCCTCGCCACATCTATCTTGCAGTGCCATGGCATTATCACGTGGGCCCTGTCACTTATTAGCAATTGGGAACTGTCCTTGAGAAAGCCCTGCCCTTTGAGCATGTCTATCTCTTCAAGCAGCGCCTTGGGATCGATGACTACACCGTTACCTATTACGCAACGCTTGCCTTTGTGAAGCACACCGGAAGGAATGAGGTGCAGGACAAACTTGCTTTCATTTACGACGATGGTATGACCGGCATTGTTCCCTCCCTGGTACCTTACCACCAGATCGGCATACTCGGTATAGATATCAACGACCTTTCCCTTACCTTCATCACCCCACTGGGCGCCAACAATAATCACATTCGGCATAGTATTTCCTACCCTGCTATTTTGATTCTTCCGTCAAGAAGATCATTTATTTTTATTTTATTTTTTTCCCCGGTTGGCAGGCAATGAACCGTAAGCGAATCCTCCTCGCCTTCTCCACCTACGACAATTACCTGCTCTATATTTTCCATTCCGGCATAGACTATGGACTCTTCCAGGCTCCTCTTCAGTATATCCCTGCTCACCTTTATACCTTCTAAGCGTAGACAGCTTGCAATAGCCAGGGCATCTTTCTTACCTTTTTTGGCGTT
>JADFVX010000108.1 GCA_015222755.1 Pseudomonadota bacterium | reverse complement strand
TTGTGCAGAGGCCTGCCGGAAGTGTCTCAAGGAGTGCAATAAGCTGGGAGTTTGATATTGACGGGATGCTTATATTTATCTTCACTTACAAATCAGATGGAATGCAAGCTATAAAAATTATAACTAACCTTACTCGGATGCCCCGCCTTGTAGGCAGGGTGCACCACTTGTTACTTCCTGCTTGCCAAGGGGCGGATCTCAATTGCTGCGAGACGCGCCTGAATGAAAAAGGCGGGTAGCATGGTAAGAACAAATATAAGGCTGATAATTTCCGGAGTAAGCTTGCTGAAGAAACTGGTAAAAATGACAAAAATCCCTGCTGTTTCTGCAAAAAAAAGCAGCTATCAGGGTAAAGCTGTTCCCCGACTGAAGGTCTTTGTTGGATATTCCAAGTACGGGTATAATGGCGACTGCATTAGCCCATAGGAGGGGAAGCAGAGGATGTACGGCACTTTCCATACCTGAAAAGAGGTTGAATACGAAAATGCACCAGATGGAGAGTGCTGTCATAGTGTAAAAGGCGTTCAGGCAGCTGAAGATATAAAAGCCCAGACGCATCCCTTTTTTCCCGAATGCAGCTGCAGGCCCGGCGATAAACATCCCCAGCATAAGGGCGCTGACAAGACCGAATATGGAGATAAAAAGCAGTATTGCTCCGTATCCAATGAGATTCCATTCTGCCTTAAAGGCAATAAAAAAGGGAGGGTCCCAGACCCTCCCTGAAAAGCATTTCCTGTGACAAAGAAAAACAGTTATTAATTACATGCAGTCACACTGCTTGCCGCATCTATCAGTGCCTGACCTTCTTCCTGTGACAATTTGTTTGATTTGATCTTGGCATTGACCTGGTTGATAAAGGCTTGCAGACCATTGCATCCTGCAGTTGTATTACCCTCGTTAAATTGCTGTGTTGCGGCATCAAGCTTTGAGTTCAGCGCAGAGCCTTCACCCTGATTAAGATTCCCGGCAGAAACAATGTTTTCTATCTCGTCTGTAATTTGTGTGACCTCTTCTTCAGGTGTTTGAGGCGGTATTGGAACAGTCCACATAGCGGCAAAACTACCTTTAAGAGTAGTGTCGCGACCCACCACCTGTCCCCTGTTATTGATTGCCAGGGCCTCGCTGCAGGTTGAAAACCTTCTGATACGAGACTCCATCATCATTTTGTTGCCGGGATAGCATGCAGTAGATCCCAGGTCAGTCATGACACCATTTTCCCAGAGAAAGGCATTCCCTTTAGGTTGAGATAAAGGTTCTAATTTTTCTAATGTTTCTGATGTGGTCTCAGAATCGCTTGCAGCCAAGTAACTCCAGCCTACAACCTGGCCGAAGTCATTTATACCGTTTGCCTCACTATAATTACCACCAAGTGTGCCCAGGTCTGTCAAGATACCATTTTCCCATAAAAAGGCATGCCGTTCTTTAGTAAATTCATTTAAGTAATGGCCAACAATTTGACCATTGTTGTTTATATCAAGTGCGGAGCCACTATAAGCTATTACTTCCTCCTCATATAATCCCTTATCTCCCAATGTCCAAAGAACAGCATTCCCATTATGCATACCGACAACCTGACCATTGTCATTCATTGCTGTAGGCCACCCAGCGCCTACTTCAATTTTAATATCTGGACCATAAATTAGTGCTACTGGAGTTTTATTGGTGTAGTCATAATAATAAACAACGGTTTGACCAAGATTGTTAATATCCATGGCAAAAGTTTTGCTGTTGCTAAGTGCAGTAACCTCTCCTTTTTTAGTCCATAAAGTTGCAACTTCACTTACCTTTGAGAGCTCTCCGGCTATAACTAAAGGGCCGCTACCACCAACTATGTCACCGTTATCGTTAATTCCGTAAGCCATGCTCCAGCTTCCAGCAAAAGGCTTTAGCATGCTGACCCCACTAGCGGCAGACCAACGAAACCCGAACGTATATCCTTCTTCATTAGTGTCCCATCCAGCTACCTCTCCCAGGTCATTTATTGCATTTGCCTCAGTAAAGTATGCCCCACCAAGTCCTTCGATATGTACCATTTCTACCGCCAATACCGGTGTTGAGTACATAAAAGCTGCCAGAAGTGCCACGGTTATCAGTATTCTTCTTTTCATGACTTTTACCTCCCCCTTTTTTTATGTTTGTTAGCAAAATAGACTGTAAAGCCCAAAGATCGCATATTAAATGGTTACCTTGCACACAGCTGGGCTTAAATTATTATAGTACAGCCTAAGGTTGCCTGGCGCCCTCCGACGCCAGACGCTTCCCGAGACTACCGACTAATTTAGTCTGATGCAGTTTGCATAGACAATGATATCTCTGAAATACCCGTTATTAAATGTAGCTACACGCCAGCCGTTCCCATACGGTTGTGACTCTTGGGTTTTCTGATCATGCATGTGGAAACCACCGCCAGTTACCGTATATCCAGAAGGACAAGCTACCGTCACGCTGTGCCAACTACCCGTCGCCGCGCCGTCAGTACGTCTACTTACCACAACCCTGGATATTGAGGTGCTGCCAGTATCGTCGTATTCGCATGCCACACTGCCATTGGGATAGATTTGACGGATTGAATATCCCGATGGGCAGGTTCCATTAACGATATTTTGCTTAGCGGCCAATAATGAATTGATATTACTGATCTGACCTTGCAAGCCACCAATGAGTGCTAAATTGTTATCAATTTGACCCTGCAGGTCAGCCAAACCGATGCCGAGGTTGATGTTTACGTCTACAATTGCCGCTTGAAGAGTCGCTATCAACGATGCATTTGCATCAACAGTCGCTTGCAGTGTGGCAATATCACCCGTGTTTGCGGCGATATCTATGGCTAGTTGGTCATTTTCTGCCTGAAGGTCGGAAATCAGCGCATTGATTGTCGCAATGTCTGTCGCATTCTCGGCGACAAGTGTCTCCAAAATGGCATTCTCGTCTTGCAAGTCTGTAATAGCTTGCTCATTTGCACCGACGCGCTCCTCTAGAGTATCGACGCTAGCAACTAATTCCTCGATCTGTTCTTCTATAGAGCTGATGGCACCATTTACCTCTACGATCTGATCATTGATAGCAACAAATGGCTTGCCTTTTGGGCTACTGCCTGCAAAGCTGGTGGAAGAAAGTGCGGCAGATATAAGTAGCGATAACAAGATATTAGAAATTTTCATTTTTAAACCTCCTGATTAATATGATTTAATTTGTCCTGTTTTTTTTCAGAAACTGTGCATCTTTATAGCTTCTTAACTTTTTCAGCTCCTTTTATTTTTATCATCCCCTCCTGTATTGAAAGTTTTAAAAATATTTATTAATTCATTCATAAATTGAGTAACTATATAAACCGTAATCCCGATGCATGCCTGTTTTTGAAGGTCTTCTTTGTCCAGACAGTACGGGCAGATCGGTTTATCTTCAGTTCCTTTACCTCCAGGTCAAAGCAGCTGTTTAGCGGGAGTGCCTGGCCATCGTAGGTGATCATCGTGCCGGCAGGTGAATAATCCTGCATACGGGCAGCTTTGCTAACGCCATAGATGGATAGGGCCAGTTCCATTTCAGCCTTGATCCTTGTTTCTTTACGTGAGTGGAAGGAGAACCCGCAGGAGGTGCAGGTGATTAAAGGTGTTTTTTCCGCATAGAAAGCTTTCGTGCAGCGCGGACAAATGCTAAGTTTCATGATGACTGGCTTCCCCCTTTTTCCCCTAAAAAACCATATGCAGAAATTTGAATGAAGTCTATCCCAGGGTAAGGACGAAAACAATACATCCAGTGGTTAAAAATAACATCAAAAGTATTACAACTTTAGGTTGACAGAAAATAAGGCCTTTTGGGCCACTTCCACAGGAGGGGGATACCGCTAGTCATTAAGGAGTGCTTTAAAATCGGTGTATAGAAGTTAGTACTTATGCAGTGGTGGTTGTGCTGATACTTTCAGGGTGTGTAAGGATGAATGTGACCAGTTGGGAGCGGTTCTTGATGTCCAGCTTTCGGTATATCCGGTAGAGGTGGGTTTTGACGGTCGCTTCGCTGTTGAAGAGTTTTCCGGCGATTTCCCTGTTGCTGCACCCCTTGCTGACAAGTATGACGACCTCCTTCTCCTTTGGTGTAAGCAGGTATTCAGACCGTTTTTTTGTCGGGTTCATATCAGTAACGAGATTTTTGACTGTTCCCTTGTCTAGCCATATATCCCCTTTCTTTACAAGCTGTAGCGCCTTTATCAGGTGTTTTGGCGATGCATCGGCACGAATGACCCCACGGATCCCCTTGGTAACCAAGGCATGTACGATGTTGCTGTCGCCGCAGTTTGTATCAAAGAGTATGATCTTGAAGCCGTGCTGCTCCGGCAGCAGGTTGAGCTGGTTATAGAGAGTGGTAAAATCCGTCAGTATGATTTCAGGTTTGGCTGCCCTGATTCCCTGTAGCGGATTGGAACTTCCTGTGTCGATGATTGAAGGCCTTATAGCTGTGCCGTTTGATTCCTCTGAGATCAGTCTTTTGATCCCTTCAGAAAAGAGGATGTTGCCAAAGGCAAGGGCAACGTGGGTTTCATATGACGAGGCTTTATCCATAAAGTTGCTTGAATGCCAATAATAGAAGTTTTTGATGGAATTGGGTACAGATGTGAATAATAGATACCTGCCACCCCAAGGCTAGAAATATCACTCCATCGCTGTTCAGGTCAAGAAAATTCTCAAGCCAAAGAACCGTTGAATTATTTATAGTTATTGCAGTAGACTGGAGTTATGCATAAGTCTGTTGTTTCTATTCTAAAATGCGAAAGCTACGATCCCGCAGGGCTGGCTGCCAGACTGGAGAAGCTGCTGGACCAACTGGGTGGGATGAGCGCCTTCGTCAAACCGGGGGAGCGGGTACTGATCAAACCGAACCTGCTAAAGGCAGCGTCACCGGAAAGGGCTGTTACGACACATCCTGCACTGGTGGAGGCCGTGGTGAGAGAAGTACAGAAGGCGGGTGGGGTGGTGACCATCGGAGACAGCCCCGGTATCGGAAAGATACAGAAGATCTTCGATGAGACGGGGATGACCGGTGTTGCCGAGAGGACGGGCGCCAGGCTTATCGAACTGAAGGAGTCTGTAGAGGCGAAGACCGCTGATGGCAGCACCTTTCAAACGCTTGAGCTTTCAAAGGAAGTGCTCGACGCTGACAAGGTGATCAATCTTCCCAAGGTAAAGACCCATGCCCAAATGTACGTCACACTGGGAGTTAAAAACTGCTTCGGTTGTGTGGTTGGCAAGCGGAAACCGCAGTGGCATTTTAAGGCGGGGGTTAAGAGGGAGTATTTTGCAGGCCTGATCCTGGACATATACCGAACTATAAATCCCGTACTTACCATTGCCGATGGGATAACAGCGATGGAGGGAAATGGCCCCGGCAGTGGCAAGCCCAGGGATCTTGGCTTGCTCTTTGCCTCTGCCGATGCACTGGCGATGGACAGGGTGATAGTTGATGTACTGGGACTTAAGGCGCTGGAGGTGCCGCTTTTCTCTGTCGCAAAAGCCAGGGGGATCACAGGGACTGAACTTTCCGAGCTAGAGCTCAGAGGTGCTGAGCTGGCAGAGCTAAAGGTTCAGGGATTTGAGCCGGCAAAGACTATAGATATGATGTTCGGCCCTCCATTTATGCGGCGATACTTCAAGAATGCCGTTACAGCTAAGCCGGATGTGGACCATGACCGTTGTACCTTATGTAATGATTGCGTAAATGTCTGCCCCACGGATGTTATGTCGGTAAAAGACAAAAAGATAGATATCTATTACCGTGACTGTATTCATTGTTTCTGCTGCCAGGAGGTATGTCCCGAGGGGGCGATAACGCCAAAGCAGGGTTGGTTGCTCAAGCTGCTTGAAGGAAGGTCTTGAGTTAGTTCTTTTACTTCTGTTTTTGTAAGGCCTCTTTTTTTTGTCTTTCTATCGTTGCAAAGGCGAGTTTGCTGGTAGTCCTGACAGCACCTCTTTCGTCGATGTAGAAACGCCCGCCATAAGGATCTTTAGGAACTCCTTTAATGATTCCATAAATCAACATTTTATCCATATTCTCAGGCAGCCTGCCAAATTTCAGTTTGAAGCGCACAACCGCTTTTTCAAGGATGGATATCTTTTTTAGCGCTTCGATTCGGACGGCATAAGCTTTTTTCACCTTTTCATCTTTTTCATTTTTCCAGAAACCGGTCAGAAATGTGATTGCATTATCTGTCTTCCTGTCATCATGATAAAGACGCGCGGCAAGACTTGGCAATATTGTCCAGGCTCCTGGCCGTTCATATGCCTTAAGCAGATATTCCGCACCTTCCTTGTTTTCACCGAGGAAGAAGAATTTGTTAAAGCCGAGCATGAAGGGGAACCACCAGTCCCATGTTCTTGCATCAGTAGCTTTTTTCAGCAGAACGTTTGCCTCTTTATACATCTTTGCATCCCAGGTGAGCATACCGTTGCCTAGATAGTAGGGATCCTGGAACCAGGGGTCCAGTTCGGTTACAAGGTCAAGGTTGCGGTAAAACCACTGCCAGTCTTCTTTTACCGGACTTTTCTTTTCGCCGACCTTTCCACCATAAAACTGGGATACACGTACAAATAGAAAATCTGCCACTATGCTGCGGTATTCCATAGCCATAAGCTTGACTA
>JADFVX010000017.1 GCA_015222755.1 Pseudomonadota bacterium | reverse complement strand
TGTTGCCGAAGAGGTCAGAAATCTGGCCGGGCGCAGTGCCGAAGCTGCTAAAAATACAGCTAACCTGATAGAGGAGAGCATGGCAAAGGCAAAGCAGGGCAGCGCTCTTGCCAATGAGTCTGGCACTATTCTTGGTGAAATCGTGACAAACTCCACCAAGGTGGCCGACCTGGTTGCAGAGATTGCAGGTGCTTCAAGAGAGCAGGCGGAAGGGATAAGCCAGGTAACGACGGCTGTGACACAGATGGACCAGGTGACACAGCAGAACTCTGCCCTTTCTGAAGAATCTGCCGCTGCCAGTGAAGAACTGTCGGCTCAGGCTGTAAACCTCAAGGATATCGTTGGTGGGCTGATAGAGATAATAGGCGGTAGGAATGAAGGTGATACAAAGGTTGTCAGGATGCCCAGGAAAGCACTGGCCGCTCCTGCTGCCAAAATAGCACACAAGCCTTCTGCTCCGGCGGCGCCAAAAAAGGCCAAGGAGGTTAAGGCAGAAGAAGTCATTCCTATGGATGAAGATGACTTCAAAGAGTTTTAGTATTCATTAAAAATACTTATATATGAATAGCGGGGTGTCTGACTATCAGACACCCCGTCAATGTACGGAAAAAACTTGCAAATGGCTAAGCAGTCATTCAACCCAACCGCTAATGGCTTGTTTCACTCACTAAACGAGGCCGGTTAATTCAAGTCGTTACTTTCTTACGGTAATCATCAATTTCAAAATTTCATAAAACGCGTGCTTTGTAGGTGAAACAAACAATAAAACTAACATTGTATATAAACCCGTTTTTATATTTTTCAAATCATACTTAAAAATTCCTTAGTATTTTACAGCAATCAACTCTGCCTTATCCCACTTAAACCCGCCTTATCTCAACTTTTACCATGCACTGTTTAACTGCTTACAATACATCTTGCCCTTGACTTAGGAGCTCCTTTCACCTACTATGTCAAACTTATATAAACTTTAAGAAAGTGAGACCTTATGCTTAAAAATGACAATTTTTTGAGGGCCTGCCGCAGAGAAAAGACCGACTACACACCAGTCTGGATGATGAGGCAGGCAGGGAGATACCTTCCTGAATATCTGGCCACCAGAAGCCGGGCCGGTGACTTCCTGACCCTTTGCAAAACACCTGATCTGGCGGCGGAAGTAACGCTGCAACCTATTGATATACTAAACGTAGATGCGGCAATACTTTTTTCCGACATCCTTGTTATACCTGAAGCAATGGGTATGGAGCTTCAATTCCTCGTAGGTGAGGGTCCCCACTTTCCTGACCCCGTCAAAACTGCTGCCGATATCGACAAGCTTGTAATACCCGACCCAATGGATGAACTGGGCTACGTGATGAAGGCAATCACTGCTATCAATAAGGGACTTGACGGCCGCGTACCACTCATCGGCTTTACCGGCGCTCCCTGGACACTTGCCACCTACATGATAGAGGGAGGCGGTTCGAAGAACTTTGCCGTAATCAAGAAGATGCTTTACGATCAGCCAGATCTCCTGCACAGCCTGCTGAATAAGATAACCGAAGCTGTCATTGCCTACCTGAAGGCCCAGATCGAAACAGGCGTACATGCAGTACAGATATTCGATACCTGGGGAGGCATACTTACCCCCGATGATTTTGAGACCTTTTCCCTGCAATATATCCAGAGAATAGTAGAAGAGGTAGGCGGGAAAGTCCCCGTTATAGTTTTCGCCAAGGGTGCTGGACATATGATGGAAAGCATCGCACAGACCGGTTGTGATGTAGTCGGTGTAGACTATATGTCTGACATAGGCGATATACGTCGCAGAGTAGGGGACAAGGTTGCCCTGCAGGGAAATATGGATCCATGCAATCTCTATGCATCACCAGAGGTTATCAGAAGAAAGGTTGCCGACATACTTGCCAAGTACGGTGAAGGCAGTGGTCACATATTCAACCTTGGCCACGGCATACTTCCCGACATCCCAGTTGAGCATGCAAAGGCATTTATAAACGCAGTACATGAACTTAGCCCCGCATACCACAAAGGATAAGCATGAGCAGCAAAACCCTTAAGGTCGATGTCGACATACTGAAAAAATACTCCAAGGCTGGGCCGCGCTATACAAGCTACCCTACGGCTCCGGTATTTACTGAGGACTTCACCGACAAGGATTACGGGCGCATAATCAAAGAAACAAACGAGGCAGAATCTCCCTCGGACATCTCCCTTTACTTCCACCTCCCATTTTGTCGTTCCGTATGCTACTTCTGCGGTTGCAATGTGGTCTACACAAAAAGGGGAGATCAGGCAGACCAGTATCTGGACTATCTGGAAAAAGAAATAGAACTCATCGCAGGAATGCAAACACCGGGACGAGAGGTGGTGCAGCTGCACTTTGGCGGCGGAACTCCCACCTTTTTATCTACAGATCAACTAAGACGGCTGGGCAAGGCGATCAAAAAGAACTTTACCCTGGCAGATAATGTGGAGGCAGGGGTTGAGATAGACCCGCGCGAGGCCTCCGATGAGCACATAAAAACGCTTAGAGAGATCGGTTTCAACCGCATCAGCATGGGTATTCAGGACTTCGACCCCACGGTGCAAAAAGCGGTGCACCGCGTCCAGACGGAAGAACTTTCCCGCCATGTCATCGATGTATGCCGTGAGGAGAAATTCGACAGTATAAATGTCGACCTTATCTTCGGGCTGCCACATCAGACTGTTGAGTCCTTTGAAAAAACAGTAGACAAGATTATAGAGATAAATCCTGACAGGATGGCTGTCTTTAACTTTGCCTATGTTCCATGGATGAAGCCCATCCAGAAGAGCATCAAGGAGGAAGACCTGCCTTCAGCAGAGGAAAAGTTTAAGATATTGAAGATGGTAATAGAGAAGTTCACTACCGCCGGCTATGTATATGTGGGTATGGATCACTTTGCCAAGCCGGATGACGAACTCTTTGTTGCCCAGAAAAACAAGACCCTTTACCGTAACTTTCAGGGATACACCACCCATGCCGGATGCGACCTATACGGGCTTGGAGCCACCTCTATCAGCCAGGTTGGCAACTGCTACGTACAGAACAAGCATGAACTGCCTGACTACTACCAGATGATAGAAGAAGGCCGTATCCCTACATGGCGAGGATATGAGCTTAACAATGAAGATATATTGAGACGGCATATCATCACACGTATTATGTGTGACTTTGAACTGACCTTTTCCGATGTGGAAAAAGAGTTCGACCTGGACTTCAAGAAAGTCTTTGCGCTGGAACTTAGTGAGTTGGAGCCAATGACTAAGGATGATCTGCTTACTATCAGTGATGAAGGACTCGTTGTCTCTGATCTGGGCAGGATACTTATCAGAAACATAGCCATGGTATTCGACACCTATTTGAGAAAGCCAGAGAAGGAAATGCGTTTTTCAAAAACTATTTAGATGCCAACAGCTCTCTCCTGACTTTATAAACAGAAACGGAGTTTCCGCCTACTCCTTTGCTCCCCTGGGCAGTAACCCAAAGTTGTGTACCATCAGGCGATACCGCCATACCCACAGGGAACGAATCGGTTGGGATTTCAAGCATAACTTTCATAGAGCCGCTATCTATCACCTTTATTCTACTCTCACCTTTAACTGCCGCATATATAAGCCGGCCATCGGGAGACAGGCTTATCGTCCTGGTGCCGCGTCCGGTCATCACTTCCTGTTGAGGTCTCAGCCTCCCCTTACCACTTAGGGCCGCATTGATCAGCTTATCTACCCTGTAAGAAGATACATAGCCGCTGTAATTTGAGCTGAGGTACAGCAAGTCACCTTCAGCCGATAAGACAAGGTGTCTGGGTGTTGGCTTCATGCCGTAAACAGTGTCAACATAAGATTCCTTTTTTACATCTATTACCGCAATTCCACCACCCTTCATCCTTCCAACAAGCAGATACTTGCTGTCACGAGTAAAAACTGCCCCTCTTAGACAAAAGCCGCAGGCACTGTCCCTGTTAACTTTTTTGTCACTTTTCAGGGAATACTTTTTTTCGACTGTTATAATTCCAGCCCTGTGAAATTCAGAAGGTTTTTCGCTGCCTATATCTATAAGACCGACCGTATTATCGCCCCAGTGGATAACTGCGAGCCATTTACCGTCAGGTGAGGGAGCGAGCATCTTCGGTACAGGCCCTGTCGACATGACACGAACGATCTCATCCCTAGAGGTATCAATCACGGCTACTGCCGAGGGGAGGGCTCCATTTTTATCAAAACTGCGCCGGTAGTATGGTACCCACAAATATCTTCCATTATGCGTCTCGGCAAACTCAACGGGCTTTCCCCAAAAGTTATTTTTCCTGTCCTGCTGATAGTCCTCAGGGAAATCCAGCCATCCTCCGGGATTTTCATCACCATCAAAAAGACGAGCATCAGCTCTTTTAAAACGGTGCGAGATGACCCCGGTCTTAACAAGATTACGGCGATCGTATATCACAGTAGACATGCCCTCCAGTGAATTCACGAAGACCTTTTCTGTAGAGCCGGAGAAAAAAACTGACTTGGGTGAGTAGATGTGACGGTCATAGTGATCGGAGGCTTGCTTTGGTTTCGGGTTGTATTGCTGAAAACGCGCAACAAGTTCCAATGAGACCCTTCCCCCTTTGTCCGCCGCCGCAGTCCCGATCGGCACACGTACAAGCTTAGGCGCAGCTACCTTGCGTTTCAGCTCACTCTTTTCAGAAGTCTCTCCTGCGGATAAAAAAGGGGAATTTGCAAAGGTCAGCAAAACAAACAAAAACAGGAAAAGATTTTTTCTATTAAACATGGATCTCTCTAAACTCGTAAATTAAAAAAGGGAGGCACTTATACAAGTCCCTCCCTTTAAATTGCGATCTAATATTGAATAATCAGTTGAGTATATAGTTCTTTGGATTAACAGGTATACCGTTTACACGAACTTCGTAATGAACATGAGGGCCTGTGGACCGACCTGTACTACCTACAGCGGCGACCTTCTGCCCCCTTTTAACCCTGTCCCCAACCTTTACATGGATCTTAGAGTTGTGTCCATACCTTGTCACAACACTATAGCCGTGATCTATAACAAGAAGCTTACCGTACCCGGCCTCAACACCTACATAGGTCACCCTGCCGTCTGCCGGGGCCATAATAATCGTTCCCATCCTGGTCGCTATATCTAGACCTTCATGATTCTTATACCCGCCAGTAAAGGGAGATATCCTCCTTCCGAAGTTTGAGGTGACCCAGCCCCTTACCGGCCATATTGAAGGAGTAGAGGCAAGAAGCGATTTCTTGTCCTCAAGAAACTCTTTAAGCTCATTAAAACTTTCTTCTTGTACGACAGCCTCAACATGCAGGTTTTCCAAGTCCGAGTGCATTTTCTGCACCATCATGTCTCGTCTTCCGTCATAATCAAGGAAGACCGCTTCATCAGGCCCACCGACTCCTATGTACTGCTCACCCATTCCAGGCTTTTCAAGATTTGTAATAACCCTTAGCTTGGCATCAAACTGTCTCAGTTTAGACATTTGCGTTTCAAGAGCGGATATCTTATTGGCAAACACATATATCTGCTCCCTTTGCGCCTCATTTTCATCTCTAAGCTGCCGAGTCTCCCAGACTTCCTCTTTAACCTTTGCATAGTCATAAACCAGCCAGGACGAGAGGGAAGCTACAGCAAGACACATAAATGCAACTCCCTTGAGAAATCTCTTTGAGAGCTTATACTTCTTTATGTCTGATGTCTGCTGAGGAACGACTATAACCCTATAAAACTCTTTCCCCACGATTCCTCCTTAACCCTAAGAATGCAACATATTCTTTAACTTTTCCAACAACTTGTACCACATGAGGCCGCAACTGTCAAGGCTTTTGTCCCCATAAACAACAGACGGACCCACTCCGGCCCTAAAGAAGCAAGAACCTCCCAAAAGCTGACTTTGCTGATACCCGGGACCAAACCACCTCTTTTAACCTTTAATACATATACCATATCACCATTTATTAACGCAAAAAATTCTATTCTGCTATAATCATTTACATCAAAAGGGAACAGGAGATATCTTGGCGGGCATCGACGAAAAAAGAAGGAAAACCAACTTCAAAAACCGGCATACAGAGGAAGCTCAATTTCTCATAGATGACCTGAAGGTTGGCGATACATGGCGCATATTCAAAATCATGTCCGAGTTTGTCGAGGGTTTTGAAGTGCTTTCTCAATATGGCACAGCCATATCCGTATTCGGCTCAGCGAAATCAAAAAAGGGTGAGAAATACTATGAGATGGCCATGGAACTTGGCACTTTGATGGCAAAAGGCAACATCACATTACTTACAGGAGGCGGCCCCGGCATAATGGAGGCGGCAAATAAGGGGGCATTCGAGGCAGGCGGAAAATCGGTTGGCATAAACATCGAACTGCCATTTGAGCAGAAACCAAACAGATACACCACAAAGCTCATCTCACTGCGTTATTTTTTTGTAAGAAAGGTAATGCTCATAAAATATGCAAAGGCCTTCGTTATATTTCCCGGCGGCTATGGAACTATGGACGAACTCTTTGAAGCCTTGACGCTCATACAGACTATGAAGATAAGGCCCTTCCCCATAATAATGATAGGCAAAGACTACTGGGGAGGGCTTTTGAAATGGATGGAAGAAAGGATGAGAGACCAGTCTCTCATCCGCGAAGACGACTACAGCCTCATAACCGTGACAGACAGCCTACCAGAGGCCGAAAAAATAATAAATGATTTCCTTTCGGATAAACCATAAGCAGCTTTAACGATCAGGTTTACGATGGGGCCTTATCAGCAGGCCTCACCGGAAATCGTCTATCTATTGCTCCAGAGTTTATCAAACCAGCTGACAGCTTTCTCACTGTCTTTTAATTGATCCAATTCTCCATCGTCAAGCCAAATACCGTTGCAGGACGTACACCTGTCAATATTGACACCGTGGAATTCTTCCTCTTTAAGATTGTCCCCGCACTTCGGACAACGGTTTTTAAAATGAGCCTCAAACTCATCTTTCTCCAGGCCTTTATGCGTTTTATCAAGGATTTCCTTATCCTTTTGCATGAAATACTGGTCTTCTTTAGCCTTTTTCATGTCATCCCAGGCGTTGCTCATTCTATTCCTCCAATCAGTTCATTTTCAACTTACAAACATTCTACAAAAAGAACAGGCTATAATCAACTCTTTAATCATGCAAGATGGCAGGCCACGCTATGCTTTTCTCCTATTTCCCTTAGCACAGGCAACTCTTTACGGCAAAGCGGCTCGGCAATAGGACAGCGTGTATGAAAGGAACATCCGGATGGAGGCATAAGAGGGCTCGGCATATCTCCCTTTAGCAATGTCTTACTGCCTTTTGCGCCCGGCGAGGGCTCTGGGATTGAAGAAAAAAGCGCCTTGGTGTAGGGGTGACGGGGCAAGGAATATATCTCCTTACTGAGACCTATTTCAACGATCTTTCCAAGGTACATTATGGCCACCCTGTCACTGATATATTCTACGACCCTGAGATCGTGAGCAATAAAAAGGTAGGTAAGTGAAAACGTCTCCCCCAGGTCCTTCATCAAGTTGACGATCTGTGCCTGAATGGAAACATCAAGCGCCGATACAGGTTCATCGGCTACTATAAATTCAGGCTCTACGGCAAGGGCCCTGGCCAGACCTATCCGCTGGCGCTGTCCCCCGCTGAACTGGTGAGGGAAACGTGGCATCGCATCTTCGCCAAGACCAACGGACTCAAGCAGTTCAATCACCCGCTCCCGCCTTCCGCTACGCGACAAAGAATGGATATCCAGAGGTTCACCAACAATCTCTTCTATTCGCATACGGGGGTTGAGAGATGAGAATGGGTCCTGAAATACCATCTGCATCTCTTTTCGTTTTGCCTGAAGTTCCTTCGTGCCCAGAGACCTTATGTTTTCACTCTTGAAGAATATCTCACCACTAGTCGGCTCCACCAGCCTCAGTATAGATTTGCCCAAGGTTGATTTGCCGCAGCCAGACTCGCCTACCAGCCCAAGGGTCTCCCCTTTGAATATCGTAAGGTTAACACCGTCAACGGCATATACGACACCACCTCCCTTAACAGGGAAGTGGACTTTAAGACCTTCTATTTTGAGGAGTTCTTCCATAAAAATTCTCCGGCGAGAACCATTTTATAATGGAAAAGAATTACAAACATTTTAAATTATTACACCAGTGAGCGGAGATGCAAGAAGAACGGGACGAGCAATAAACCAGAGCAGTAAATGCTATACTTTAAAATCTAGTATAACTTTCGCAAAACGACGCTTGCCCGCCTTTATCAGGAACTTACCAGCTTTGTCCATGTGGTGGTTCTCGTCAAGCACCTTTTCACCATCTATACTTACAGCGCCCTGCTTGACAAGCCTGCGCCCCTCGGAGTTGCTTTTCACCATATCAAGCCGGGCAAGCAGAGCCGGAAGCCAGACAGAGTCACCTTCAATATTGATAGAAACCTCCTCGATGTCATCGGGATTCCCCCTGTCCCTGAATACCTTTTCAAAGCCCTCTCTTGCCACAGCAGCATCTTCGGCAGAATAGTAGCGTTCTACTATTTCACAGGCGAGATCTTTTTTTGCATCCATTGGATGGATACTTCCAATTTTAAGACCGTTTTTAACGCTCCCTATTTCTTTCAGGCTTTTTGAACTCACAAGCTCGTAGTAACGTATCATTAGTTCATCGGAAATAGACATCACCTTTCCAAAAATTTCGGAGGGGGGTTCTGATATGCCGATATAGTTATTCAGGCTCTTGCTCATCTTGTTAACGCCATCGGTACCTTCAAGAAGGGGAAGCATAATGACTACCTGTGGCTCCTGACTGCATTCCCTCTGGAGTTCTCGACCCATAAGCATATTAAACTTCTGGTCCGTACCGCCAAGTTCGATATCGGCCTTCATCATAACCGAATCATAGCCCTGTATAAGAGGATAGAGGAATTCGTGTATTCCTATGGGCTGCTCTGCCGCATAACGCTTTTTAAAATCATCCCGCTCCAGCATCCTGGCAACGGTCTGTTTGGCTGCAAGACGTATTATCTCATCAAGAGTCATGGTGGAAAGCCACTCACTGTTAAAAACTATCTTGGTCTTTTCTGGGTCTAAGATCTTGAAGGCCTGTTCCTGATAGGTTCTGGAGTTTTCGGCAACATCTTCCTTCGTCATCTGTTTCCGTGTCTCGGACTTACCTGTAGGATCACCGATCATCCCGGTAAAATCACCGATAAGAAACTGAACCTCGTGGCCAAGTTCCTGAAACTGCCTCATTTTGTGGATTAGGACAGTGTGCCCCAGATGTATATCAGGTGCAGTCGGGTCGAATCCGGCCTTGATGCGCAGGGGGCGGCCCTCTTTAGCAGCCTTTTCGAGTTTTGCCTTAAGCTCCGCCTCGGGAAGTATCTCAGTCACACCCCGGCCAAGCATCTTTATCTGTTCATCAATACTTATCACTGCAGTTTTTCCTTTATTCTTTCAATAGACAGGCACCTGCCGCTATCAGCATCTATCTCCAAAAGAACACCCTGAAGTTCAATCCCACCCTTTGCCGTTTCAAAGCGCACCGGCATCCCCGTCAAAAATCTATGTATAGGTTCCTCCTGCTTCATTCCTATTACAGAATCGGTGGCACCCGTCATACCGGCATCAGTAATGTAGCCAGTACCCTCGCTACTTACCTCCTCATCGGCAGTTTGCACATGCGTATGCGTACCGAGCACAGCGCTCACCCTTCCATCGAGGAACTTGCCCATGGCTCTTTTTTCAGAGGTCGCCTCGGCGTGAAAATCAACGAGTATAGCGGCAGACTCCTCCTTGGCGGCGGTCACCTCTGCATCCAGATAGCGAAAGGGGCAGTCAAGATTATCCATAAAGACCCGTCCCGAAGCATTTAAAACGGTCAGCTTCTCTCCACCTGCAGTCTCAATAAGGCGGCGACCCTTCCCAGGGCTTCCAGGGGGATAATTGCCGGGTCGAATTAAGGGCACATCACCATCAATATAGTCTATTATTTCCTTCTTGTCCCAGATATGGTTGCCAGTTGTAATAAGGTTTATCTCTCCCTCCAGCAGTTCATCTGCCACCTGAGGGGTAATCCCGAAACCACCTGCGGAATTTTCGCCATTTACCACAACAAGGTCAACAGCGTGGCTGGCAACCATTCTCGGAATGATCTCTCTTACGGCACGCCTGCCCGCTTTGCCGATAATATCACCTACAAAGAGCACCTTCATGGAGTTTACTTTGCGTACTCCACGGCCCTGGTTTCCCTGATGACGTTTATCTTGATCTGACCCGGATAGGAAAGCTCTTTTTCAATCTCCTTGGCAATATCTTTGGAAAGAATAACCATTTCATCGTCAGATACTTTTTCCGCCTCTACCATTATCCTGAGTTCCCTGCCGGCCTGTATGGCGTAGCTCTTTTCAATACCCTTGAAGGATTTGGAGATGCGCTCCAGGTCTTCAAGACGCTTGATATAGGTCTCCATCATCTCCCGTCGCACTCCCGGCCTGGCCGCTGAGAGGGCATCTGCCGCTGCAACGAGGCATGCAAGTACTGTCTCGGGCTTTTCTTCTTCGTGGTGGGCCGCTATTGCATGGACGACCTTGGGCGACTCGCCATGTTTTTTGGCAAGTTCGGCTCCGATAAGAGCATGTGAACCTTCAACTTCGTGGTCTACCGCCTTGCCAAGGTCATGCAGCAGCCCTGCACGTCTCGCCTGTTTTTCATTTATGCCCAATTCTGCGGCCATAACGCTACATAAAAATGCAACCTCCACGGAGTGTTGCAAGACATTTTGCGAGTAGCTCGTCCTGTACCTGAGCCTGCCAAGCGTCTGAATCAGCTCTGGGTGGATACCGTGAACACCGACCTCAAAGGTAGCCTGCTCACCTGCTTCCTTAATGGTAGCATTGACCTCCTCTTCCGCCTTCTTTACAACTTCCTCAATGCGTGTAGGATGAATACGTCCATCGGACATAAGCTTTTCAAGTGCTATTCGTGCAACCTCCCGCCTGACTGCGTTAAAGCCTGAGAGAATTACAGCATCAGGGGTGTCATCGACAATAAGATCTATGCCCGTTGCAGCTTCAATGGCACGGATATTACGACCTTCCCGCCCTATAATACGTCCCTTCATATCATCACTGGGCAGACTAACAACAGACACGGTACGCTCACAAACAAATTCACCTGAGTACCTCTGGATTGCAAGACTGATTATTTCCTTTGCCTTCTTCTCCGCAGTGTCCTTGGCTTCGTCTTCTATCTGTTTTATCATCTTTGCGCCATCATGCCTCGCCTCGCTCTCCATCTGCAAAACAAGCTCCCTCTTCGCATCTTCGGCACTTAGGTCTGCAATATCCTCAAGCTTTTTCCTATGCTCTGAAACAAGCGCCTTATACTCCTCACCCATCTCCTCTGCTGCACGCACGCTTTCAGCAAGCTCTCTTTCTTTGTTTTGCAGCTCCATTTCCTTCTTATCGAAGGCCTCGGTCTTTTTTTCCAGGTTTTCCTCTTTCTGCATCAACCTGTTTTCCAGACGCTGAAGATCCTTGCGGGCTTCCTTGTTATCCTTCTCAAACTGTGTCTTTGTCTGATAAAGCAGGTCCTTTGCCTGAAGCTTTGCCTCTTTTTCTATACTCTCAGATTCTTTACTTGCATCTCTTATGATTTTTTTAGCTTCGTCTTCAGCCAGTTTCAGTTCATTTGCCGAGGTCTTTTTCCTCAGGACAAAACCGATAACGAGACCAAATACGAGGCATAAGACTGAGGCAAGTGCAACTACCAATGAATTACTCATCCTTACTCCTCCTGTTTAGTTATTATAAAATGTATTAACTATCCTTTTTTCAGTCACAACTGAGCCAACCCTTATATCATGGGTCTCACACGGAATATCTTCCAAGACCTGAAAATCATATGCAAAGCCGACAAGTCTTTCTCTATTTATACCGGCAAGAGCCCTGTCATAGTAACCCTTACCCATCCCAATGCGACAACCTGCCAGGTCATAGACCACAGCTGGAACTATAAATATGTCGATGTCGGACTTACGTGCAAGCCTCTTTTGATCAAAGAGGGGCTCCTTAATTCCGTAAGCCTCTTCTCTGAGGCAATCCTCTCCATCAATAAATATAAAATCCATGAAGGCATGTTCTTTACCCATCTTTGGCATTGCGATGCACTTGCCATCTGCAATGGCCCGCCTCACGAGCATCGAGGTATCCACTTCACCCATGAAACTGCTATAGGCAGCAATTGTTGAGGCTGCAGCATAAAAAGGCGAATCAAGAAAACGTTGCTGCACAGAAAAACTTAAGGAAAAAATCTCTTCCATGGACAGGTGAGACCTTTTTTCCTTAAATCTCTGCCTTACAATATTTTTTTTCATAAAAATAATAAGGGAGGGTGGAAAAGATGAACTAAGTTGAAAAAAATATGGGCAGGGGGAACAGGGCTTACTTATGGTCTCATGCCAGAGCACAGGACGTAAAACATATATGTAGAATTTTTATATACAGTTACTACTCTTAAATTAAAAAACATCCTAGAAACTATCTTAAAATCAGCGCCTGCCCTGAAGCGTCCCGTTATTATCTCAACTACTATAATTAAAAGTCCCCCGCTTGTGCCGTGTGACATAATTGAATCTGAACCTAAACGTCTAGGTGGGTGTCATGTAACTGCTTCTGATTATTCACACAAGGAGAACATACCATCTACAGACAGAGACAACTCCCGATCAAATTCTTTAAAGGTTCTAGACCATCTTGCCATCACAAACACAGCAGGGGCACGATCAACCGACTTTTCCAACCCTCTCTATTTATATTTATTCTATTATCTCAAGCAGCCCGGAAGTCACAGAATCTATTTCATCTTCCAGTCTGTTAAGTTGCTTCTTCAACTCTACATTATCACCAGCCAGCTTGAACGCCGCATAAAGCATAAGTCTTAGTGAATCTGCCGTACCCGTGTTGCCTCTCACCTCTCTGATCATATCTTCAAGTAATGATGCGGCCTCTCTTACCGGCTCTTCGCCATCGGGACACTTAACAACAAATTCCTGACCAAGTATCTTAAGCTCGACCTGATCTTTCAAGACCGATCTCCATTCGCCAGACTGTCAATTGACTTAATAAGACCATCAACCTTCTTTCTAAGCAGTTTCCGCTCGGCTTTAAGAACCCTGATCTTTTCCTCAGCCTGAGCAAGGACTTCCGCTTGTTTCAAAAACACATCTCGCTCGGCTTTCAAAGAAAGGTGACGTTCCTTAAGAATCTCGACAGATTCTGCTAGCTTTTCAAGTCTATCTGATTCCATCTTCTGACTTTTAGAATAGACCCGTGCAGGACTATTGTCAAGGGTAATTTAATACAGAAACTTACTCCTGAAAAACATCTAGAAGTACAAGGTTTACATCTTAAATAAAACCATGAATAAACAGAAGAGTATGATGTATAATGAGACGTTTATTTGAACTATCTAAACAGGAAGTCGAAAACAATACTCTTTAAAAATGCAAGCACAACAAGTCCCTAAAACATTTGGCCGTAAGGCAGTAAAACTATCAAAAAGCCAGAGGGAGCTTCTTGAGCAGTTTCTGCCTCAAGTCGAAATACCTTTCAAGACGGGACATATAGATACTGCCGATTACTTTGAATGCAAAGGGCCTTTGCACCTTGAAATAGGTTTTGGCCTTGGAGAATATACGCTGGAGATGGCAGCCCGACATCGTGATCACAGGATAATCGGGTGCGAAGTTTTTCTAAATGGAGTGGCAAGCCTTTTAAAGGGGATAAAAGAGCAGGACATAACTAATGTAAGGATCATAAAAGGGGATGCAAGGATAGCTCTGCTGGAGATGTTCAAACCAGGCAGCTTTGACTATATACACGTAAACCACCCTGATCCATGGCCTAAAAAGCGGCACCACAAAAGACGTATAATCCAGCCTGAAACGCTTGAGCTGTTTGGCAATGCCCTGAAGACTGGGGGAGAGGCATGGTTATCTACCGATATAATCGAATATGCGGACTGGATGAGAGAGTGTTTCGAGGCATCTGATCGCTTTGAAATGGCCCCTAGCGAAAGGCGCTTTGTAGAGATGTCGGCAGAAACCACTATCACCAC
The DNA here is from genome assembly GCA_015222755.1 of Pseudomonadota bacterium. GTDB lineage: Bacteria > Desulfobacterota > JADFVX01 > JADFVX01 > JADFVX01 > JADFVX01. Next base: position 7,398 of record JADFVX010000017.1, on the reverse strand, counting down.
ACGCTTTGAGCAAAAGGCCATACGGCAGGGGCGATCAACAACTTTTCTCCGTTACAGAAAAGTCAGATAAAGTTTAATTGTTAAGACTTGGCCTTGGCCCAGGAATCGCGAAGCGTTGCCGTTCGGTTAAAGACCGGGCGTCCCTGAGACCTCTCCACATCTAAGCAGAAATAGCCCTGGCGTTCAAATTGGTAACGCTTGCCAGGCGCAGCATTCTCCACAGAAGGCTCCAAAAGACAGTCCTCCAAGCTTGTAAGAGATTCGGGATTAAGCGAGTCCTTAAAATCACCTGCCTCTTTCCCCCCATCTGGGTTTTCTTTATTAAAAAGCCTGTCGTAGATACGCACCTCTGCCTTGACTGCATGTTTTTCTGATACCCAGTGAAGCGTCCCCTTGACCTTGCGGCCATCAGGGGCTGATCCGCCCCTTGTTTCAGGATCATAAGTACAGCGCAGTTCTTTTATCTCACCGCTATCCTCATATTCTACGGACTCGCATTTTATAAAATAGGCGTACCTAAGCCTGACTTCCCGGCCCGGCCCCAGGCGGAAAAATTTCTTTGGAGGATCTTCCATGAAGTCCTCCCTCTCTATGTATATCACCTTCGAAAAAGGCACCTTTCGGGTTCCCATCTCAGGCTTGGCCGGATGATTTGGTGCATCAAATTCATCAGGCAGCCTTTCTTCGGGGTAGTTTTCTATAACTACCCTGAGCGGGTTTAGCACTGCCATGACACGGGGTGCATTTTCATTCAGGTCATCACGCACAGCTTCTTCAAGCATAAGCATGTCTATACGGCTTTCTTTTTTGCTGACCCCTATCCTCTTGCAAAATGCACGAATAGAGGCAGGTGTATAGCCCCGACTACGCATTCCCGAAATGGTGGGCATACGGGAATCATCCCAACCATTTACATCCCCCCCCTCTACAAGCTCAAGAAGCTTACGCTTGCTCATAACGGTATATCCTAGATTAAGACGTGCAAACTCTATCTGCTGTGGATGGCAAGCGGTCCCTACCTCATCAAGCACCCAGTCATATAGCGGCCTGTGATCTTCGAACTCAAGGGTACATATGGAATGGGTGACCCCCTCGATAGCGTCCTCCAGGCAATGGGCATAGTCATACATTGGATATATGCACCACTTGTCACCAGTCCTATGGTGAGAGGTATGCTGAATACGGTAAAGCACGGGGTCACGCATATTCAGGTTGGGAGATGACATGTCTATCTTTGCCCTTAGCACATGGGCGCCATCTGGGAATCCCCCGGACTTCATCTTTTCAAAAAGATCCAGATTCTCCTCGACTGAGCGTGTGCGATATGGGCTTTCCTTGCCGGGGGCAGTCAGGGTGCCCCGGTATTCACGCATCTCCTCAGGACTGAGACTGCATACATATGCCTTTCCATTTCGGATCAGTCTCAGGGCATATTCATAGAACTGCTGAAAATAATCGGAGGCATAATATGTTTTGCCTGCATCATAAAAGCCAAGCCATTTCAGGTCTTCAATAATAGAGTCGACATAGACTTTACTTTCTTTTGACGGATTGGTATCGTCGAAACGGAGATGACAGTCCCCGCCGAACTCAGCGGCAATACCGAAGTTGAGACATATTGACTTGGCATGACCTATATGCAGAAAACCGTTAGGCTCCGGAGGAAACCTTGTTATAACCTTCCTGCACTTGCCTGTTTCAATTTCTTCAGCAATACGGTTTCGGATAAAATCGCGTGAAATAGTGTCTTGATTAGAGCTGTCGTCCATAAAATATTCCATACTCCAAGTCTGTTTAAAGGCAGGAGATTCTAGCAGTTTTTAAAAGATTTTTCCAGAGAGGACACAAAACTTAGTGACTTTACAAAAGGAGTTAGCGGCAAAAGACTGGAAGTACAAAAACGCCACTGACAGGACAATATCAGGAGTGGTATTCCTCCCGGATCTTTACAAACCCATCTATATTTTCAATAAAAACATCCACCAGATGGGGATCAAAATGTTTGCCCCTCTCACCCTTTATGACCGACTTTATATCATCGATCGCCCATGATTCCTTGTACACTCTCTTAGTGGAAAGCGCATCAAACACATCCGCCAGGGCCACAATCCTGCCGTATATATGAATATCTTCTCCCCTAACCCCTCTCGGGTAGCCGCTACCGTCCCACTTTTCATGGTGCTCATAGGCTATTATTGCAGCAGCCTTAAGTATGTCCCTCTCAGAGTGTCTGAGCATGGCAAAACCTACCTCAGGGTGACTCTTCATGGTTTCGTATTCGTCCTTTGTAAGCTTTCCCGGCTTCATGAGAATAGAGTCGGGAATACCCAGCTTTCCGATATCGTGAAGCGGTGTAGCAGCAGCAAGTATATTGACCTTTTTCTCAGAAATTCCCAGTTTGTCCGCCAGCAAGCGGCAGTACTTTGTGACCCTGATCGTGTGGTTGCTCGTCTCCTTTGAGCGCTTTTCCTCTATTACACCCATGGTAAAGATCGTCTCTTTCAGCGTATCCTCTATCTCAAAATTAAGAGAGGTAAGCTCCTCGTTCTTTTTATTAATTATCTCCTGATTATGGATAATATTATCATTAAAGATGTTGATCTCCTTGGCAACGCACTCAAACTCAAAACTGTCAAAATCATCGTAGTTTACGGGACGCCTCTCAAAGTAAGCGCCCTGGGCCTTATCTATAAGGCTCTCGAGAGGCTCCTTTATCAAGTGCTGAATCGTCTTGGAAGAGTTCATAACTATAAGGATGCCGAAAATAATTGCTATAAGAGAGATGCCCACCATGAATTTCAATGCCACTGAGCGGTAATTGGTGAGGCTCAACTCAATGCAGACCACCCCCAGAACCGTCCCTTCCTGCACATTATGACATCCCAGGCAGTTAAGGGAGCCTTCCTTCGATGCGACATAAGGGATTGCAGCGTATATCTTGGGATCAGAACGCCATTCGTCCAGTGTAAAAACAGGTTTTCTGCTACTAAAGGCCTTAGCTGTATCTGCAAAGGAATTCCTGGCCGGGGCGATTGCAGGCCCGAACTGCTCTACCACTTCAGGGGATCTGACTACGGTCAGAAAATCTACCTCTTTAAGAGACATAAGCTCATTAATAAAGTAGTCCCTTTTATCCATTATCTCTGCCTTCATATGGGAGGTGAGTCCCGCCTTTACCAGCTCTGCAATAGAAAGCGCCTTGTCTTCAACTATCTCCTTGGAAAGGTACCTGAAGTTAAGGGCAACAATCCCAAGGATGACAATAGAGAGAGCTACAAGAAACGTCGTCAAGTTCCTTACTGTAATGGTTTTAATGCTAGGCTTGGTCATAAATAAACTTACCCGATATGATTAATGCAGATGCAGTATAGCGCTATTGGCTGAAAATTCATATGACTATATCCCTTCCAGGGAGATGCTGTATTGGAAGCATATCTCCTCGCCAGACTTAAACCCCTTCAGGGCCGGCATTACTTGGCCTGCTTTCCCCGCCCTATAAGCTTGCTGACACCATGATTCGACCAGCTCAGCATGACAACTAATCACTGCCTATTTTTACTATCACCAGGTGAGGATTCCTTCTCATCCTCATCCATCAATATGCGGCTCCCCTCCCCCTCCAAATCCTCATACTGCCCGCTTTTGATGGCCCACACAAGGATGCCGAGCATGACAAGGCCGAGCAGTATTACCACAGGTATTAGCCAGTAGATCACGTCCATCGTTATTTAAGGCTCCTTCTTATCCTTGCGGCGTTCCCGATCACCAGCAGTGAACTTACCGGCATGGCCACTGCAGCAAAGACGGGGGTTATCATCGCCATCATAGCCATGGGGACGAGGATAACATTGTAGAGCAGGGAAAGGGCTATATTCTGCCGGATGGTGCGGACAGTTGTTTTTGAGAGCCGGAAAAGATCAAGGATTCCCCTCAAGCCGCCTCCCAGCATCACCATATCGGCGCTTTCCACTGACACGTCCGTGGCTGAAGCTACGGCAATACCCACATCAGACTGAATAAGGGCCGGGGCGTCGTTTACTCCGTCACCCACCATGGCAACCCTCTCCCCTGAGGCCTGATAAGCCGAGAGATGCTCTATCTTGTCGGCAGGCAACAGTCCGGAATGACATTCTATCTCACCGAGAGTCCCTGCCACCCCCTCCACTGCCCTCTTGCTGTCACCGCTCAGGAGAGAAAGTCTCAGACCTTCTTTTCTCAACTGCAGCGCTGTTTCCGCAGCCTCTTCCCGCAGCCTGTCGGCAAGCCCAAAAAGTGCTGTAAGTTTGCCATCCACGGAAAGACCTACGACTGTCGCCCCTTTAGATTCCAGCCTCTCGATTTCCGCAGTATAATTCCCTTCCTGATTTCCCTCCAGAAGCCACCTGACGTTTCCTACGGCAAGGGACTGGCCATCTACAATGGCACGTACACCGCAACCTGCCTCGCTTTCAAAGTGCTCCACCTTTAAGCTTGTAAATTCTATGCCGCCCTTCAGGGTCGCAGCGGCAATCGCCGCAGCCAGCGGATGCTCGGAGCGGCTCTCTGCGGCTGCGGCAAGGCGGAGGCAATCAGACTCGTTATAGCCCGCCAATAGAACTGTCTCGGTAAGTGCCAACCTGCCTTCCGTAAGGGTACCCGTCTTGTCGAAGACAAAGCGGTCCACTAAAGCCAGCTGCTCAAGGGCAGCACCGTCCTTTATCAGCAGGCCGCGCTGTGCCCCCAGCCCGGAGGCGACAGCGATGGCCATAGGTGTCGCAAGCCCCAGCGCACAGGGACAGGTGATGATGAGCACCGATGTGGCCGCCATAAGCGCCCTATCCACACCCTCGCCGACCCAGAAAAAGTAGGTGGCAATGCTCAAAGAGATCGTCACGCCCACAAACCATGGAACGACACTATCGGCCATACGCTGCACCGGCCCCTTGGACGCCTGTGCATCCTCTACAAGGCCGATGATGCGGGAAAGTGTGGTCGCCCCGCCGACCCTGTCCACCTCGATAAGGAGGGAACCGCTGCCGTTAAGAGTCCCGGCAGCCACACGGTCCCCCACGGCCTTGCTCACCGGCAGAGATTCCCCCGTCAGCATGGACTCATCGACACCGCTTTTACCCTCAATAACGACACCATCGACAGGAAGGGAGCCACCCGGCTTAACGCGCACCCTGTCACCTGCAACTATGGAACGGACAGGCACCAGAGCCTCTCCTTCAACCGTAACCTTCGTGGCGACCTTCGGCTGGAGTTCCAGCAGACGGCGCGTCACAGAGGTAGCCTTGTCCCGCGAGGCTGTCTCAAGATAACGTCCTATAAGTATGACAAAGATGAAGGTGACCACCGTATCGAAATAGACATCACCGGAAAAACGCCTGTCCAGTGTTATCGTTGCGGAGTAAAGGTAGGTGACTATGGCTCCTATGGCGATGGGCAGGTCCATGCTTAAGCTTAGACTGCGAAGGCCGGACCATGCCCCCTTCAGAAAGGGGTAACCAGAATAGAGGAGAGTCGGAGTAGCCAGGGCGAAGCCGATGTAGCGGAAGAGGTCTCGGTATTCCCCTCTGTCGGCACCGCTGTAGAGCGCCACCGAGACCCAGAGCAGGTTCATCATTGCAAAGCCTGCAAAGGCTATACGGTAGAGGTAGCTTCTCTTCTGCCTTTTAAGGCTGTTCTCGGCGGCGGCGGGGCTGTAAGGGACAGCTGCATAACCTACTTCGGAAAGTCGCTCTATTATGGCCGAGAGTTTCACGGTGCTGCTGTCCCAGCGCAGCTTAAGACGCATTGTGCTGAAATTGACGGACGCCTCAATCACACCAGGCAGACGGCTCATGGTCTTTTCTATGAGCCATACGCAGGCCGCACAGTGTATCCCCTCCACCAGAAGAAGGGTACGGGATACATCACCTTCCTGCTCGACAAATTCTTCCGCCACGGCATCCATATCGTACATCTCAATACCGTCTGGAAGGTCCGGCGGTGGGGAAAGGCTGGTATTTTCACCGGTACGGCGGTAGAAGCCCTCCAGCCCTGCCTCAAAGATGGAAAGGCAGACACCACGGCAGCCGTTGCAGCAAAAGCGCCTGGTCTCACCGCCGATCTCGGCGCTGAAGTCGGCACCGGAAGAGATGGGAAGACTACAGTGAAAACAGAGATCCATATTAAGGCACCGGGGACAGCCCCGATTCTACGGAGTTCATAAACTCACTCCCGTAAATGCTGGGACAGTCCCCTACCGACCTTGTCAACGAAGACCCTGTAGGGGACTTCTTTACTTTCATCTCCCCTGGAAAGGGAAAAGATGATGTCCCACCTGCCGGGAAGAGGAAGGTCAAGCTCAGCCATGAGCATTCCTTTCTCATTAAGCTTCAGAGCTACGGAAAAATCGGCAGAGGCATCGGATGGACGAAAGAGATAGACGGTGGCCTCGTCGGGCAAAAATATTTCACCGTCTTCACCGACAATAGAAAGAACTATTGAAAAAACCTGGTTGACGATTATTTTTTGCGGCAGCTCGGGGATGACCTGCCAGCCAAGTGTTTTTTCCTGCTGCCTTTCCCGTAGAGTCCTGTCATAATTTTTACCCTTCTCATAGTAATCTTTCACCACCAGACCGGGAGATGTGGAACGGGCAAAGTGGATCATGGTTACATTGGCAGCCATGACAATGACGATCATTCCTATCCAGCCCCACACCCAGGGGCTTTTCAGCGCTGAAGAACCTGTAACTGTCTCATCCATAATATATAAACCTCCTCATAATTTCGGCCCTATAAACATGCTTTCATAGCTGTCTATAAGATTACCGGTGGTTTCGTCTAAAACACGGAATGTTAGAACCAAGCGCTCACCTGACAATTTATCCTTTGGCACCCTGATAAAAACCGTGTAAGGCGTAACTCTGCCAAAGGGTATGGAGAGGGCCTTATCCATCCCGCTCATACGCAGGCCTTCCGGCCCTTCAGCAAGTATCCTGACAGAAATATCTCCTCCCGTTTTGTTCAGCAGCTTCAGCTTATACTTGTTCTGAATAGAACCGTCGCTTAGCCTCACAAAAAGAGGCTGACGTTCGTGGAGGACCTTGATATCGAGCATCTTGATATTACCCAAACCGAATATTATGCCTCCAAAGGAGAAAAGTATAAGAAAAAGATAAATAATAACTCTCGGCCTTTTCAAAAGGGGAAGCTGCGGTTTGCCTTCAAGTTCATCGAATGATGCATAGCGTATCAGGCCAAGGGGACGGCCTACCCTCTCCATTATCTGGGCGCATGCATCGATGCACATGCCGCAGGTTATGCAGCCTTCCTGCTGCCCCTGACGTATATCCACTCCCGTCGGGCATACGGCATGGCAGAGGTTGCAATCTATACAGTCACCGGCATCGGCTCCACTTCCGTCTTTTTT
>JADFVX010000107.1 GCA_015222755.1 Pseudomonadota bacterium | reverse complement strand
TTCATTGACAGCCTCCTATATATTGTTTACGGAGGTAAAGTCTACTGCATATATTTGATACCCTTTAATTTTGTGCTATAGTTCCTCTTATCGTTAATATGCAGTATAGATATCGTTAGGCTTCGAAGCTACCCACGAAAAGTAGACACACTCATTAATTAGGTTTATAACCTAAGGAGAGGTGTCAAAATGACTAAAAGAAAAACAAAGGCGTATTCAGAATCATATCGAAAAGAGGCGGTAAGGTTGGCCGATATGCCGGACAGAACAGCTGCAGATGTAGCCAGGGAGTTGGGTATTCACGTCAACCAGATCTACAACTGGCGTACCCAGTTCAATAAACTTTCCAAGGGTCAGTTTACAGTTGCTGACGGCACAAATTACTCAATCGCAGAAAAAGAAGAGATTCGCAAACTCAAGAAAGAAGTAGCGAAACTCAAGGAAGAGCGTGACTTCCTAAAAAAAGCCACGGCGTACTTTGCGAAAAGCGACACGTAAAGTACGCACTCATTGCATCGTATCGAACTCAATTTAAAGTAACGATGATGTGTCGCTTACTGAAGTTATCACGCTCAGGTTTTTATGCATGGCTGAAACGCCCGGAGAGTAATAGACAACAGAGACGCAGACAGGTAAGCAGTGCCGTTGAAGCGACTTTTTTCGGGTTTAAAAAACGCTATGGCGCGCCCAGGATCACAATGGAGCTAAATGCTCAGGGCATCGATTGTTGCATTAACCATGTCGCGAGAATATTACAGGGAAAAGACCTTCGAGCACGTAATGGCAAAGGATTTAAATACCGGGCACGGATTGAATCGAAAACAAATGTCAGCAATAACCTGTTAGCAAGACGATTTGAGGTTGATGAACCGAACCGCAAGTGGGTATCTGACATTACCTATATCAGGGTCGGTCGAAGCTGGCTCTATCTGGCGGTGGTGATAGACTTATTCTCGCGTAAAGTTATTGGTTGGTCTCTCGATAATCATATGCGCGAAGGATTAATACTGGAAGCTTTCAATATGGCTGTATCTTGCCGTGACATTGAGAAGAGTGTTTTGTTACACTCAGACCGTGGAGTACAGTACCGTGGGCATGAATATCAGCATGCATTAAAGGAAAAGGGGATACTGTGCAGCATGAGCCGGAAAGGAAATTGCTGGGATAACGCGGTAATGGAATCATTCTTTGGCCGATTGAAAGTCGAGCTCATTTACGCCGAGAATTACAAAACAGTTGAAGACATACATGCCGGTATATTTGAGTACATTGAAATATTCTACAATAAACAAAGACGGCATTCTGCAATTGGATATATGTGTCCTAATGAATATGAAAAACAATATAATCAATTAAACGTGTCCACTTTTTGTGGGTAAGATCACACTCAAAAACTTATGGAAATAAATGAAGATCAATGGTGTAAAGAACGACGACAAGACGTATTGAAATATCTTGCATCACAAGGTATTGAACATGGTCAAGTTTCTGAGTCCCCAGCATGGGATGAAATTCCTTATACATCCATATGGGCAATTGAAAGTAAAAAATCACCGGACTGGGTTGGCTGGTGGGCAATTTGCGGCGACCATCCCACTGACTACATTTCGTCTAAAAATTTTAAAGAACCGAGAACTGCTTACGAAGCAATTGCAAAAAATTGGTTGGAAATTTGTCAGTGTGCCGATGAGGGCAAAGAGCATCCATCTATGAAGATAACTCTCGGAAATAAAAAGTTAATACAAATGCTGCGAAGCAGAGCAAATATGTTCCTTGAGTGGGTCGCTGATGATAATAACTGGCAATATGACTAGTGCTAACCCGGCACTGAAGAGGGACTGGCAAATACGCAGTTTCAATTTTGGTGCGACTTGCCCGTTCCATTTAATCCTAGCTAAGGGCGACTCAGCCAGCCCCTTAGCGTAATCCTCAAATCACTCTACTCTCGGAACGCTTGCTTTCTAGGTGAAAGAAATTATAGAGATGATTTTGAAGCTTTTGGGAAATTGAAGTGATTGCCTGTATAGCTAAACTTGAGCGTTGATATAATACCTTGGCACCCGCTGACTGACCCCACATAGGACCTCGTAGGCTATAGTCCCTGCAATATCAGCTATTTCACAGGCGGTGACAGCATTGTCGTAACTGCCTCCCATAAGATAAACATCATCCCCTTTTTTTACTCCATCAATGCCGGTAACGTCTATCATTGTCATATCCATGCAGATCCTGCCTGCTACTTTTGCCCGCTTTCCCCTTATAACAACTTCAGCAGTATTTGACAGCTCTCTCCTGTATCCATCTGCATATCCTACAGGGATGACGGCAATTGTACTCTCCTGTTTTGCCGTGTAGGTTTCACCGTAGCTTACGGTTTCCCCTCTCTCCAGTTTCTTGATTTCCATGACCTTTGTCTTCAGGCTCATAACCGGCTTAAGTCCGCCCTTGTTTTTCATAGAACAAGATGGACTCACGCCATACAGGCTTATTCCCGGACGCACCATATTGAAGTGGCCTTGAGGGAAGTGAAATGTCCCTGCGCTGTTGGCAGCATGTTTTAATGGTATATCAAGGCCCAGTTTTTCAGCCTCTTCCACAATCGATGTGAACAGCCTTATCTGCTTAATGGTAGAATTCTTTTGAGGCTCATCGGCAGATGAGAAGTGAGTTGCCAGGCCTTCAATATCTATCCACTCCATTTTCGCTACTTTTGTAAGCAGGGAAACAGCTTTGTCTGCGCGGACTCCTAAACGTCCCATGCCGGTATCAACCTTTATGTGAATACTGCAGCATTTTTTGCGTTTAATGGCCTCAAGGTTAAACCGCTCTGCTGATTCCAGTGTATAGACAACAGGCGTAAGGTCATAGTCAAATGCGGCCCCTTCCTGTCCTTCGAAAAGTCCGGACAAAATCATCATGGGAGACTTTATACCGGCCTCGCGCAGCTCCAGGGCCTCTTCCAGTATAGCAACGCCAAGGTAGTCGACTCCCATACTCTCAAGTTCTTTTGATACCTGTACGGCTCCGTGTCCATAGGCATCTGCCTTGACAACGGCTAGTATGCGGCACCCTTTAGCCGTCTCCTCCTTTACCTGCTTGTAGTTGCTACGCAGCGCACTAAGGTCTATCTCACAGCTTGTGGGTCTTTTGGGGTAGGGTTTCAATGGGTTTATATTCCTGGTCTTTTAGTGAATATGGTAGTCTTCCAGATGCAGCGAGGGGTTTGTATTGATGCTTACTTGCAAATCATTCCCCTTCTCTATCTCGGTGATGTCGTCGGCAAGCCTATGAAGAAGTATGTCGGAGATCTCGGGATGGACATGGACCTTTATGTCATCACCCTGGAAAGATGAAGCCTCCTTTTTAATATTTCTTAATATCTCGTAGGATATACTTTCTTTGGATTTTAGATAACCCCTGCCTTCGCAGTATTCACAGGGGGTGCACATCACCTTTGCAATACTGTTCCTTATCCTTTTCCGTGTCATCTCTAACAGACCAAGCTCGGATATCTCCGATATGCGGAAAACCGCGCGGTCTTTTTTCATGGCCTCCTGCATAGCCACATAGACCTTGTCTTTACTTTCCTGTTTTACCATATCGATATAGTCAACGATTATAATCCCGCCCAGATTTCTAAGGCGCAGCTGGTATCCTATCTCTTTGGCCGCTTCCAGATTGGTCTTGAGTATTGTTTCCTCCAGGTTCTTTTTGCCTGTAAAACGACCGGTGTTAACGTCAATTGCCGTAAGGGCCTCTGTCGCCTGGATGATTATATAACCCCCGGATTTGAGCCATATTTTTTCGCTTAGCATCTCATCTATTTCCATTTCGATGCCAAAGCGGTCAAATATAGGTTCATCTTCATCATAGAGGGAGACACGGTCTTTTACCTTTGGCATGACCTTGTTTATAAAGGAGAGTATGCTTTTATGGTTTTCGGGGGAGTCTGTCACAATCTTGTCCACATCTGTCGTGATGATGTCCCTGATAGAGCGCAGTGACATATCAATATCCTGATGGATGAGAGAAGTAGGAGGTATTTTATCTCCCCTGGTCTTTACTTCTTCCCACTGCTTCAGGAGGAAGCTCATATCGGCTTCTATTTCCTCTTTTTCAGCACCTGCACTTGCCGTTCTTATTATAAAGCCGCCTTCATCAGGCATGGCAGAAGAGACTATCTCCGCCAGCCGTTTACGCTCATCATCGTCTTCGATCTTACGGGAGATCCTTATCTCCGAACTGTCCGGCATATATACAAGATGCCTTCCCGGTATTGACAGGTGTGAACTGACGCGGGCACCCTTCGTCCCTATGGGCTCCTTTGTTATCTGTACAAGTATCTCCTGGCCTTCAGTGAGCATATCCTCGATAGGTGATGATTTACCAAGTTGTGACTCTTCAGCAGCATTCAAATTCTCATTGCTCGCCATCATCTGCCCAATCACCTTTGTGTCGGAAAGGACATCGGCTACATAGAGAAAGGCCGCTTTTTCAAGACCTATCTCAACAAAGGCGGCCTGCATGCCCGGCAGTACACGATTTATCCTCCCCTTGTATATGTTGCCCATAAGGGAGGTATCATTGCCCCGTTCGACATAGAACTCTACAAGGTTGCCGTCTTCAAGCAGGGCTATTCTGGTCTCGTATCTGCCAGAGTTTATTATCAGTTCTTTTCCCAATTTTTACCTTTTTTAAACTTATTCCTTATATGTTTTTCCCGATTGTATCGAAAACAGTCTCTACTTTCAATACAGACAGCCTTTTTTTCTGATTGTCATCCAGCTTTAAAATATTTGCAACGGCGTCTTCAGCCCTCACTCTTCGGGCTTCCTTTGTAGATATAGAAAGGGATATCTCGCCCATTTTATCGACAGCTATAGCCAGGATCTCCTTTTTAAGATCCAGCTCTTTTTTCCCTTTCTTTGTGTTTTTTAAGATCGGCCACTTTTCCTGTGAGTGAAACTGCTGTATTGAAGAAACAATGTCTTCCTTTGAAATCCCTTCTTCCTGAACCCTGACTCTGTAACGCTCTTCTCTTGCAGCCTTTGTCAGTGAAGGTTCATTAATCATGATCGGGCTCACTTCCATGATATCAATGCCTGCCGGTGCAACAGTTTTGAGTTGCGGCATGAGTAGGTCTGCTTGCATAATCTCTTCTATCTCAATGTCAAAATACTCTGAAAGGCTCTCCGTTCCAAGGGGGATGGGAGAGCTGAAGGAAATCTTGGGGGATGGCCTGAATCCCTCGGTGTAGGCTGTGGGGATATTGGCACGTCGGACCATCCTTGTGATCTCATGCATAGTGTCTATATGCCCGAGGAAACGTTTGTTGCCGCTTTTGCCGTATCTTATTCTAAATCTTGAATGAGGTTTGGGAATGTCCTGCTTTCTATGGGGCGCTTCCGGCAAACTTCTTCCAATGAAGTTCTCGATTTTGACAACTTTGTGGTCGCACACACCGCAGGCAGAGCAGTTCTTGTAACGGCAATCCATTGTAAGTGCGCCCTCATGGGCCTTTTCCAATTCTTTAAGGAAAAACTCCCTTGTGACGCCAATATTCACTTTTGCCCAGGGCAGGATTGCATCTTTTGATCTTTCTCCCAGGTAATCTTCTATTATTATCCCTTCGTCCTTAAATACCTCCTGCCACAGTGTAAAATTTATCTTCTCGGTCCAGCTGTCAAAACGCGCTCCCTTTTTGTATGCACAAAGTATTGCCTTTCCAAGCCGCCTGTCTCCCCTTGAAAACACCCCTTCAAGAATGCTCATCACCGGCTCCTGCCACCTTAGCGATATGGCCCTGTTTTTGATATTATTTTTAAGATATTTAAGTTTCCCCCTCGTCTCTTCGAGCGTTAGCTGTCTCTCCCATTGAAATGGAGTATGTGGTTTTGGCACAAATGTAGATATATTCACAGTCAGCTTTCTAAGTTTTCCTGTCTTTCGTCCGGCTTTCAGAATATCTTCGGCAAGACGGAGTATCTCATCAAGGTCTTCCTCCGTTTCTGTAGGCAGCCCTATCATAAAATAGAGCTTGACTGCCTGGCAGCCTGCCCTTGAGATCTCTTCCGCAGTTTCAATTACCTGCTCTTCGGTGAAAGTTTTGTTAATAAGGTCTCTCAGTCTCTGACTGCCTGCCTCGGGCGCAATAGTGAAGCTGTTGGAGCGTCCTTTTTTCATTTCCGAAAGGGTGGACTGGGTCAAGGTGTCTACACGCAGGGAGGGGAAGGAGAGCTTGGTATGATTTTTACTGTAGCGAGCTGTAAGATCGGGAAGTAATGTTTCAATGCAGGAGTAGTCACCGGTACTGAGGGACAGCAGTGCAACTTCATCAAAGCCCGTAGCGGCAATCGCCTTGTCGCCCATCTCTCTTACCTTCTCGGCGGAGCGCTCCCTTACTGGCAGGTAGGTATAGCCTGCCTGACAGAAGCGGCAGAAACGGCTGCACCCTCTGGCGACTTCCAGGGGGGCACGGTCGTGGACAGGCCGGATATTGGGAACGATAAAGTGCGTTGGGTAGGGCGCATTGTCCAGGTCTGTCAGTATGCGGCGATTTACTCCCTTGTGAGGAGGGTATAGAGGATCTATTGCCTCTATCTTCCCTTTGGCATCGAAATTAAAGCGGAAGAATGAGGGTACATATACGCCTTCCACTTCAGATAGACTTTCAAGCAGGTCTTTTCTACTTTTATCCGTTTTGCCCGATTTTTTCCACTGCATATACTTTTCAGCAACATCGGGAAGGCCTTCCTCTCCGTCACCTATGAAGAAGATGTCTATAAAATCCGCCATGGGTTCCGGGTTTGATGCTGAAGGGCCACCGGCCATTATTATGGGATCATTATCGCCTCTTTCCGAGGCAAGAAGCGGTATGCCTCCAAGTTCAAGCATATTTAACAGGTTCGTATAGCTCAGTTCATGCTGGAGGGTGAAGCCTATGATATCGAACTCTGACAAGGGAGTACCTGTTTCAAGTGAGGTCAAGGGGATGCTGTTCTCCCGAAGTTGAGCTTCCATGTCAGTCCAGGGGGCGTATATCCGTTCTGCAGCAATATTCGTTTCACTATTGAGAATGTTGTAGAGTATCTGGAGCCCCAGGTTGGATGTGCCTATCTCGTAGAGATCGGGGAATGCCAGGGCTATCCGAAGTTCTACCTCGGCATTGTTTTTTATTATAGAGTTTACTTCTCCACCTATGTATCTCCCTGGTTTTTCCACAAAGGGGAGCAGGGCATTGATATTTTCAGACATTATTGTTGTATCCCTTATTTTTTGTAAGTTCTTTAGAATGTGTGTCGAACACCAAGATAGGCCTTAAATTCATCTCTTTCCATATTGTATGCAAGATCTGCGCGCCCGACACCTTTGACCAGTTTTTTCACAAAAAGCCTCAGTCCCAGTCCGGCGCTCCAGTTTATGTCGCCGACATCGACTGAGGCCCCCCTTTTCCAGGCGTTGCCGCCATCTAAAAACAGCACGCCGCCCCAGTACTTATCAGTAATAGGGAAACGGTACTCAGAATTGAGCTGAATCATCCTGTTTCCTTGAAATTCCCCTCTTTCGTATCCCCTGATAGAGGTGGAGCCGCCTGTTCCTATCAACACCCCCTCTTCTCCTCCCCCTGATCCATAGCCCGCAAGCAGGCGCAAGGCAACATTTTTCCCGTCTATAGGGATAAAATGGCTTATCCCTGCCGTATAAGTTACGGAATTTGTACTGGCCCCCAGTGTTCCATGACTGTATGCGACTGAAAGGTTAAGCCTGGAGCCCTCAAAAAGGTAATGTCCCAGGTTGTTTACTTTTCCGACTCCGGCGAAAAGACTTATGGCCCTGGTCTTGGTATTTTCATGCTCTTCTATTATTCCTTCCAGATAGGTATATTCGCTATTCCCGTAGCTGTAGACCGCCCCAAATGAGTGATTTCCATAATCCTTTGACAAGTTCAGGGAATAGTATTTGTTCTTTATCTTATATTTTGAGACCACCTGGCCGTCTTCGTATGTTTCATACAGTTCGCTGCCCTTTTTGAACCTAGGTTCAAAGATGATGTCTCGCCTTAAGAAGTTTTTTGCCGTCCACCTTGCAGAGTAGTAGCTACCAAGTTTATCATCGGCATCGTTGGCCCATTTTTTATAATACCTTATTTTAAGGTAATGGGCGCGACCGCCAAGGTTGAAATCCTCGTACTGCAGGCCAAGCTTAATATCTCCATCACTGTTTCTACTCACCACGGGCAAAGGCAATATGGCCCACTTTTCCTTAAGGCGTACAGCCACTCTGACCTCTCCTTCCTCTTCTTCCTGGACAGTATTTAAAGTTACATCTGAAAAGAGTTCGAGGTTCATAATGTTCTGCCTGCTTAGCTCCAGGTCACGCTCGGAGATGACATCTCCTATCCTAAATGTCATCTCTTCAAGTATTACCCTGTTTTTGGTTCTTTTGTTGCCTGTAATATCAATAGCTTTGACTTTTCGGTTGAAAAAGGACTCAGACCTGGCTGGTATGACGGCAAATAAGACAAGGGCTACAAGGGCAACGACCTGCTTGACCAGGTTCGGCAGAAACCATCTATTCTCTCTGTTATAAATAATCAAAGTCACACATTCTACCAATGATTAAAGTTTTAAACAAGTTTGTTTGGGCTCTACTCATTGACTTTACATGTGCTTTTTCTTATGATGCTAAAAAAACAGAAAAGGGTTTAAACGCTTATGAGAAAAGAAGGAAGAAATGCGGATGAAATGCGGAAGGTAAGGCTTACGAGAGGATATCTCAAGCACCCGGAAGGTTCCGTTCTTATAGAGGTGGGCGATACAAAGGTTATCTGTACAGCAACGGTGGAGGCCAAGGTTCCTCCTTTCATGAGAGATAAGGGGAAAGGCTGGGTTACAGCTGAGTACTCCATGCTGCCAAGGGCAACGCATACGAGAGGTGCCAGAGAGGCCTCAAGAGGAAAGGTTGGAGGTCGTACACACGAAATACAGCGTCTCATCGGCAGGTCACTGCGCTCCGTAGTAGATCTGAAAGGGCTTGGAGAGCGTACCATATGGATAGACTGCGATGTTATCCAGGCAGACGGCGGAACCAGGACAGCCTCTATTACCGGTGCCTATGTCGCACTACACGACGCACTAAGCTATCTCAAAAATGAAGGCCTGATAAAATCTATTCCCCTGACTGACTCGCTGGCCGCGATAAGTGTAGGTATTATTAATGGAGTACCATCCCTTGACCTTAACTACGAGGAGGATTCCAGTGCAGATGTAGACATGAACTTCGTCATGACTGGTTCCGGCAAGTATGTTGAAGTTCAGGGGACGGCAGAAGAAGCTCCTTTCAGCAGGGAAGAAATGGCAGCAATGTCATCTCTTGCCGAGGCGGGGATAGCGCAGCTTACAGCTATCCAGAAAGAGGCGCTGGGGGCCTAATTGACAGAGGTACTGCTTGCTACCCGAAACAAGGGAAAGGTAAAGGAATTCCAGTCGCTTCTTGATGGCCTGGGGCTGACCTTCCGCACTCTTGATGATTTTCCAAATACTGCTGAGGTTAGAGAAGACGGCACCAGCTTTGAGGCCAATGCCATAAAAAAGGCATCAGAGTATTCGAAGGCAACAGGAATGATCGCTATAGCCGACGACTCAGGTCTGGTTGTTGATGCCCTGGACGGCGGGCCTGGCGTTTATTCCTCAAGGTATGCCGGGGATGCTGCAGATGACGATGACAACAATGAAAAACTTATTTTGGCCATGAAAGGTTTTCCCAAAGGAAGGAGAGGCGCTGCCTTTGTCTGTGTCGTTGCAGCTGCAAGGCCTGATGGAAGTACTATCACTTCCGAGGGGCGCTGCGAAGGTGAAATTATAAGTTCCAAAAAAGGGGGAGGCGGTTTCGGTTATGACCCGCTTTTTTATATTCCCGGCTTTGGATGCACCATGGCCGAACTTGCATCAGACAAAAAGAATGAAATAAGCCACAGGGGCAAGGCGGTAAAAAAATTTAAGGATAGATTTTTAGATTTTTCGGGCTCCCCTTGATTGGCGTGTGTGTTGATGTTATGCTTTCCAGTTAAGGTCAGAAAAGAGGTTTTTATGCTGAAAACTTACAGTCTCTTATCTATATTGTTCTTGTATTCTTTCCTTGCGTCCGGGGCCACTGCTTCTGAAAGTCATAAGAAGGGCTGGCCTGGATTTCTGAAAGACGGCAGCCATTCTTCAAAGGCGGAGGGCAGGATTTCTATCCCTTTGAAGCTGAAGTGGTCCTTTGAAGCCTATGATGCTATTTATTCATCCCCGGCTGTTGTTAACGGCATTGTGTTCTTCGGGTCTCATGACGGTAACCTGTATGCTGTCGATGCAGAAAAGGGCACCGTCTTATGGCGTTACAGCACAGACGGCAAGGTGATAACATCTCCTTTAGTTAAAAATGGTGTTGTATACTTCGGCTCCGCAGACAACTACTTTTATGCCTTAAAGGTCAGAACTGGAAAACTTCAATGGAAATTTAAAACAGGGGGGCCTGTGTTCTCTTCACCCGCAGCTTATGGGGGGAATATTATATTCGGCTCAAACGATAAAAATATATACTCTATTGAGGCTCGCAGTGGGAAAAAAATATGGCAGACAGCTACTCGTGATTTCAAGTATGGAGGCATATACTCCTCTCCAGCTGTCTCCGGGAATGATATATATATCGCCGCAAAAAATGCCACTCTATACTGCATTGATGCCCCCACTGGGCGAATAAAGTGGAAGTTCAGGGCAGAAAGTGCTATTTATTCATCGCCTGTAGTTTCCGGAGGCCTGGTTATTGTAGGTTCCTACGATGAGCATCTTTATGTGATAGACAGAAAAAAAGGAAGCCTTCTGTGGAAGAAGAAGCTTGGGAACTGGCTCTACTCATCACCGGTTGTTCTTAACCACTTTGTCCTTGCCGGGACCACGGATGGATATATTTATGCTTTAAACATAAGAAACGGAGAGCTGATCTGGAAGTTTGATATGAAAGGCAGGCTAAGCTCAACCCCCTTGATAGTTAATGACGATATTATAGCAATCTCAGAAGAAGGTTTGCTTGTTGCTATAAACAGCAAGTTAGGTATCAGGAAATGGTCAATGGAACTCCCCGAAGGTGTTCATGGCTCACTGGCTGTCTACAATAACAGGCTTTATGTCCCCGGGATGGGCGGCTCACTATATGTTCTTGAAGGTGCAAGGTAAATTGAAACCAGCTAAATATTTATTTTTTCTCATATTCATGCTTTTACCGGGCATTGTGCTTGCCGCAGATGATATTGAGATAAAGGTGGAAGAGAAGATCACCCTGATATCTGATCCGCACAGGATTGGCAGTGAGGGCTGTCGCTCCTGTCATGTCATTTCGAAGGAAGGCAGAGCAGACAAACGCCTTATTTCCCCCGATATTAACAAGGTGTGCAATAACTGTCATGGAAAGGGACAGGGACATTTTGTAGACCCCTTTCCCTATGACAGGAAAGGACTTCAAGCTAAACTGAGAGAACTTGGGCAGCTTGGGTCAAGGGAAAAATTGAACTGCGTAGTATGCCACGATAAACATGCCGAGGTTAAAAATCCTTTCTATCTGGTCGATGCTGTCTACGGCTTGTATTCGGCAGTGAAAAGGATAAATCCGCACTGGCGGGAAGGTTATTGTTTTGCATGTCACAAGACATCTCCCAAAAGATCTGCCAAGAGCTTTAAATATCAGGGGGACCTGGTAAAGGTCTGCAATAATTGCCACGGCACTATCTCTATAGACTCTTACATCCACGCAGTGGGTATGACGCCGTCTGATACCGTTAGGGCGAGAATGCCTATGGATTTTAATCTATCTGATGATGGAAAAATCAGCTGTACCACCTGTCACAATCTTAGCTACCAATGCCTGAAAAAAGAACGCCACAGAAAGAGACAAGACAAGTTGTTTTTCAGAGGCGGTCCATATGCAAACAGGACGGATCTTTGTTATAAATGTCATATAAAGGAACAGTATGAGACGCTAAATCCTCACGATCAGATAAGTGATGAAGGTGAGCTTAATGATGGTATCTGCCTCTATTGTCATGAGGAGGAGCCAGATCCTCAAAAAGACAAGGGTATTACCCAGGTAAAGTTTGTAATGGAGGAACTGAAGGACCTTTGCCTGAGATGTCACCGTGAAAGGGCTCATCCAGGAGGCAAATGGATAAATTTTGACCATCTTGTGACCCCTCCCAAAAAAATAATGTTTTTCATGAGGCATACCGAAAAAATGAAGAATGTTGCCCTTCCTCTGGAACCGGGCACAAACAAGATATTCTGCTGCACCTGCCACAATCCTCACGAAAAAGGTGTTTTGCGGGGCGGATACGATAAAGGTGCCGACAGCGACAGGCGTCTTAGGCTGGGAGCCGGTTTTGAGATCTGCGATGCCTGCCATGTCGGCAAGGGCACGAACGAAAAGAGATTTTAGTATTCTATGCCTGTTTTTTTAAATTCCATTCTTACCTGAAAACAGGTGACTTCCATTAAAAGCCTCTCTGAGTACTTCAATGATGAGGCATTAGTCTTAATCCGGGATCATATTGCTAAAGCTGAAGGGGCCGAAGTCCTCTTTCTTGGCAGCTATCTTGATGGAAAAATCCACTCTGTCAGGGTAATATCCCGGGGGAATAGCTTCGCTGCACCAGCTGTCCTAAGGGACCTGGAATGTGGTGATATTCTTATTCACAACCATCCCTCCGGTGATTTGACTCCCTCAGACGCCGATCTCTCTGTGGCCTCTCAAGGCGGCGCGATAGGCGCCGGTTTTTACATCATCAATAACAGTGTTGACAGGGTCTATGTAGTCGTTCCTCCCCATGAAGAAAAAAAACGCTTATGCCTGGCTAAAGATGAAATTCTGTCTTTTTTCAAGGAAGGATCTTCCCTTGCGAAAGGGCTTGACTCTTTTGAAGAGCGCAGCGAGCAGTCCGAAATGGCCGTACGGGTAGCTGAGGCCTTCAATGAGTCGAAGATTGCCCTGATAGAGGCCGGTACGGGTGTCGGCAAGAGCGTCGCCTATCTTATCCCATCGATCCTATGGTCCCTTAGAAACGGGGAGAAAGTTATAGTTTCAACCAATACGATAAATCTGCAGCAGCAACTGATAAAAAAAGACCTCCCGCTACTGCGCGAGAACCTTGGCC
Organism: Pseudomonadota bacterium; assembly: GCA_015222755.1. Taxonomy (GTDB): domain Bacteria; phylum Desulfobacterota; class JADFVX01; order JADFVX01; family JADFVX01; genus JADFVX01. The sequence continues at coordinate 2,956 of JADFVX010000107.1, read as the reverse complement.
TGGATTTTAAAGCGGTAATGATAAAGGGGCGTGGGAATTATGCCTGCAAGAGAAAGGCAAAGGTTCTGGTGGCCGAAGGTGAGCAGCTCTTTGAGGATGCTTCTGTCCGGGAGTTGAAGTCGCTTCTTGAATGGATAGATAAAACGGGCGAGGGCAGCCGCTCGGAACTAAACTTTATTCCAAAAGAATCAAGCTGGGAAAAGATCTCCTCTGAGGCAGATTTATGTCTCAGGGCAAAGTGTAACTACTATGCTGATTGTTTTTTTTACATGGCTAGAAGGCAAGCGGCATCGGCCCAGATAGTTGTTGCAAATCATCATCTCCTCTTTGCAGATCTTGCCGTAAAAGATGCCACGGGTGGACACGATGATGGCGCGGTGCTGCCGCCCTTCAAGCGCCTGATAATTGATGAGGCCCATAATATTGAAGATATTGCTACTGAATATTTTGGCGCTGCAGTAAGCCTCCGCGGCATTTCACTGCTGCTTGGCAGATTTGTTAACAGGCGGGCCAGGAAGAAGGGACTTATTCCCTTTATAAAGCTCAAATTGATGAAAAAAGGGTCTTTGCCGGAGCCTTCCCTAGACTCGATCATTTCTGTAATCGATGATGAGATCATGCCGCTCATTGAAAAGATAGATGGTCTAAGCACTGAGCTCTTTGAGTCTGTTGGCAGCTGCCTTGTTCAGGATGAAGTAGAGGAAGATAAAGGTTCCAGGGAGCAGCGCGTCAGGCTTACAGAAAGCTCCTGCAAGTCTGAACAGTGGGATGACATAAAGGGACAGGCAGCTATCTTTATGGAGGAAGGCCGAAGGTTTATCGGCAGGTTAAAGGCTCTCTCAGACCAACTTGAAAATAGTCGTGATGAAGCCCTTCTAAAAGAGCTTGAGGCACAACTGATAGAACTGGCAGCTTACCGTTTCCGCTTTAAGGCCATTATTGAGACTGTCGATCTTTTTTTCTTTCAATCTGCCGAGTCGCTTGTCAAGTGGGTCGCCCTTAAATATGACAAAAAAGGGATTGCTGTAAGACTTAACTCCTCACCACTTGATATCGGTGAGGCTATGAAGGAAAAGCTTTATGACGTCGTTGATGCCGCCGTCCTGACATCGGCAACAATGTCAGTTAAAGGCCGTTTTGATTATATTTGTTCTCGTATTGGTCTGAATCTGCTTGGCAAGCGGCTTACAAAAACTATGCTTAGTTCTCCCTTTGACTTTCAGCGTCAGGCCTTTGTAGGGGCGCTTACAAATATGCCCTACCCTGCGGAAAAGAATTATGCCAAGGCCCTTGCCCGGCTTAGCTCCAGGATGATCAAAATATCAGAAGGAAGGGCCTTTGTGCTTTTTACTTCATATGCCTTGTTAAATTCATTTTATCGCTTGCTTAAGGGCAAGGAGGGATTGTCCGGGTACAGGCTGTTAAAGCAAGGGGAAGAGCCTCGCCACAAGCTGCTGGAACGATTTAAGGCCCACAGTCACTCCGTAATTTTAGGAAGTGATTCCTTCTGGGAGGGTGTTGATGTCCCCGGAGATGCACTGGTTAATGTTATTATTACCAAGCTCCCATTTGATGTCCCCGATGATCCTCTTATGGAGGCTCGCAGTGAACTTATAAAGGATAGTGGCGGCAACCCCTTTATGGATTACTTTCTTCCCCGTGCAGTGCTGAAGTTCCGTCAGGGCTTCGGCAGGCTCATCAGAAGCCGCTCAGATGTAGGCTCAGTTATTGTACTCGACAGCAGGATAACAAGTAAGAGCTACGGCAGTACATTTATCCGGTCGCTGCCGGAGTGTACGGTCTGTATAGGCAATGATGAAAAGGTCCTAAAAGGTATGTCGCAGTTTTTTGATGGAGTTAAAAAGCTGGAAGGTTAAAAAACGATCACCCAGCATCAATGCCCCTTGCAATCAATTCAGACAAACACTATACTTAAACAAGCACTAAATAAGGTATCGAAAGGAGTATAGACATGAATACTGTTGCTGCACAGGAGATCAAACGGCGTGGAATATCAGCCATCGACGAAAAGCTTCGGGAAGGGCCTGTTCATGTGATCAAGAATAATGAACCGAAATATGTCGTATTGTCGGAAGACCGTTACCGGGAACTTGTTGAGGCTGAAGAGGAGGCCCATATAATAGGTGTGAGGGAATCTCTGGCCGATTATAAGGCGGGGCGAATAGAAAAGGGGAGTGCCGAAGATCTTATCGGAGAGTTGGGTTTGAATAAATAATGTACAAGCTGGTCTGGACGCAGTACTTCACTAGGGCGGCAAAGAAGTTTATCAAGAGCCATCCCGACTTAAAAGAACGCCTTGCAGATGTCTTGCGCAATCTGGAAGCCGACCCGTCACAGCCATCTCTTAGAATCCACCCTCTAAAGGGGCTTCTTGCGGGACTTCATGCCGTAAGCCTGACCCATTCTTACCGAATCACACTGACACTGAAAATCACGGAAAAAGAAATCGTCCTTATAGATATAGGGAGCCACGATGATGTTTATCGGCAATAAAAATGTAGGAAGAGTAGACTGTGGCAATTAAATGAGCCCCGCTGCAGGCAACGGGGCGCTTAGAATATAATATAAGGATTATGCCTGAAGGTCAGGAAACTCCCGGTCAAGGATCTTGTTCCACTCACTGACCCTGTCAGCTGTCGCTTCAAGAAGTCCGTTTGTATCTCCCTCTATGCTTATATTGTTGATCTTGTCACCCTGGACAATAGCGTTGACTACATCCATTTCCGCCTCACTCACGACCTCTCCGAAAACCGTATGGTTTCCCTCAAGCCATGGTGTAGCCAGGTGGGTGATGAAAAACTGGCTGCCATTTGTTCCAGGGCCTGCATTTGCCGTCGACAGGACGCCTGGCTTGTCATGTTTAAGCTCAGCCATGCATTCGTTCTCAAATTTGTAACCGGGGCCGCCCATCCCGCTTCCCTGAGGGCAACCACCC
>JADFVX010000016.1 GCA_015222755.1 Pseudomonadota bacterium | reverse complement strand
GAGCCAATCTTTCCCGCAGAGCGTGAGGCTCTAACGGGGCAGGCCCCTATTGCTCGACAACTCTATAACACATCCCCCAAAGATTCAAACACTTTTTACCTTTTCTTCTATTCTCTGTAGAAGCAGATTATTAATTAAATAGTAATTAAATAGGGACACATCCCAGTAAAAAAACATGGGGTCAGGTCTTGCAATGACACGTCCCATTAAAAACCCCCTTCTTTTCTTTTCCGATTTATATCAATTACCCAATCTAAATCAGTATGGTTTCATGTTCATCAATGAGCAAGCCACCGCTGACCGAAAGGAAACACCCCCATCTTTACCAGAAAACCAGATACTTTTCCAGCTAAAAACGGAGCGGAGCGAAGGGGAGAAAGGGGATCATTAAATTTGAAACGGTGGATGGGCTGGCTGGGTAGATAGCGGAAGAAGATTTCTGAGAAAAAGGGAAGAGGTTTATTTTTGATCTTATAAACCAGGGTGCATTCTTTCAATACGTAATACTCAAAGAATACAGATACCCTATATGATTGTGAGGCAAAACCTATTCGTCTCTTGGGTTTATTATGACCTTGGATTCGGCGCGGGGGTGAAAGGTATAGGTATGCCTATAAAGGCCACCTGGCAAGACAACTTCTTCCATATATGTAGCTTCCATTACTGCGGGTTCTCCCCTCGTTACTTTTATACGGAGGCCTTCCCAGTCGTTTTCCTCTGCCACATAAAGCTTCACGCCCATCTCTTCAAGCCTGGCGTGAGTCTCTTTTTTTACAGTCTTCACCTTCTTGACCTTCATCGAAGCTATTTCATTGCGAAATAGCTCCTCCACCTGCTTGAATTTAACCCAGGGCATGGCCATCTGGAAGGCACAATAGCCGCCCACGGCAACTACAAGCCAGAAAACCATATCCCCAAGCCCCATTTCACCTTTTTCTGATCTCAGAATCTTCATGGACAAATTACTACCATCTTTTAAATTTAAAAGCAAGCCCTCAAATAGCTGGCGGGGAAACCCTGACTAGGCGGCAAATTCCCAGCTTGTACCTTCGGCGCTGTCTTTCAGTACAACACCCATGTCGGCAAGTTTGTCCCGGATCTCGTCTGAGCGCTTCCAGTCCTTTGCAATCCTTGCATCCCAGCGCTGATCTACAAGAGACTCGATCTCATTTGTATCGACCTTGCATCCCCCGGCCCTTTTGGCCTGCAGGGCCTCTAAAAACCCGGCAGGCTCCACCTGCAAGACCCCCAACACAGAAGCACATTCAACCAGGGCCTCTCTGGCCGTCCTTATAATATCGAGGGTTTTTTCGTTCCTCACAAAAGAGGCTGAGTTGATCCACCCGTTTATTGCCCTCACGGTATCAAAGAAAGAGGCTGTAGCCAGAGCAGTATTAAAATCATCGTCCATGGCGCTACGGAACCTCTCCTCCAGAGAGTTTACCATTTCTTCAGCCTCAGCATCAGGCCCCTCACCTTCTCGTGGAGCACTTCCCTCACTGGAAACTTTCTCCCCCAGGATCATATCCATGGCGTTCAGTGTAGTATATATCTTTTCAAGGCCGGCCTCTGCCTCTTTGAGGTTTTGCTCCGTATAGTCTATGGGGCTCCTGTAGTGTGTGCTGAGCAGAAAAAAGCGAAGGACTTCGGGGTGATAGAGACCTAGAAGCTCCCTTATGGTAAAGAAGTTACCAAGGGACTTTGACATCTTTTCCTTGTTGATATTGACAAAGCCGTTATGCATCCAGTACTTTGCAAAGGCTTTTCCATGGGCGCCTTCAGACTGAGCCACCTCGTTTTCGTGATGAGGGAAGATCAGGTCCTTTCCTCCACCGTGTATATCAAATGACTCCCCAAGATGGTTGCAGCTCATGGCAGAGCACTCTATATGCCACCCAGGACGACCATTGCCCCAGGGAGAATGCCACCATGGTTCGCCCTCCTTACTCGACTTCCAGAGTGCAAAATCAAGGGGGTTCTTTTTCCTTTCGTCAACCTCAACACGGGCCCCGGCCACCAGGTCATCCGTTTTTCTGCCTGAAAGTTTACCGTACTCGCTGAACTTCTCTACAGAATAATAGACGTCTCCACTCACCTGGTAGGCAAGACCCTTCTCCATGAGCTTTTCTATGATAGCGATTATGTCATCGATGTGCTCTGTGGCCCTGGGTTCAATAGTGGGAGGTTCATTGCCAAGGTCTATCATGTCATCATGAAAGCTCTTTATATAACGCTCCGTTATGACCTTAAAGTCTACCTTTTCAGCCTTGGCCTTGTTGATTATCTTGTCGTCTATATCGGTTATGTTCCTAACATAGGTAAGGCTGTAACCTGAAAACTTGAAGTATCTTGCTACGACATCAAATACAATTGTGGCCCTTGCATGGCCCATGTGACAGATATCATAGACAGTGGGCCCGCATACATACATTCCCACATGTGCATCTACCATGGGGACAAAGAGTTCTTTCTTTCTCTTCAGAGAGTTATATAGCTTAAGACTCATTTCCCCTCACTGAATCGACCAAGTTTTCTGAACTTCTCATATCTTCTTTCAAGAAGTTCCTCGGCAGGCAAGCCGCTAAGCTCCTTTAAACCCGCGATAAGAGATGCCTTAAGATTGTCTGCCGCCGACTGGTAATCTCTGTGGGCCCCACCTTTTGGCTCAGGAACAATCTTATCAATGACCTCAAGGGAAAGGAGATCATTGGCGGTGATCTTAAGTGCAGCGGCAGCATCAGCCGCCTTATCAGCGCTCTTCCACAGTATGGCTGCGCAGCCCTCGGGAGATATAACAGAATAGATAGAGTTCTCCAGCATCTGTATGGTATCACCCACGCCGAGTGCAAGTGCACCGCCACTCCCTCCTTCACCAATAACGGTGCATATGATAGGGACTTTAAATGTGGCCATCTCTCTTAAGTTCCGGGCGATTGCCTCCCCCTGCCCTCTTTCCTCGGCACCTATGCCGGGATAGGCGCCGGGCGTATCTATGAGGGTAATAATGGGCCTGTTGAACTGCTGCGCCATCTCCATAAGACGGAGCGCCTTACGGTAGCCTTCAGGGTTGGGCATGCCGAAGTTACGGTAAATCTTTTCCTTTGTATTCCTTCCCTTCTGATGGCCTATTACAACAACAGGCTCGCCATCCAGCATTGCCAGCCCTCCCACTATTGCTGGATCATCACGAAAGTTCCTGTCGCCGTGGAGTTCTATAAAATCGTCGAAGACAAGTTCCAGGTAGTCCAGAGTATAAGGTCTGTCAGGATGCCTTGAAAGCTGCGTCCTTTGCAGGCTGCTCATGTTGGTGAAGATATCCTTTCTAAGCTTGTCGGCCTTTTTCTTCAGCTTTTCAAGTTCCGGTTTGACAGAAATGTTATCCCTTGCCAGACCGGTCAATTCCTCTATACGTTTTTCCATCTCAATGAGAGGTTTTTCAAAATCAAGTGCCTGAATACTCAAATGACTGCTCCTTGGTAATCTCTTATATTACTGGAAACTAACAACATTATAACCGAAAAGCCGCTCTGTTTCATACAATAAGGCATCACTTGGCTTTAATTTTATATCCTCAGGGAGAGATATGACCGTCTCGCTCCTGTTTGGTATTACTACATGGACGTAGGTATTGCAGTTGCCACGGTGATTTCCCATAAGCTCTTTCAACTTAATTAACTGCTCATTTTCCAGCCCTGGCGTGGTCAGGGTAAAATGAATATTTTTTGTAAGACTTTCCCTTACTTCACCTAGTGGCAAGACTTCTGATGCTATGATCTTTACACTGTCTTCCTGCACGTCCGCCCTGCCCCTCACCAGAAGCGGAACATCTCCGCCAAGGTGGCCGGATACAGACTGGTAAACATCGGGAAATATCACGACCTCTACTGTCCCCTTGAGGTCTTCCAGGGAGATAAAGGCCATGCGGTCTCCCTTCTTTGTGACAGATTCCTTACAGGTCACTACAACTCCGCAGATGCTGACCTCCCCACCGTTTGAAGATTTTTGAACAGATATTGTGTCCGCCGTAGAGTAGCGTTTTATATCCTCACTATAGCTTGCAAGGGGGTGACCTGTTATATAAAAACCGAGGCTCTCCTTTTCAAATGTAAGGAGTTCATTCTCAGGCCATTCATCTATATCAGGCAATGCTGTATGGGCGTGGGTCTCCCTCTCCTGAGACTGGAAGGTGGCAAACATGTTTGCCTGACCCGACTGCCGGTCTTTCTGCAAGACCTGGGCGCAATCCATGGCCGCTTCCATAACCTCAATCATCTGGGAGCGCTTTGCCCCAGTACCATCAAATGCGCCGCACTTGATAAGGTTCTCGATTACACGTTTATTGACACGCCTCAAATCGACATTTTCACAAAATTCAAAGATAGAGTCAAAGGCAACATCCTTTTCCCGTGTTTCAACAATAGCATCGATAGCGGCACTACCGACATTTTTCACACCGCCAAGACCGAACCTTATGGCATTGCCTGTGACTGTAAAATCTCTCATACTCTGACTGATATCGGGCGGCAGAACCTCCAGCCCCATATCCCTGCAATCACTGATATTCTTGATTACCTTGTCCGTATTCTCCATATCTTCGGTAAGAAGCGATGCCATAAACTCAACTGGATAATGGGCTTTAAGATAAGCGGTCTGAAAGGTAATCATGGCATAGGCGGCACTGTGCGACTTGTTGAAACCATACTCGGCAAATTTCGCCATGAGATCGAAGACCTTCTCCGCCTTTTTCAGGTCAACATTCTTTTTTTTGGCCCCTTCAAGAAACTTATCCTTCTGCTTGGCCATCTCCTCGGCTTTTTTCTTACCCATGGCGCGCCTGAGAATATCGGCATCTCCCAATGTAAAACCTGCCAGGGTACTTGCGATCTTCATTACCTGTTCCTGGTAGACTATAACGCCGTAGGTATCTTTGAGTATGGGCTCAAGTTCGGGCAGGTCATAGCTTATGGCTACCTTGCCATGCTTACGTTTTATGAACTCATCCACCATTCCGCTGCCCAGCGGGCCGGGACGGTATAACGCAAGAATGGCTATGATATCTTCAAAGGTACTGGGCTTCATCTTGACAAGGAGTTCCTTCATGCCGGAGCTTTCCAATTGGAATACTCCCGTTGTGGCACCTGAACAAAAGAGATCAAAGGTCTTCTTATCAGCAAAGCTTATGTCGTCCAGAGAAAAATCAGGGCATGCTCCTGCTCGCACAAGTTTTACTGCCCCCTCGATAACGGTGAGGGTCTTAAGGCCAAGAAAGTCAAACTTGATAAGACCGATCTCTTCCACCTTGACCATGGAAAACTGGGTCGTAATATTGCCGCTCTTCTGGTCTTTATAGAGAGGGAGGTATTCCACAAGGGGCTTATTGGCAACCACAACGCCGGCTGCATGGGTCGATGCGTGGCGTGTCAGGCCCTCAAGTGCCCTGGCCGTATCCATGAGCCCCTTGTAGATGGGGTTTTCCTCCACTGCTTCAAGTAGCTTGGGCTCCTGTTTAAGGGCCTCATCGAGCTTGATGTTCAGGATGTTTGGCACCAGCTTTGAAAGCCTGTCCACCTCGCCATAAGGGACAGCCATGGCACGCCCCACGTCCCTGATGGCCGCCTTTGCCTGCATGGTACCGAAGGTTATGATCTGCGCCACATTTTCAGCGCCGTACTTTTCCGACATATAGGCGATGATCTCATCCCTGCCGTGGATACAGAAGTCCACGTCAATATCAGGCATGGATACCCTTTCCGGGTTCAGGAAACGCTCGAAGAGAAGGTCATAGGGCAGAGGGTCGATATCGGTTATTTCGAGAGAATAGGCCACAAGTGAGCCGGCTGCCGAGCCCCTTCCCGGGCCTACAGGTATGCCACGGTCTTTCGCGCTCTTTATAAAGTCTGCAACGATAAGGAAATAGCCGGGAAAGCCCATCTTGTTGATTATCTCAAGTTCTTCTTCAAGGCGCTCCCTGTATTCCTTCTCTTTCTCGCTGAAATCGCCCTCCCAGGCGGCCCTTATCTTTTCCAGCCTCTTATCCAGTCCCTTGCGGGAATCATCGCGGAGGAAGTCTTCAAGGCTCATCTCTCCCGGCGTTTCAAAATTCGGAAAATGGTACTCTCCAAATGTCATCTCCAGGTTGCAGCGTTCTGCTACCTCTATGGTGTTCCTTATGGCCTCAGGAATATGGGCAAAATGGGCCTTCATCTCCTCCGCCGTTTTCAGGTAATAATCGTCTCCCGTAAACTTCATGCGGTCGGTGTCGTTCATCGTCTTGCCTGTCTGGATACAAAGCAGGATCTCATGTGCCTTGGCATCCTCCCTGTTGAGATAGTGGCAGTCATTTGTGGCCACAACAGGCAGCCCAAGCTCTTTGGATATCTCGATTATTCCCTCATTGACCCTTTTCTGGTCTGGGATTATATTGTGCTGCAGTTCGAGGAAAAAGCGGTTATTGTCAAAGATGGCAGAATACTCCTTTGCCTTTTCCACCGCTTCATCATAACGCCCCACATTAAGAAGATGGGGAACCTCGCCCTTCAGACAGGCGCTGAGGGCGATAAGCCCCTCGCTATGCTCTTTGAGAATCTCGTGGTCTATCCTGGGCCTGTAATAAAAACCTTCAAGGTGCCCAGCAGTTACCAGCTTGCAGAGGTTTTCATAACCTTTTTTATTTTTTGACAGGAGAATAAGGTGGTGGGAAATGTCCTGTATACCATGGGCGGATTTTCTGTCAAAGCGGCTCTTTGACGATATATAGACCTCACAGCCTATGACCGGCTTTATACCGGCCTTAAGGGCCTTCTGGTAAAACTCTACGGCACCGAATAGGTTGCCATGGTCTGTCATGGCAATAGCAGGCATCTTCAGCTCTTTTGCCCTTGCAAAGAGGTCATCCAGACGGATCGCTCCATCGAGGAGTGAGTACTGCGAATGAAGGTGAAGGTGAACGAAATCGCTATGGTGCATAAATTATTACCATAATAAAAAGCTATCCCCCCAATCAAAGTAAAGGTAGCATAAAGGAGTACTTTTAGGATTTTGCATAATATCACAGGGGAGGAGGATTTTAAAGGGGGTAAAAGCAAGCAGCTTGAATCTATTAGGGTTCCAGCCCCTTTGAACTATCGTGGAGCCCTCAGGTCTCTCAGGGTAAAGTGCCTCGTGTAGATTGAGAATGATTTGTATCAAGCGTATTATCCTGAAGCCTTAAATAAAGATAAACGATCGCCTTGCCCCTCATTCAGACCATGTTAAAGATTTCTATCTCCTGTATGCATTTAAAATCTTTATGGTCTTCCTTAAGGAAATATCCTCGGGTTGATATTCCAGCCCTTTTTCACAAGCTTTTATTGCATCCTTCAACCTCCCCTGCATAAAGTAAGCGTAACTGAGCGTTTTCCACACCTTTTCTTTTTTGGGATCTTCAAGAATATGAATATTTGCCTCCGATACGACCTCATCCCAAATCCTGGTCTTTTGCAAGCTATACTTCATCAAATTTTCATTAGTCCCCTCTCTAATAAAAACCAGGCTATTTATATCCTGATAAATTAAAACCCAGCCTCTATCATGGTATAGGGTGCTGATAAATTTGAATAGTCCTCCGTTATGGTAATAAGTGGATTTTGTAATAATAAGGTTAACCTTATATTTTTCCAGCACCCCCTTCCAGTCACCGATCGAATCAAAAACAATCGACTCCTCCTTTAACACCTTACCCGAAACCGTCCCATTTATAAAAACTTTATACTTTGGGTAAAACCTCCAGCCCAGATAGCCCCCCGAATCAAAGGGATTGAAAATATTCCCCTCGATCTTTTCTGTCAGCAAAAAGTCAGCAGCACCAACGGGAAACCATTCTTTAGCTATTCCAAAGCCTTTACCCCGGAAACTGGTCCAGTTAAATGCGACGACAATCAGGAGCACGGCAATTAGCGTTTTTTTGAAACTTAGATTAATATATCCACTCATATTTCTGGCAAATATTGGCGCGGAAACAACGGGAAGTATTCCTATTGACCTGGCTGCAATCAGTGGCAATGATGCAAAAAAAGCGAACATCAAAAAGGAGATGGCATTAAACTCCTTCCTTCTAATTGCTGGAAGGAAGGAAAGCGCCACTATCACGACATAGGCAAGGTAAAGGTTAAAATAGTAATCCCCGACCTCATAGATAGGCATCATCTCTGTTATTCCGGTCAGCACATCCGGCCCATTGCCTGCACTTCTTTCACCTTTGCTAAGTGCCGACATGTGAGGCACTACGGATTTATTAAAAACGAGTTTTACGGGGGTCAGCAAATTATTTGCCCCGCTCGGATTAAATGAAGAGGCAATGATAGTGAGAACTAATATAGCGAAGAGTGTTAAGGATCTCCTTTTGTTCAATGGAGAATGCTCCGTAAAGACCGAAAGCAACTCTGACATAAGGTAGAAAAAAAGAATTATTATTATAGCTAGGCCGCTCGGATGAAAATTGACTAAAACAGCCTGGATCAAGGGAATAAACAATAGATATCTAAGATTGCCATTCCGGCAAAGCGTAAGGAGGTAAATCACAAGGGCAACTGAGAGATAGAGAAAAATTTCAGGCCTGATAGTAAACCTTATGACGAAGAGAGGCAAAGAGATAATGATCGCCAAAGTTGCTGACTCCACCGTTGAGCCGGCCCTGACAGCGGCTTTAAAGAGGAAGAAGGCTACAAGCATTCCTATCAGTGCATTAAAAAATACCAGCCCTGGGGGCCCGAAAATGTGATTAACAAAATAGACGATTAGCTGAAAAAACCAGGATTGAAAAGAAAGGTTATATTCTCCCATGGTGTAAAGAAGGGGCTCTTTAATCTGCGGAAAGTCCGATATGTTTCCAAATATGTGTCTTCCGTAGGCCAGGTGGGTCCATATATCGAAGCCGGATATCTTGTTTGCCAGAAACAAAAATGTAGCAGCAAAAAGTATAAACAAATGAATCCGTTCTGAGTTGAGGGGATGATTTTTTTTCATTAAACAGCTGATCCCTTAGTTAAAGTAAAACGCCACCGGCCACAAGGCGGAGTATTCGAGCAAAGTAATGTCAAAGTCCTTGTAGCTCTTAAATAAGAGTTATCCCCCCTGGTTTGCTTGTCCGATAATACTAGCTAAGTCTTTTTTCCGCAAGTGCCTGCCTGCCCTTGCCAGTAACACGTAAACTGTCTAGAGTTGCAAGCCGTGAATTGCCAGGCTTATGGTTTTCTTCTGAAAGGAGAAGGGCAAGGAAATCAAGTCAGCAAGAGAGATATTTCTCGCTAGGGTCCTGGCAGAACTCGCAGAGAAAAGCCATGCTGTGGCCATTCAGATCAGGCAAGTATCTCCTTCACCCGCCCAACAATCCCACTTTCAAGACGCACCTTTATGCCATGAGGATGGCTAGGGGACTTTGTGAGGATATCCCTGACGACCCCTTCCGTCAGCCTTCCCGTGCGCTGGTCTTCCTTCTTAAGCACCCGCACAGACAAACCTGCTTTAATATTTGCTCTCTTCTCTGCCTGCATATTCGTTCCTGTTTATAGATTATATATTCAAAAAAAAGCTGGCTGTGGAAATCATAACTTATCTGCCTTTATTCGTGTTTAAAAAAATCCTCGAACTTGATTGATTAGCTACAGCGAAATTTCAACCCCCCTGCCCCGGCTCAATAGAAAAAAACACGTCACAGCTATTCTCTTTGAGCACCTAAGGAACAGCTAACACCCGCCTGGGGCAAATATTACTATCCACTGTAAAGAGTCTAAATTACAGCTCTTGAGCATGCGATTTTCCCGGCAATGGCATTTTGATTACTCCTTTTAGTCTCGCAGAGTTTGACTCTTCATCTGTTTTTTATGTACTATTAACTAAACGTATGAACAAAAAACTATCCATAGCTATTCCTCTCATAGTACTCGCCCTGACATCGTATATTGATGCATCGGAAGTAGAGCCTCATAAATCAGAAAAAAAAACGTCCGAGAGAACAAATAAAGACCCTAAAAAAGAAATGGGACGCCAGTTTCTTATGGCCGTAAAAAAAGAGCTTAAGTTCAGCCAGGAGCAGGAAATCGTTTCTCTTGTAAACAGGGTGGGCAGGGAACTTGTCAAGGCTGCAGGTAGCGACCCCGAAGAATACCACTTCTTTGTAGTAAAGGGAGACGAGATCAACGCCTTTGCCGTACCTGGAGGCTATATATTTGTATATGAGGGACTGCTTAAAAACATCAGCAATATAGAAGCACTTGCCGGTGTACTGGCCCACGAAATAGCCCATGTTAAAAGAGACCATCTTTTTAAAGACTCAAAAAAAACAGGTCTCGTCGACCTTGCAACGCTGGCAGCCATAATACTTGGAAGTTCTTCAAATAATGGCGGACCTGCAATGGTTACGGCACAGGCAGCCAATATATCCTACAAGCTTAAACTGAGCAGAGAGCACGAAGAAGATGCCGACATATTCGCAATACGCTACCTGAAGCAAAGCTCTTATCACCCGGCAGGTCTGCTGGAGCTTTTCAAGGCACTTTCTCATTACGCCCACCTCAACTCAGTCGACATGATACCGGCATACCTCTCAACCCATCCAGGAGCAAATGACCGAAGATCCACGGTCGAAACGATGCTGAAAGACCTTCCCGTGCAGAAAGCGCTGGAATTTGACTGGGCAAGGATTGTCACCATCCTTAAAGCCCAGGAGCGAAGAAGGGCAGAATATGAGCCTTCGATAATTGAAAACAATCCAGGCAAAGAAAGAAAACATTACCTGAAAGGGCTTTTTGCCTTAAAGTCAAACCGTACAAGTCAGGCCAGAGTTGAGTATATTGAAGCCTTGCGCCTGAATCCGGGCAATCCCGTATACCATGCCGACCTCGCAACAATTTACCTCAGGCAGAAAAAATATGGTCTTGCCGAAAAAGAGGCCCTCAAGAGCATTGGACTCTCACAAAGTCTTGCGGCCCCTTATTTCGTTATGGCCATGGCTGCAAAAAAGGCTGAAAAACACCAGGAGGCAATCGACTATTTTTCCAAGGTACTTCACTTAACTCCGGAAGACCCTTTTACGCACTACCATATGGCAGGCTTGTATTACTCCCTGGGAAGGTCCGGCCTTATGCGCCTTCACCTTGCCCGCCATTATCGATTCAACCTTGATACAGAAGAGGCCCTCCGACAGTATCGCATGGCTATGGACGAAAGCCGCAAAGAAAAAGACAAAGAAAAAATCACTCTGGAAATAGAGGATATTAAAAGAAACGGGGTTTGAATTCAGCAAATATTAAGGGGGATTTAAAGATAGAAGGTCTTGGAAAAGCTCTAATAATCCTCGGAGTTATAATAATATTGGCCGGCATCGTGATCCTGCTTGCACCCAGAGTCCCTTTTGTAGGGGAGTACCTTGGAAAACTGCCGGGTGATATACATATAAAAAAAGAAGGGTTTTCTTTCTACTTTCCAATCACAAGCTGCATAATCATAAGCCTTGTGATTTCGCTCATCTTATACCTTTTAAGAAGGTGAAGCACGCAGAGTAAATCCTTATCAATCCTTATCAATCCTCTCAGGCTTCAGGATTAAGCAGCATATCTACCCTGCGCAGGATCTCTTCGGGAGGTGTAGATTTATCTATATAACCCCTTACGCCCATTTCTTTCATAGCGGCCTTGTCTTCATCACTTTTGATGACTCCACTCAGGGTCAATATGGGCAGATTCTTCCCCATCTCGCCCTTATTGATCTCACGAATGACCTCAAAACCGTCCATCTTGGGCATTACCATATCAAGAAGCAAAAGATCGAGATCGGGCATTTCATGTTTGACCTTTATAAGGGCATCTTCACCATCTACTGCCGTTATTACCTCGTAACCTTTTTTAACAAGCAGGTCCTCCATCATAAACCTGAAAAGAGCGGTATCATCGGCTACAATTATCTTTTTGGGTCTGCCTGTAGTCTTTTTCACCTCTATTATTTCACCACATTTGCTGCATTTAAATCTTCCGCCTTTTTCTGCCTTTGCATCATCAAGCTTGAAGCGGCTCTTACAGCTTTTGCACTCAACTATCAAATCCTCACCCTCCCATTCTAGACTTCATCTCAAACAAAATACCTTCCCAGGCTATTTCTTCCTGATCATGGACCGACATGTCTCTTAAAACAGCACGACCACTTTTGACCTCATCTTCACCAAGAATAAGCACAAAGTTTACACCTGTATTATTGGCCTTCCTCATCTGGGCCTTCAGGCTTTTATTCTCATGATCAAATTCGGTCTTTATCCCATGAATGCGAAGTTCATGGGCAAGACGGAATGCAATGTTATGCGCCTCCTGTCCCATTACTGCTATATAGAGATCCGGGCAGCGTTTCAGAGAAAGGTCTTCGTCCACCATTAGAAGGGAAAGGCGCTCCATACCGAGAGCAAAGCCTACTGCCGGAGTCGGAGGGCCTCCAATTTCTTCAACAAGAAGATCATAGCGGCCGCCTGCTGCAACGGCATCCTGTGCACCAAGATTTTCAGAAGTTATTTCAAAGGCTGTTTTTGTGTAATAATCAAGGCCCCTTACCATCCTGGAGTTAACATTGTAATCCAGTCCTATCATGTTAAAGTAAGCCTTAACCTGCTCGAAATCATCACTACAAACTTTGCAAAGGTGGTCAAGTATGGATGGAGCATCGGCTGTCAGTTCCCTGCAACCTCCACTCTTGCAGTCTATAACACGCAATGGATTTTTTTCATACCTGTTAAGGCAGTTGTCACAAAGTCTTTCCACCTTGTCTTTCAAATAATCCAGAAGCACCTCACGATAAACAGGTCTGCAATCCCTGCACCCTATAGAATTGATGTTCAGGACAAGGCCTTCAAGACCGAGCTGGCCAAAAAAAGTGAAGAGCATTGAGACAACTTCAGCGTCAATTGCAGCACCTGACAAGCCAAGTGCCTCCACTCCTATTTGGTAAAACTGGCGACGACGGCCTTTTTGGGGGCGTTCGTAACGAAACATTGGCCCCATATAGAAAAGCTTGGTCAGTCCTCCCTGAGCGTACATCTTGTGCTCTACATAAGATCGAACTACAGAAGCCGTGCCCTCGGGCCTTAATGATAACATTTCACCCTTGCGGTCCGGAAAGGAATACATCTCCTTTTCAACTATATCTGTCGTTTCACCTATACTGCGGGTAAAAAGCTCTGATTTCTCCATAACAGGAATCTTTATTTCTGAAAAACCGTAATCATCAAAAACCTTACGGGCGGTTTTTTCAATATATTGCCACTTTTCTGTTTCACCGGGCAGCACATCATATACTCCCCTTATTGTTTTAAATTTTAACAACTTGCTCTCCTACAACAATTTTTCAACTACATATATATTAACCGCTTCAGACTTCCCTTTAAGGAAAACCTTCTCATCACTCTTCACAGATACCACCTTGTCTTTTACTTCAGCATAGGTGGCATCACTTATTATAACATCACCCGTTCTGGACTGACCTTCAAGCCTTGCTGCAACGTTCACTGCATCACCAAGAACAGTATACTCCATGCGGTCTTCGGAGCCTACGTTGCCGGCAATAACATTACCGGTATTTATACCAATCCCCATAGTGATATGGTCTCTCCCATCGCGTTCTCTTGCAAGGTTTAGCTCCTTAACTTTAGCTTGAATCTCGAGACCTGTTTTTACTGCTCTTAAGGCATCATCTTCTTTCGCTAAAGGCGTGCCAAATACGATCATCATTGCATCTCCTATAAATTTATCCAGGACTCCACCGTTTTTGTCTATAATAGGAAGCAGCTGTGCAAAATAAGAGTTTAAAAGCCCAATAAGATCATGAGGACTTAAAGTTTCAGACAGGGCAGTAAATCCTCTTATATCAGTAAATATAATCGTGACTTTCTTCTTCTCACCACCTACCTTGATCATATCAGGATTTTCCAGTAACTGGTTTACCACATCTTTATGTACAAACTTCTGAAAAGTCTGGCGGATAAACTCTCTTTCCTGCAGCCCCTTAGTCATCTCGTTAAATGCGTCGCCAAGATCTCCTATCTCATCATTGCGCCTTAGGTCCACCCTTTGCTCCAGATTGCCCTCACCAATAGCACGAACAGCACGGGCAAGCACAAGGATAGGCCTGACCTGCATTGAGGCTAGAATAACTGCCCCTATTGCCCCTGCAATAAGACCAAGAAGAGATATTATCAAGATACTATTAGTTATACTCTCCACCGCCTCATCTATAATTGCTCCAGCTACGCCTACATGTATGCTCCCCAGATTTTCAACGTCGCCTACCCTTCCGTCTATTTTATATATCAGGCCTTCATCTGTACTATAGGCCATGACGTGGAAATCTTCCCCTGCAAGGACTTCTGAAAAAGATTCCGGTTCCTTGTTTATTGTATCCACAAGACCTATATCATTGTGAGCTATAATATTCCCCCTTTTATCAGTCACAAATGCGTACTTGATCCCCCTACTCTCCTCTACAGTTTTGGAAAGTGGCATAAACAGAGAGGTGTCATCCATGGTAAGAATAGCCTCCTCTGCTATCAAAGACAGGTTCCTGGCAATTGCCTGCCCCTTATCCAGGCTCTCTGAAAGGATAGCCTTACGGACCTCTTTCGTAACTACACTGCTTACACCTAGCATAGTCAGGGCGATAAGGCTCGCAATGCTAAACATTATTTTAAACCTGATACTTGAAAATATGCGTCTTTTTTTCTCTGCCAAAATCAGCCGCCTCCCATTGCGGCAATTTTTCTTTTTGCCTTGCCTATATTGAGCTTTGCCTTCTCATGTGCAGGCTCAAGCTCCAGTACCTTAACCCACTCATCCATGGCCAGCTTGTACCTGCCTTTGGTATAGGCATCAAGGCCGTTAAGGTAATTTTTTTTGATCGCCTTCGCAATAGTTGCCTGCTTTTTTTTGTAGTCTACTTTTGAAAGGTATCTTTTTGCAAGCTGATTTCCAGGATCAGCCTTCAAAGCTTTTTGAAAAAGGACTATTGCTTCATCCATATTCCCTGAATCAAAAGAGGATTTTCCCTTTTTCAGATAAGGGGTGACTTTTGAATCAACTGCAGTGCTTGCCCTATGAAGTAAATTTTGAGCCTTAGTATTCCTTTTATCTAAAGCTATTATTTTTTTTCCAAGACCAATAACTTCGGCGTACCGGGCTTCTTCAAAAAACAAATCAGCTTCTGCAATCATATTGCTTAACTTTTTTAAACGTTGAGACTTAGCTTTCTTCAAGCCGCTTTTTGCAGCGCTATTTCCCGGTTCCAACTTCAAAACATCAGAAAAGCCTGCAATTGCATTATTCAGTTTTCCTTTATTTAGTGCATTGTTCGACTTTTTTAACAAAATAACTACACTACTTACACGTCCCATCTTCCGATCAAGCTGCGCTGACTCTCTAAGGGCAGCCTCATCTCCAGGCCTAAGCTTAAGAGCCCTCTTATAATAGCTGGAGGCAAGACTATGCTGATCAACACTTGCATAATCCCTCGCCATGCTGAGATATTCCTTAAATAGCGAATCTATTTTTGTGCGTGACAGCTCTCGTCCTGACATTGCATCTTCATTTGCGGGGTCTATCTTAAGTACCTTTTCGTATATTTCATAAGAAGCAAGAAAACTTTCTTTTTTCATCAATAGGCCGGCCTTGTTTAAAAGAGGAGTAATTAGACTGTCAAGTTCTTTGCCGGCAGCATCAAGGCCCAGCTTTGCCTTACTGTTATCTGTTTCCAGGGCTATTACCGAACGATAATGTTGCATTGCCACAAAATAATCTTTACGGCCTATAGACATATCAGCATTTTTTAAGTTTTTTGATATTTCTTTAGCAATCCTGGCCGAGACCATTTCAAGAGTATTCTTTACCTCCCTGCTGAAGGGAGCTATTTTTTCTGCTTCAATCAGCTTATCTCTGGCTGCCCCAAACTCCTCTTCTTTTATTAGTGTCCCCACCTCTGCAAGCGTAAGTGAGATAAGTTTTAAAACCTGTTCCCTTTCTTCGCCCTCTATTTTTTCAAGCTCAGCCGCTGCAAGCTGCCTTAGTTTCAAGGCCTTCTCATGGCTCTCAGAGACAGCCAAGACCTTATCAAGCTCCAGCAAAGCAATCCTAAAGTCCTTCCTGTAATATGCGAGCTGACCCTTTTCAAGACTCTCTTGTACTGCCTTTTCATATGTTTGGGCCAAGCGAGATGAGGCCTTTGAATCATCTGGAGAGTCCTTCAGGTAAAGCTCCAGTTTTTCTATGGCTTCAGCATAAGCACCTGTCTCCATTGAGGCAACTGCACTGTAATAAAGGGCCTTGGAGTACTCTGGAAAAAGAGCCAGTAGCTTGTCCATTAAACGAAGACCTTTTTGGGGCTGATTGCTCTGGATATAGTAAAGCCCTATGTTAAACAAGAGAGGTTTGAGGCCTTTCTTAAGGTTTTCATCTTCAATCTTCAAAGATGTCAGCTTCTCCAGATGATAAGCTGCAGCTTCTGTGTTTTTTTCAAGGTATTCAAGGTAGCCCAGGTAGTATATGGCATACAGGCTGGAGGAATCTATCTCCAGAGCATTGGAAAACTCCTGACGGGCTTCAAGGTATTGCTTATTTGCAAGGTAGGTCAATCCAACCCTGTTATGAGTGTTGGATATCATGCTGACTATATCTTCATTATCTTCATCAATGGTCATTGCATCTTCAAGATAATCAAGGGCCTTTTCATTGTTCCCTAGCTTTAAATAAATATCAGCTAGAAAAAGGTGGATTTTTACATTATTCGGGTCAATTGAAAGGGCCTTATTCAGGCTGGTGATGGCTTTTTCGTTTAGTCCTTCTTGCCTGTAACTTATAGCGAGGCCCAAAAAGGCAGTCTCAAGATGATATTTTTTTCCAAAATCACTGCCCAGGCTTTCAACTTTTGAAAACATTTCGTAAGCCTTGTCGTTATTTTTCAGCTGAAGATAGGCATAGCCCAGATTAAAGTTTATATCAGGTGCTTCCTTCCTTTGCGGATATAAAAGGTTAAGCTCTGCAACAGCCTCATCGTAGCGCCCATCTTGCAAAAGCGAAAGCCCAAGAGAGTAGCGCAAACCGTAATCCGAGGGATTAAGCTCAAGGGCCTTTCTGTACTGGCCAACAACTTTTGAGTCCTGAAGGGAAGAAGCAAAGGAAGGTGTAGCAATTAAAATCAGACAAACTGCAGCGATCTTTAGTAGATGAATATTCAATCTAGGATATCAGATGCAATATAAACAGAGTTTTTTGTTTTATTCTTTCCGTGGTACATGGCTTTATCCGCCATTTCAAGGAGGCTCTTCTTATCCTGAGCATGCAAAGGGCAAGAAGCAATACCTATGCTTGTCGTAATATGTACAGACAAGGCTTCGTCCTGCATGAAAACTTTCATCTCAATTGACTCTCTGATCCTTTCGGCCACCGTAGATGCAATATCCGTATCCGAGTCAACAAGAACGATGGTATATTCATCCCCACCATAGCGGATTACTGTATCAATTTCCCTTACACACTCAAGGATCAACTGGCTCACCTCGATGAGAATCTTGCTGCCCACAAGATGACCATATTCATCATTTATCCGCTTAAAATTGTCAAGATCCATAAAAAGCACAGAAAAAGGTGACATTGAACGCTCAGATCGCTTCAGTTCCCTGTCAATTGCCACATCTAGAAACTTGGGATTGTAAAGGTTGGTCAATGAATCCATATATGCAACCTTCTTGGCCTCAACATACTTTCCGGCATTTTCAAAGGCAAGCGTGGCCTGCTCAGATATAAAAGCAGCATTTTTTATATCTACATTGTCATATTTGTCCTTACAAAGACGGCTCATCATCAAGAGGAAACCTATAATAAGCTTCTCCCGCCGTACTGGAGCTACTACTATCGAATTTATCTCTTCCATGGAATCAAAATTCTTAATAGGCGAGTCTTTAAGGTCGATAAGAAATACCTTAACACCGGGGAAGCTATCCTTATCATATGTTTCTTTAAAATAAGCGGCTATCTTTTCTGCTGACTCGGGAAGTATCTGCCTGTTTGACCTGACATTAAGAACATCTCTTTTCTCATTATAGAAAAGGCATAGACCGGCGCAGGAAGGTACTTCCTGCATCATTGCATCTAGGGTAAGGTCATATAGTTTTTCAATTTCAAGACAGGAGGTTATAGTCTTACTGACTTCAAAAAGCTTTAAGGATCTCCTGAGATCCTGGTTTTCTCTTACAAGTTCCTTTTGTTCTATGCAGCGGGCAACGGAAAGAAGCAGTTCCTCCTGATTAACAGGTTTTCTTATATAATCAACTGCCCCGCTCTTCATAGCTGTAATGGCTGACTCTATAGTTCCGTGACCAGTGACCACTATTACATCTATTAGAGCATCGTGCTGCTTTGTCCTTTCAAGGACCTCCTGACCATCAATATCAGGCATAAAAAGGTCAGTAACAACTATATCGACCTCACCAGACTCCACGACATCAAGGGCTTCCCTGCCAGATGCTGCCAACACAACCTCGTAGCCGCCGCCCTTCAGGCATTCTGCATGGACACTCCTGAAAAACTCATCGTCATCGACAACAAGTACTTTCCCCTGAAACATCTGGCTCCTTAATCTATCCAATTTAATTAGAGGTTAAACAGTGTTTGTTAAAGCCCCTTAGCGCCTCTTCCCATAGCAATTTTACCGGTCCTGGCAATCTCTTTTATCCCCATGGGCCTCAACATTTCTACAAGTGCAGTCACTTTACCTTCATCACCCGTCATCTCTATTGTATAGCTTTTGGGCGTCAGGTCAATAACCCTGGCGCGAAATATATCGACAACTCGCAAAATCTCAGCCCTCATCTCAGATTCTGCATTGACCTTTACAAGGATTAGTTCTCTCTCGACAGACTGCTCCATAGCATGGTCAACCACCTTTATGACATTGATCAGCTTATTTAGCTGCTTCTTGATCTGCTCTATTATCTGCTCATTACCTCGTGTGACTATTGTCATCCTCGATGTCTCTGGGTCTATTGTCTCAGCAACGCTGAGGCTTTCGATATTAAAGCCCCTTCCGCTAAAAAGTCCTGAAATACGGCTAAGTACTCCAAACTCGTTTTCCACAAGTACTGAAATCGTATGTCGCATCTAAATCCTCCTAAACTAAAAGCATCTCACTGATAGACTTACCTGCTGGAACCATGGGATATACATCCTCTTCCTGGTCCACAATAAATTCCATTAGCACCGGACCTTCAGTTGCAAATGCCTCTTTAATTACCTTCTCAACATCCTCATGTTTCTTTGCCCGCAGGCCCTTGGCACCGTATGCCTCGGCCAGTTTTACAAAATCAGGCTGTACCTGCATACACGTTGATGAGTATCTTTTATCATAAAATAGCTCCTGCCACTGCCTTACCATGCCAAGAAAATGGTTATTGAGTATTGCTATCTTAACAGGCAGTCGGTACTGCATGACGGTAGCAAGTTCCTGAATATTCATCTGAATACTTCCGTCGCCTGCAATATCAATTACAAGCCTGTCCGGATACGCAGCTTGAGCACCAATGGCGGCAGGAAATCCGTAACCCATGGTACCCAGCCCTCCGGAAGTAAGAAATGTTCTGGGTTTTTTAAACTTGTAGTACTGCGCAGTCCACATCTGGTTCTGACCCACTTCCGTCGAAATTATCGCATCATCTCCAGCAAGTTCAGAAATCTTCTCTACTACGTACTGGGGTTTGATTACCCCTTTTTTCTGTTTGTATGCAAGCGGATAAGTGGCCTTCCATTCAGCGGCCTCCTTATTCCAGGGTGCAAGGGTTTTTTTGAAATTTTCAATGTCCTCCTCGGCAACAGATTTGATCAACTTTTGAAGAACATCCCTGACATCACCAACTATTGGGACATCAACTTTTACATTTTTGCTTATAGACGTCGGGTCTATATCGATATGAATTATCTTTGCTCCCGCTGCAAAGTGCTCAAGTTTACCTGTGACCCTGTCGTCAAACCTGGCGCCCACTGCTATAAGCAGGTCGCAGTGAGTAACTGCCATATTCGCCCGATATGTACCATGCATGCCAAGCATACCCAGTGCAAGATCATCATCTTCAGGAAAACCACCAAGTCCCATTAAAGTCGTTGTTGTCGGTATATTAAGAAGCCGTGAAAACTCCGTCAGTTCTTCTGCTGCATTGGAAAGGACGACGCCGCCACCGGCATATACAACCGGCTTTTCCGCCTTCATAATCAGCTTAACAGCCTTGGCCACCTGTCCATGGTGCCCTTCATAGTTAGGATTGTAGCTGCGCATCTTTACCTTTTCAGGGTAATGAAAATCTGCTTGGGCCTGAAGAATATCCTTGGGGATATCTACAAGAACAGGGCCGGGCCTGCCAGTAGTAGCTATATAAAAAGCTTCCTTAATGATACGGGCAAGCTGAGTCACATCCTTGACAAGATAGTTATGTTTGGTACAGGGGCGCGTAATACCAACGATATCAGCCTCCTGAAATGCATCATTACCAATAAGTGCCGAAGGTACTTGACCTGAAAAAATGACCACGGGAATAGAATCCATGTAGGCAGTAGCAATACCTGTCACTGTATTTGTAGCTCCAGGCCCGGAAGTGACAAGGCAGGCCCCTGCCCTGCCCGTTGCCCTGGCATAACCGTCTGCGGCATGCACCGCTGCCTGTTCGTGCCTGACCAGTATATGTTTTATTGGAAAATCGAAAAGTTCATTATAGATATCAAGTACAGCACCTCCCGGATAGCCGAACAATATATCAACACCTTCGAGTTTAAGCGACTCCAGCAGGATCTGAGCTCCTGTTTTTTTCACAATTACCTCCCTTTGGCAATACAAATCAAAAGAAATTTAACACGGCACCTAAATAGCTGTCAATATTTGACAAATAAGGTATAGGCAAAGACAATCACCAGCGAAAAAGCAAGGGCATCTCTCCCCTTAAAGCTTTTCTTCTCGTAAGCCCCTCTCTCTACATCGCTTCCATAAGCCCTGGAAGTCATGGCAAGGACAAGGGTCTCGGTACGGTCAAAAATACGGCAAAATACCGGCCCTATCACGGCTACAAGATTTTTTGCGCGTATTACAAGGCTGCCTTCGCTAAAGACTACCCCCCTGGCCTGCTGCGACTTCATCACCTTTAGAAGCTCATCTCGTAAAACGGGTATAAACCTTATTACCAGAGTTATCATAAGTGCTGCCTCAGCGGTTTTCAGTCCAAAAAATTTAAGTGGAGACAAAAGCTGCTCCAGCCCGCGCACCATATCTCTGGGCGAGGTAGTTAATGTAAAGATATTTGCAGCTACGATAACTGAAAAAAGCTGCAAAAAAACCCTGAGGCCCGTGACGGCTCCCTGACGGGACATATCAATCCCAAGGATCGGGAATGGATAAAAAGAATCACCGGGCGTAAAAAAGAGGTGAAATAAGGCTGTAAATAGCAGGAGCCAGAAAAAAAAACGAATGCCTCTTAATACAAAAAAAACAGATAGTGAGGCAAGGCTTGCAACAAAAAAAAGGAGTGCCGGTAAAAACATCAGCACATACACATCGGAACTACTGAAAATAGCCGGGATAAAGGCCAGCAGCGCTATGATTTTCGTCCTGGGATCAAGCCTGTGAATAAAAGAGTCTACAGGGATATACTGTCCCATAGTGATATCCTGAAGCATCCGCATGAATTCTAAAGGTAGTCCTTGATTAGATGTTCCGCTATCTGGACAGCATTAAGTGCGGCCCCTTTCCTTACATTATCCGCAACGACCCATAAGTTCAGACCATTTTCTATAGATTCGTCTTCCCTGATGCGGCCTACCAGCACATCATCTTGACCTGAGGCACTAAGGGCAAGAGGATACTGTAGGGCCTCAGGATTATCTATGAGCGATACACCGGGAGCTTTCTCAAGCAACTCCCTGACCTGTGTGACTGTCAGCTTATCTTCAGTCTCGACATTCACTGATTCAGAGTGGCTGAAAAAGACAGGAACCCTCACAGTTGTAGCTGTAATAGCGATATCATCATCGCCAAAGATCTTTCTAGTTTCATCTATCATCTTCATCTCTTCCTTGGTGTAACCGTTATCAAGGAATACATCTATCTGAGGAAGGCAGTTAAAGGCTATCTGATAGGGGAATGTCTCACATTTGAGTGGCTTCTGGCTCATAATAGATACTACCTGATCATGCAGTTCATCGATGGCATCTTTTCCCGCCCCTGAAACTGCCTGATAGGTAGACACGACTATACGCTTTACCCCGGCCTCGTCATATATGGGCTTTAATGCCACCACCAGCTGTATGGTAGAGCAGTTCGGGTTCGCTATTATTCCCTTTTTTGTATATTCAGCAATATCTTCCGGGTTGACCTCCGGCACGACTAGCGGCACATCGGGGTCCATCCTGAAGTGACTGGTATTGTCTATCACAACGGCACCGGCAGCAGCGGCTATAGGTGCATATTTTGAACTGACTGAAGCGCCAGGGGAAAAAAGGCCGATATCTATTCCTTCAAATGAACAGTCGGAAAGAGCCTCAATAATGTAAGATTTACCAGCGAAATCCATCATTTCGCCAGCAGACCTTTCAGATGCCAGCAGTTTGATCTCTCCGACAGGAAAATCTCTTTCTTCCAGTATAGATATTATTTCCTTACCAACTAGACCGGTGGCGCCAACAACTGCGACATTGTACTTCTCTTTTTTCAAAGTGCCGCTCCTTATTATTTTTTAACTATTGAGAATAACCTAAAACACCAATAAAATCAATAAAATCAAGGGGCTAAAGAGGCTGCACAAATCACTTCTCCGCAGCCTTTGCCTCCTCCCACAAACGCTCCATCTCCTCAAGGCCGGCATCTCGTATTTCGCCGCCACCCACCTTTATAGCTTCCTCCATGTATAGGAAACGGCTTACAAACTTGAAAATAGTCTTTTTGAGGGCCTCTTCTGGATTAACTTCAAGGAAACGGGCAATGTTCACAAGAGAGAATATAACATCACCCAACTCCTCCTCCATTTTAAGGCGCTCCTTCGAGGCAACTGCCTCCTCAAACTCCTTCAACTCCTCTTCCAGTTTAGCGAGAATACCGTCTATAGAATCCCAGTCAAAACCAACCCTTGAAGCCTTTTCAGTAAGACGATGGGCTCTGAGAAGAGCCGGCATCTGTAAAGGTACGCCATCAAGAACTGAAGATGCCCCCTTCTCCTTCTTTTCATCGATCTTGATGCTGGCCCAGTTTTTTACAACTTCTTCAGTTGTAAGACCTGAGGCCTCAGCAAAAACATGGGGATGTCGCCTTTCAAGTTTCTCAATAATCCCAAAAACAACGTCATCTATATTAAATTCACCAGTCTCTTCAGCCAGCTGCGACAGAAAAACTACCTGAAGCAAGAGATCACCAAGCTCCTCCCTGAGCTCCGAGGGTTCACCATTATCTATGGCCTCAACGACCTCGTAGGCCTCCTCTATAACAAAAGGCTTGAGGCTTTCCTTATCCTGTTCCCTGTCCCAGGGACAACCACCGGGGCCCCTCAAACGCTTCATTATTTGAACAAGCCCTTCAAAACCCTTATACTCGGAGGGAGATTCCCTTTTTCTCATTCAAACATCCCCTGTAAAAAAGGCCGGTCAAGCCGGCCACAACACTCTGAATTTTCAGAAGTAAAATTACCTGCCACGCTTCAAGAACTTAAGCCTCTCTTCTATATCCCTAAGACCTTCATCTTCACGCTCATCCACTTCGAGCATCTTTCCGTGCGTATCTACAAGCCCCCTGAGAGATGCAATAAATTGGGCCTTCTGCCGTTTGACTTCTGTAATGTCATCAAGAAGTGCCGCAAGACGTTTATGGGCATTGTTAATAATATTTTCACCCTGGATCTCAGCCTCGCTCTTTATCAGGTCAGCCTCTTTTTTTGCATTGGATTTCATATCCTGCGTGACCTGTTGAGCCGTCATCATTGTCTCCTTGATGGTCTTTTCCCTTTCAAGAAGCTCATCCGTCAGGTTTGTCTTATCCTTAAGCTCAGTTTTCAGATCATCCTTTTCCTTGATCAGGTCTTCAAACTCGTTATATATCAACTCCATAAAGGAATCAACGTCACGTGAGTCGTATCCTCTGAATATTATCCTGAATTTCTGATGCTGTATGTCCAGTGGGGATATCTTCATAGTATTACCTCCGTACCTCTATTTGAGTGACATAGCCAGATTGTTCAGCGTTTGAACCAGAAAACTTTGTAAAAAGACAATTACTAATATTACTATAATAGGTGAAAAATCTATTCCGCCAAAATCGGGCATCCTGCGGCGGACTCTATATAGTAAAGGGTCAGTAGCCTTATACAAAAACTGCACAATCGGGTTATAAGGATCGGGATTTACCCAGGAAATAACGGCACGAGCAATTATAACCCACATATATAACT
>JADFVX010000106.1 GCA_015222755.1 Pseudomonadota bacterium | reverse complement strand
CTGTGGCAAGTTTATCGTTGTTGGCTGCCAGTACCAGTCGCTCGGCCTCGGCCTTGGTCTCGGGATAGTAGGCCTCGAAATGCTCAGGGTAGGGGACAGACTCATCTACCCCTTCCATATCGCTGCCATCGAAGACAATGCTTGGAGAACTCGTATAGACAAGTTTTCTGATCCCTTTGGCGTGGCAGGCATTGATAACGTTTTTTGTGCCAAGCACGTTGGCCTTGTAATATTCATCGTAAGGGCCCCAGATACCCGCCTTGGCGGCCACATGGTAGACGATGTCGCAGCCGTCGGCAGCCTTAATGATGGCTGCTTCATCACCTATGTCACCTGTCACATGCTCCACCCCCATCGCCTCAAGCTCCGGCTGGGCCGATCTCGAAATAGTCCTTACCCCGGTGCCGCGTTCGAGCAGCATACGGACGATGACCTTGCCTAAAAAGCCGCCCCCTCCCGTAACGAGCGCCTTCATTTGAGTTTCTCCCCGGCCCAGACAGACAGCTTTTCACGGAATATCTTGGCGTTATGCCTAATGTCGACGGGGAAGGCAGGGTGGAAAAGGATGCTTCTGATATTACGGGTAATATCGTATCCCCGGCCTATCTCAAGGAGCTCTTTCTTGATGCGTTCATGCTCTGAGGTGGCCACAGCTTTTTCCGTTTCAACACAGAGTACGGGCTCCATCTTCCCAGGTTTGCCTATCCCGACAAGGGCCGTCCTGAAGACATCCCTGTGGGTATTGAATATGGCCTCGCAGGGGACGGTGTAGAGCTCGCCTTTGGCAGTTCCTACGCGGTGGGACTTTCGCCCGCAGAACCATATACGCCCGACCTCATCGATATATCCCAGGTCTCCCATGCGGTGGAAGAAGGAGCCGTACGAGCCATCTTCTATCTTTGCAAGCTCTGTAGAGCCAGAGCGATTGTAGTAGGTTTTTGTTACCTGAGCACCCTTGACGATGATCTCGCCGATCTCTCCGGGACGGGCCTTCAGGTCCTCGCTCCATTTCTCTATGGGCCCGTCACTGATCTTGATGATCTCCAGACGGATATTGTCTACCGCTTTGCCTACACACACCCCTTTCCCCTCTTCTGTCAGCTGCCTCGTTTTTTCAAGGATCTCTCTGCTGCCGATGGAGCAGACGGGCAGCGCCTCGGTGGCGCCGTAGGGGGTGAATATCTCTGCCCCGCCCTCCAGCATTTCGGAAAAACGCTCCATCACGACAGAGGGTACAGGGGCCCCCGCCGATATGACCCTCTTGAGTGTGGGCAGCTTAATTTCCTTTTCTTTCCCGTAAGAGCCGACACGGTTAATAAGGGCAGGCGAGCCGAACATGCTGGTAATATTGAACCTCTTTATAGCCGAAATGATCTTCACAGGATCGACACTGCCGGGCCGGGTAAAGTCCATCTCGGGGATTACGGAGGTCATGCCCAGTGCAGGGGCAAAGAGGGCAAAGAGTGGAAAGGTGGGTAGGTCGATCTCTCCGGGGGTAATATTGTATAGTTTTTTCAGTGCCTCCACCTGCGCCGCAAAGTTACCGTGGCTGTATACGGCCCCCTTCGGTATGCCCGTGCTGCCACTGGTAAATAAAATCGCCGCCCTGTCGTCTTCTCCCGTTTCGGCCATATGGTAGCTTGATCCTTCAGGGACCTGTCCGCTCACCTTCTCCAGTGTCGAGCCTCCCCAGAATAGATTTCTGCCGACGGTCAAAAGTATCTTAAGGGTATCCTTTCCCCAGCCGAGGAGCAGCCTGGCAATGTGGGCCTGGGGGATGCCTATGAAGGCCTCCGGTTCGGCCTCTGCAAGGCATTTTTTGAGGTTTTTAAGGCCCATGCCGGGGTCGATGAGCACCGGTACGGCGCCCAGCTTGAAGAGCGCAAAGGTGAGCGTAAAAAACTCCAGCCCCGGCTTCACCATGAGGGCGGTGCGTACACCTCTCTTGATGCCTATCGATTCAAGGCCAAGGGCGATTCGGTTGCTTTCAAGATCGAGTTGTCTGAATGTATAAGAAGTGTAGTCCCCTCTTACGGGGAAGTAGATGGCCGGTGTATCGGGCTGGCTGGATGCCATCTCCGGCAGGTGTGCGGCGATGTTGACTGTTTTGCCGGAGGTCATTTCCCCCCGGCCTTTATGGGGTTGTTTGTGAGAAAATCCTTGATGATGGGGATGACCTCGTCGGCTGCATCTTCCAGTATATAGTGGCCGCAGTCGGCAAAGGCGTGTACCTCTGCCTTTGGAAAGCGCCTCTTCCACTCGGCAAGGAAGTGGCCGTCAAATACAAAGTCCTTCTCTCCCCAGCAGATGGTCATGGGTCTGTCAGATAATTGTTCAAGGCCGTATTCAACGCTGCTGATTAAGTCATAGCCGGGGTCAGCGGGCTTAAGTGGAATATCCTGTACGAAGCGTATCGTTGCGCGGCGGTTGCTCCAGTTGTCGTAGGGGCTGCAGTAGGAATTTCTCAGCTCTGCACTCATGGGGTTTCGCTTGCAGCCAACCATTGCCGCGCCCCTTGCAAAGGCATTGAAACCCTGCACAAGAAAGGGGCCGAGCGGCGTATCCCGGCATATCCTTAGGGACAGTGGAAGTCTTTTTGTCTTGGGCAGGTGAAAGGCGCCCGTGTTGAGGATAACAAGTCGTGCGATCCGTTCCGGATGGCGTGTCGCATAGGCCATGCCGATCATTCCGCCCCAATCGTGGAGGACGAGGGTGATATTTTTCCTTATGCCGAGATAAGCGAGAAGCGCTTCAAGGTCGTCGACGCGCCGCTTCAGCGTGAAGGGGTAGCTTGAATCATCGGGCTTGTCAGACAGACCACAGCCTATATGGTCGGGAACGATAGTGCGGTAGTTTTCTTTTAAGGCAGATACGAGGTTTCGGTAGTAGAATGACCAGCTCGGGTTGCCGTGGACCATGACCACGGGGTCGCCGCTGCCTTCATCCAGGTAGTGGTACTTC
Source organism: Pseudomonadota bacterium (assembly GCA_015222755.1). Classification (GTDB taxonomy): domain Bacteria; phylum Desulfobacterota; class JADFVX01; order JADFVX01; family JADFVX01; genus JADFVX01. The sequence continues at coordinate 4,146 of JADFVX010000106.1, read as the reverse complement.
AGTCCGTCAAGATCGATAAAACGGCTTTCAAATGGGTAGGGTGATTTCATCACCACTTTATCCCGAGCATGAGGCAGTTAAGTCCGCTGCCTATCCCCAGGAAACCGACGATATCGCCGGGGAGGAGGGCGTCCCGCTCATTGGCGAGGGCCGCCGTAACGGGCAGTGACACTGTCCCCATGTTGCCGAGAAACTCATAGGTGGTAAAGTCTTTTTCAGGTGGAACGCCGAGTGTCTGGAGGATCAGCTTCTGATGGGCATCGCCCACCTGGTGGCATATGACCTTGTTTACCCTCTCTGTCGTCAGGTTCAGCTCCTTCAGCATAGCGTCCCAGGTCTTCTTCCCCAGCTCCACGCCGTATTTCATAACGGCAACGGCATCGGTCTCCATGTACGGGACATTGTTTTCAGCGGAGTCTGGCCTTAGTCCCCAGCGACAGAGTGTATGGTGCTCGGGTGCGGCAATATTCACTCCGCCCAGCAGTTTTGGACGACGCGACGGTGAAAAGGAACCGTCCGTAAGGAGCACGGCGGCGGCGCCTGATCCACCGGTAAAGGTGGCCAGCGATTTTGTGAATAGCTCCATGCTCGGGTTGTCGAGCATCTTTTTTATGGTGATCTCGTTTATCTCGCGTGAGCTTTCGCAGGCCACTACTATCCCGGCCCTTATCTGGCCAAGCTCTATGCGGTTTGCGATGTCGAGCACGCCGTTCAGTATTCCCAGGCAGGCGTTTGATATGTCATATACTGCGGCTACGCCGCGGACGCCTAGAGCTGCGGCCACCTGGCATGCAGTGGCAGGCTCGAAATGCTCCCGGCATACGCCAGCGTAGATAACAGCGCCTATATCTTTTGGCGAGATGTCTCTTTCCTGCAAGGATTTTTTAGCGGCGGCAATGGCGCCTTGTGATATTGGCGTATCAGGCTTCCACCAGCGCCTCTCCCTGATACCGGTGAGGGTTTCCAGTTGCCCCGGCGAAATACGCAGCTTCTCATACATCGGCTTTAGCCTGTTTTCCAGTTCCGTCGATGTAACGACTATGGGTGCAAGCTCATAACCGACGGACTCTATGTAAACTCTCGAATATTTCATAAACCTAAACCTTACAGTTATTTGTCCCTGCCCTCAAATTATTATATGAAGTATTGTTTCGCTAACACATTATAACAAATCAAGAGGGAGGCTCTATTCTAACAAAAATGGCTCTAAAATTTCAGGAAATTTTACGGTGAAAGTCTGTGTCGGGTTTTTGACAGGATTTTAAAGGTTTTTATCCCGTCTAAAAGCTTTCACACCCTTAGAATTGATTTTATATTCTAAGGGTGTGGAAATTGAAAAAAGTGTTTGTAAATCCGTGAGATGTGCGATAGAGTTGCCGAATGTTTTGATGTCTGCATGGTTCTAATGGGGGATTTAGTGGCGACGATTTTAAAAAAACAGTTGAGAGATTTGAAGGCCCGGAGCAGTGCTTAACTGCGACGGGCTTTTTTGTTTTAAGCCGGGGCTAGAGATTTACCCCGCCTAGAGAAGTATCTCTAACGGGGTTGGTTTTCCCTGCCGGCCTTAGGAGGAAAGGAACTATGTTTAATGTAGCAATTATAGGAGCAGGAAGAATTGGCAGCTCAATTGCCAAGCTGCTCTACCATACCCATAATTATCAGTTGCTCGTAATTGATAGTAAGGCAGAAGCGCTTGATCAGTTTTCAGATATTAAAGAGATAAAAACCTGCCAACTTGATCTTCATGATAAAAAACAATTACTAAAGGCGCTTTCCGGATATTCAGCTGTTATTTCAGCCTGTCCTTACAATGAGAGTGTAGATGTCGCTCAGGCAGCTTTAGAAATCGGCGCCAGTTATTTTGATCTAACTGAAGATGTCAAGGCCTCTGAAGCAATTTATAAAATGAGCGCACAGGCGAAAAAGGGACAGGTGTTCGTACCTCAGTGTGGTCTGGCTCCCGGTTTTATTTCTATATTGGCAGCTTATATTTTTAATCAATTTGATGAGATTAATGATCTCAAATTACGTGTAGGTGCACTGCCGGAATTTCCCAGTAATCTAATGATGTATAATCTTACATGGTCTACCGATGGACTGATCAACGAGTATTGTAACCCTTGCCCTGCGATAAAACATGGTAAACAGGTTGAGCTGATCCCTCTCGAAGGACTGGAAAATTTTTCACTGGATGGTGTGGAGTTTGAAGCCTTTAATACATCAGGAGGCCTGGGAACTCTGTGTAGGACTTTGGATGGCAAAGTAGAAAACCTCAATTATAAGACTGTGCGTTATAAAGGGCATCAACATTTGATGAGCTTTTTGATAGGCGGTTTAAAACTGGGCAAACGGCAGCAACTATTAAAGAAAATTTTTGAAAATGCCGTAGCGACAACCATGCAGGATGTGGTTGTGATTCTGGTAAGTGGTACCGGCATTGTTGATGGTCAGCTGCGACAGATCAGTGAAAGTCGAAGGATTTATCATGCCGACATATTTGGTGAACATTGGAGTGCAATACAGATAACAACGGCTGCCAGCATATGTGCTGTAGTAGACCTGTTCTTTAATCAGCAATTGCCTGAGGCTAATTTTATAAAGCAGGAAGATATCCCTTTTGATCTGTTTATTAATAACCGCTTTGGTAAATATTTCCAGACGCATAATAGTTAATGCTCCGGCGATTAAATATTAAGAGTATCTCTAAAACTGTATGATGCCCCTCCCATCCCGCTAAAGCGGGATGGGGCATCCGAGTAAGGTAATATACAATTTTTACAGCTTGCATTCTTCCCTGTTTACAAAGCGGGGCATGCTGCAAGCACCTCGTCATGCTCAACTTGATTGGGCATCCAGATAATTCCCTCTCCCCCGGTGAGAGAGGGCTAGGGTGAGGGGGCATTGGCTGATCACCTCCCCCTTGATGGGGTTTATGCCCGGAGTGGTAGAGGATTAAGGTGGGGGTGAGCATAATAATGACATGGAACCCTAATAAACTAGCAAGAAAATTAAGAAAAAACTCAAGCGATGCAGAACGATTATTATGGAAAAAGCTAAAGTCAAAGCGATTCGAAGGACTTAAATTCAGACGGCAGCAGCCTATTGGAAAATATATCGTTGATTTTGCCTGCTTCGTGAAAAGCCTAATTATCGAAGCAGATGGCGGGCAGCATGCGGGAGATAGTGCTAAAGATCAGCAAAGGGATGAGTGGCTGAAGGGTGAAGGTTTTAGAGTATTGCGTTTCTGGAATAATGAGGTATTGGGTAATATTGAGGGCGTGGTGGAATCGGTGAGGAATCATTGTTTTTCTTCCCCATAAAGGGGCTTTGTCCCCTCTCCCTTGATGGGATCTATAATGCCCGGAGTGGTAGAGGGTTAGGGTGAGGGTGAAAGATAATGGGCAAATGAACTTTATTTAGCCCCCTCCCCTTCATCCCCTTATACTCACAGAGCACAAGTGCCCTGTGGGTGCTCCGGCGATTAAATATGTTAATTTCCCCTCCCCTGGTGGGAGGGGATGAAGGGGAGGGGGCAGCCTCTATTAAGCTTTTTCACCCCCACCTTAATCCTCCCCCATCAAGGGGGAGGAGATTACCAGATTCATATAAGGGCTAATTATGATAATCGAGACACTCAGTCAGTTAAAAGAAAGAGACCTCTTATCCCAAAGACCGTTGTCAGATAGAGTTTACCCATCTCTTTTCTCAGATTGTGATATCAAGGCTAAGGATATTTCCGGCCTTGCAGACCTTGAAACGCTGACAGTTACATCACCTGTTGATAATAAGGCGCTCGCCTCTATTAATATGGCGGGCCATTCTCAACTGGATAGTCAGGTTGCCCTGGCCAATGAGGCATATCTTGAGTGGCGGCTCATACCCGCGCCCAAGCGGGGAGAACTTGTACGTCTGCTGGCTGAGGGCTTTCGTGAGCATAAAGAGGTCCTTGCCGAGCTGATCAGTCTTGAATGTGGAAAGATCCTGCAGGAATCACTGGGTGAGGTCCAGGAGGCCATTGATATCTGTGATTTTGCCGTCGGTCTGTCACGTCAACTGCATGGCTTGACCATTGCCAGTGAGAGGCCGTCCCATCGTATGATGGAACAGTGGCACCCCCTGGGTGTTGTCGGTATTATCACAGCCTTT
>JADFVX010000105.1 GCA_015222755.1 Pseudomonadota bacterium | reverse complement strand
CTCTACAAGATCTGTAATAGAGACCAGTCCCTTTGCCACACCGGAGATCCTTATCTTTTTATCCTTGTAGCTGGGCTTTATTCTCTTGATGGAGATCCCTGCCGGGGAAGCGCTCTCAAGAGAGTAGAGCAGTTCACTCCAGGAAAAGGCGTTCCTTTTCAGTATCTTGTTTATCTCCTCCGCCTTTTTAGCAGCAGAGTCCAAAGTGGCCTCCAGGTCATCAAGGGCAGGGCCTGAGTCGGCTTTTAGTTTTATAAGCTCCGAGCTTGCACTCTGCAACTTACTGGATAAGGCCATTTTTTCACTGTTAAGTGCCGCAAAAGACTGATAGTTTACATAGGTGAATAAGAGCACAAGCAAGGGCAGTAAAAGGTAGAGGCTATATTGTAAACCCCTGTCGCTATACCAGTATGTGGAAAGGTTGAAACCCTTTTTCTTCATATTCTAAAGCCTCATAGCCCCGCCTATTGCAGGGGAAAAAGCAGATTTTTTATCAGAGGGTAAGCCGTCTTTAAGCTGATCTGTTAAGCTCAGGCGGCAGATTTCACCTTCAAAGACATTTTTAAGACCATTTTCGATTGCCTCATAGTCACTCTGGCGACATGCCAGGTAAAGTCGCTTGATATGCAGGTCCGGCATTCTTGTTTTGTGGTAGGTGAGAGTTGATACAATCTCCTGTCCTACCCGCTCTATATCACCTTGAAGGTCTTTGCTCCTGAAAAAAATCAACTCCCTGTCGGCCATAAGCGCAATGCCTACAGCTTCCCCACCGGAGATATCGACAAAAATGGAATCTCCCTCTATCTCATCAAGGAAGAGCGAAAGGGTATTTAGCGAGGCTATATCGACAAGTATTGGCCGCAGCCCTATTTCACGGAGGCTGTCTTCATATTCCCTGATGACTTTTTTTGCGGCAACGGCTGCCAGCACCTGGATTTTATCTCCATTTTCGCCAGTGATACAGTAGTCTATATGGGCCTCTTCCGTTGAAATGGGGAGCATCTTCTTTATACGCCACAATATAAGCTTCTCAGCCTCTTTTCTTATTTGCGGCAGCTCGTCAAAGTCAAGTATAACTATCCTGACAAGCTGATCCGGCAACGAGAGGGCAATATCACCCCTTCTTTTACCTTCAGGGATTGCCTTTAGAAGGCATTTTTTAAACAGTTCCCTGTCTTTGATATTTTCCTTTGCAAAATTAGGCTCAACAGTGCCGGCCGGAACAGGCTCAAAGGCTGATCCTGAAATCGCTGCATCCCCATCCGCACTGTCCAGTTCTACCCAGCGTAGCCCGTCTTCGGAGATAGCGATGCCCCGGGGTTTCACCCCTGTAAATTTAATCACTATAAATCACTCAACAAAAGTCACCCTGTTGATTTCCTTAAGAGTGGTTTCACCTTCCAGAAACTTCTGGACTGCTGCTTCTCTCAAAAATACCGTCCCCTTTTCTGCGGCGGCCTTTTTAAGGCGTGCCACAGAATGTTTTTCCAGTATCATCTCACGCAGGTCATCTGTAAGGTCGAGCAGTTCTACGATGGCAGAGCGGCCCTTATATCCCGTATGGTTGCACTCGACACAGCCCTTTCCCTCATAAAATTTGTGTGTTTGGAGCTTTTTGTGGTCAAGGCCGGACTCTTTCAGTTCTTCCTCTGAATAACTCACTTCCTTTTTGCATTTTTCGCATATTTTTCTTACCAGCCTCTGTGCCAGGATGCAGTTAAGTGAAGATACGAAGTTGTATGGCTCTATTTTCATGTGGAGGAAACGGCCTAAAACATCAAATACATTATTTGCATGCACAGTAGTAAATAACAGGTGACCTGTTAAGGCAGACTGTATGGCGATCTCTGCCGTCTCGATATCCCGGATCTCTCCAACCATTATTTTGTCCGGGTCGTGGCGCAGTACAGAGCGAAGCCCCTTTGCAAAGGTGAGCCCCTTTTTCTCGTTCACAGGTATCTGGACTATGCCCTCAAGATTGTACTCAACGGGGTCTTCAATGGTTATTATCTTTTCTTCGCTGCTGTTTATCTCAGTAAGGGCGGCATAGAGCGTTGTCGTCTTACCGCTGCCTGTGGGACCGGTAACGAGTACCATTCCGTATGGCTCCCTTATCATGCGGCGGAATCTGTCTATCTCGTCGCGGTGAAAGCCTATTGACTCAAGAGAAAGTGTAGACATCTCGGCGTCGATAGATTCTTTGTCCAGTATCCTTATGACGGCGTCTTCTCCGAAAATACTGGGTATTATGGATACGCGGAAGTCTATTGGGCGACCCTTTATTCGCAGTTTGAAGCGACCGTCCTGAGGGACTCTCTTTTCCGATATATCCAGTTCAGACATTACCTTGATGCGGGAGATAATAGCACTTTGATATTGCATGTCCAATGGTTCTGCGGCACTGTAAAGAACACCGTCTATCCTGTATTTTATCTCCACTCCCGTCCTGGTACACTCAATGTGGATATCGCTTGCCCGCCTGCCCAGCGCGTTAAGAATAGTCGAGTCAATCAGTTTGACAACGGGGCTCATTTCAGTGGAGATTTTTTCTACGGAAAGAACCTCTTCGCCTTCTTCTGTCTCCTTAAGGAGCTGGAGTTCCATCCCTGCCGAGACATCTTGCACCAGCCTGCCCGTGCCTTCAAATAGCTTTATTGTTCTTTCGATTCCCTTTTTAGAGGCGACAACAACGTGAAACTGCATACCTAAAAGCAGCTCCAGTTCATCGAGAAGCATTATGTCAGTCGGGTCTGAAACGGCTATAGTCAATGTACCTGCCTCTATTTTATAAGGGGCAAAAAGGTACATCGTCATATGCTTCAGGGAGACAGAGTCCATAAGCTCCTCGGCAGGGTCGAACTCTGTCAGGTCGACATAATCAAGTCCGCTTTGCCTTGCCAGGACAAGGGCCAACTGTTCTTCATTTATAAGGCCTTCCTCTATGCAGACTTCGCCAAAACGCCTGCCACTTTCCCTGACAAGAGGAATCACCGTCTCTATCTGCTGCTCAGTTAAAAACCCAGCCTCAACAAGAAGCCCACCTATTTTTTTTCTTGCCTGCATCATCTCTATAAAAAGTCAGTTTTCCTTAAGGTTGTAATTTATAAGGCAATTTTACATTCTAGCCCAGAGTGAGGCTCTTTTCAATCTCTTTTATCCCGAAGCGCCTGCCAACTTGAATATGGGCAGGTACATGGCAACTACAATGAGCGCAACAACAAGGCCCATCCCGAGCATCAGGACGGGTTCTATTATAGTGGTAAGCACATTTATCTTTCTGTCTACCTCTTCCTCAAAAAGTTCCGCTATATTTTCAAACATACTGTCAAGGGAGCCGCTTGATTCTCCCACAAGGATCATCTTCAATGCAGTTGAAGGCATGATACCTGTTTCCTCCATGGCCCCGGCAAGTGACTCTCCCGTTTTAACCCTTTCTGCTGTTGCCAGGATCTTTTCTTCGAGAACGCTGTTATCAAGTGTCCCTGCAGCCAGTTGGAGGGCTGAGGTAAGGGGTGTTCCGCTCTTAAGGATCGTGGAAAGAGTGCGGCTGAACTTCGCTACGGCATACCTTTTTACCGTTTCACCGACCCAGGGTGCTGATACCTTTATATGATCCATGGTTCTTTTTGCCCTGTCCGTATTTTTTGTTGAGATGAAAAATATTGAAAGTCCCAGCAAGGCCCCGCCAATGAAAGCTATATTGTCTTTTAGAAAGCCTGTTATAGTTATAAGTATGACTGTTGGCAAGGGCAGCTCTGCTCCGGAGTCGAGAAATATCTGGCTGAACGAGGGAACAACGTAGAGGAGAAGGAAAAAAACTACAAAAAGGGCAACAAAGAGAAGGATGACGGGGTATATCGAAGCACTTATGACCTTTTTCTTTAGTTCTTCCACCCGCTTTATGTAGCGGATATATCTTGTAATATTAGTGACAAGGTCGCCGCTTTTTTCGCCTGCACTTATCGATGCCGTGTAGAGTCCGGTAAACAAAGTCGACGTTTTGCTCATGGCCTCAGAGAGGTCGGCCCCCTCCTTTACGGCAATTGTAACACCTTCCAGCACCTCTCTAAAATAGCTGTTCTCCTCTTTTTCAGCCAGGGTTTCAAGTGAACTTACCACCGTAAGCCCCGCTTTGAGCAATGCTGAAAGCTCCTGGTTAAAGACAATAAATTCAGAAGTTTTAACCCTCTTTCCTTTTAGTGTCAGCCCGTGGCCACGCAGCGATACTCCCCTGGCTGTGACATGGTAGACAAACCAGCCTTTGTCTTCAAGCTGCCCTCGCAGTGCTTCAGGACTTTTTGCCGTCGCCTCTTTTTCCACGACCACTCCCTGGTCGTTACCTGCTTTATATCTGTATACTGGCATTGTTTAGGTCTTCATCTCCAGAAAAATTTTATAAGGCGCCTGCATTCAAGCTTACTCAGATTCCCCGGCTTACAGCTGAGGAATCTCACTTGTCATGGCATGAAAGACACAGCTCTCTTGCCAGCTGACGAAGGTAGCCTCTGCTGTCCTTATGTCCCGGATGAACATCATGACATGTCGTTGCACAGTTGATCCTCCCCTCCTTATCCAGGGGTAGAGAGTGGCGGTTTATTTCAGGCTTAAGACTAACTGCATGGTCACCTTCCCCCCCCTTGTGGCACCTTATGCAGAGACGGTTGAGGTCATATTTCATCAGGCGGGCAGGGGAGTAAAGTTTGTTTGCTGAAGAAACTTGTCCCTTGCGGGCAGTAAGAAGCAAGGTGGGTTCCGCGCTGTGGCAGTTAGCGCAATCATTTTCACTTATGTGAGGGTTTTCCTGAGATATGCCGTATAAACTCTGGCACGCGGTCAGATAAAGGGCAGTAAGAGAAAGCAGCAATCCTTGCAGGTAAAACCGCCCGATCATAAATTGATCTGTTTGCATGTTTTTTTCTCGCACTAAATCTACCGTCGTTTAAAGAAAAAACTCTTTTAGTTAAGGTAGTTATAGTGGCACGCTTTTAGCGAAAAATCAAGGGAGATATACGAGGGGGCAAAAGCCCCCTTTGGAGTTTAGTAAGATTTGGGATTATGTACGCTCCCGTGGCACATGAGAGAACATTCGCCGGTAAAGTCCCCCTTGTCGGTGAAGCTGAATTCACCCGTTGAGGGATTTCTGAAGACCACATCTTCATTAAACTTGATAAGGTGTGTATATTCCTTACTGCCGTGAGCGTCATGACATGTATAGCAACTGGTGCCTCTTCTATTTGTTAAGATGTCTCCCTTTATGTGAAGGGAATGAGTGAAGTTGGTGACATCACTGAGTATGGAGCTTCTTTTATGGCACCTGTAGCAGAGTTCATAGCGATAAGGTCGTTCGTCCACATCATCCTGAAGGGAATAGTTATCAGAGAGTATAAACTGGTACTTTGAGCCGTGAGGCCCCTGAGCCCTGTTCTTATCATCGTTGTTATGGCAGTTGCTGCATTTTATTATAGATATGTCGCCATCATCAATGGCTCTTTCCCTGTAAGGCCTTATAAGGCTCGGGACAAGGGTGCTCTTCCCTTCAGTTACTACGGGATGGAATGAGGCATTGTCTTCATCAAATTCCTCTCGCTTGTTTGTCTGGCTTACAGGCAGGTTCATGCTGTCTGAATGGCAGCGGAAGCAGACTTCATATTCCTTTACGGCCTGAACCCCGGTCATTCCACCTTTACCTACACCTATGATCCCGGCATATGGTCTCTCTTTTTTCATGAGGTGTGCGTTATGGCAGTCTGTGCATTCCACATGCCTTGGCGTCCTCGAGTCATCCTCAGGCATAGTCTCAAAGGGATTATGCACGCCGCGCGCTTCTCCAACGGGGTGATTATAGGTCTTGCCAAGGGCCTCTGATATGTCCGCACTCAAGATGTCTCTAAGTATCCTGTAATCACTACTTAGCAATTTTTTCTTCTCAGCCTTTTCAAGCTTCATGTCGTTGCTGTGACACTGGAGGCAGGTCTCGGTGATGCTTCGGTTCATCCGGCTTCCCGCATGGCAGGCACGGCAGCTGCTCCGGATAAAGTCCGAGCTTGAATGTATATCCTTGTACTTAAGATACCTGGCATCTACGGCACTTGTGACAAAGGACGCAATAAAAGTTATGGCCACTATTAAAGTATATCTCATAAAGTTACCCTTAATGCTGATTTCAAATAATCATCTTTAACGCAGGCTTGTATAATCCGAAAAGCCCGTGTACTCCCCGTATGACTGGCTATGGCATGAGGCACAGACACCCTCATAAGAACTCAAATTCCCGAGAATTGCATCGTTATACGATCCACTTACCCAGAATGGAAGGAGGGCCTGGTTGTATGTGGCCTTGTTCTCATGAGGGTCGTGGCATATAGTGCACTCTATCCTTCCGCCTGCGGCATCAACCATTTTTTGCACAGACAGATTTATTGAGGTGCCGTTTGTATTGTTCTTTGGTAGGTCATAAACGGCACCCTTGGGGATGGGGGAGCCGACGGCGCTAGTTATATCAGTCACAACAGAGGCATTATAGTTAAATGAAACCGGATGCTTGTTCTGTATGTTTACTGTGCTTGCATCCTCTTTATAACTGCTTGAGCCGGTAATAATATCTGTATTCATAGTAATCGTTATGGAGCCTCTACCGGTGGTTATGGCACCCAGCGCCGTCAGCCCGTCATGGCAGCCCAGACACAACTTTGTTGCCCCTGTAATCTGGCCCGCAACATACCCCGATGATGCCTGCGCTTCGCCAAGTATCCGTAGAGTACCTGATGAGTATTTTTTAAATGTAACACCCCCGGCGGTAAGAGCATGGGACCATAGCGGACCGTCGGGGCTGGCATTATGCGGCGTATGGCAGAATATACACACCCTGTCTTCCGTAACGGCCGTGTACGTGCCCGGCCCCCAGTGGGCCAGGTTGTGTTTGGTGTCTACCACCCCTGCTGCCGACGCGGCAAGGGCCGTTAAGGAAATGACAGACAGTATTAGAAATTGTAATATATTTTTAATAAAAACACTCATGATCTTTCTTCCCTGTAAAAGTGTTATCGAGCTAAGCCCGGGGCCCCGCTTGTAATATCAGAACCTTCATTGCTCTCAAGATACTGGAAGACCTGTATCCTGGCGTTGTAGGCGTCAGCTACGTACACCCTGTTGCTGCCATCGATAAAGATGCCCGTAGGCAGATTAAATTGTCCCGGCTTCCTTGAACCTGACTCCCCAAAAAAGAGAAGCAGGCGTCCCTTTATATCAAATATCTGTACATTATTAAAGTTTGAATCTACTACATAAATATTACCGTCGCTGTCCACGGCGACACCCTTGGGTCTCGCAAGATCGCCTGAGCCGTCACCAAGCTGGCTGATAGAGGCAAGCTGGTATCCCCTGCTGTCAAAGACCTGTATACGAAAGTTCATAGAGTCGGACACGTATACATTGCCCTTCCTGTCTGCCCATACATTAGAAGGCAGGTGCAGTTCCCCCGACTTTCCTCCCTTCTGGCCGAACTCAAACAGGTAATTGCCCTCAAGGTCAAGGGCCTTGACCGTACCTTCCAAAACATCTACAACATAGATACGCCCATTTAATGCGTCATAGGCTATACCGCCCGGCCTGCTCCATCCTTCGATTTCTCGTATCAGGTCACCGTCCAGGTCTGTAATAAAAAGTTTTTTAAGGACTGTATCGGTGATATATATTTTTTTATTTACAACAACAACCCCGACGGGCATCTCGAAATAGGTCTCACCGGCCCTATCAAGAAAGCCTGACTTGCCACTGGCCAGGTCGTACTTGTGAATACCCTTCAGGCCGGTATCAGCTACATAAAGCTCACCCTTTTTACTATCAAAATAGATCCCGTAAGGCCTGGCTATAGAGTGCCCGCCCGTCCTTTCCCCTCCAGTTAAAAACCGTAAGGCCTTAGCGAATAAACCGGGTTTTTTCTGGGCCGCAATATCTGCGGGAGAAGAGATCGAGCGTATATACCTGATCCTGCTTTCCATGGGAGGCATAGGCCATAGCTTGCCTGCCTCGATAGAGCGTTCAGGGATCTTGTCCTCCACCGACGCACAGCCTGGCAAAAGGACAATAATCATAACAAAAACCGCTAAAGGGCGGGTAAGGGTCTTGTATATTGCTACATTGGAAAAGATCAATTCAGGCCCTCAGCATTCCAAGCACCCACAGGGCATAAAAGATGACCACAAGCCCCCCCCAGAAAAGCCCTCTTTTGCCGTAGAAAGAGTCTTCTTCTCCAAAAGATCTAAAGATAAAGCCTATGGTGCAGCCCACCCATCCAAAAAAACCTACTTCGCAGGCAATAGCCCATCCCTGGTTTAGCATCTAATACCTAGTATTTTTTCCTGAATATATTTCTGCATATTGCCCCTATTCTCAAGCGCCAAACCATCAATACCGCCTCACGGACAATCTTTTTTGACATCTTCGAAGAACCTGCGTGCCGGTCAATAAAGATAATGGGTATCTCAGCTATAGCAAACCCCAGTTCCGTAGCCCTGTGGTTCATCTCAATCTGAAAAGAGTACCCGTCAGAACGTATACTGTCAAGGTCTATGGCCTCAAGAACCTTCCTGTTAAAACATTTAAATCCGCCTGTACAGTCTGTAATCTTCAGTCCCGTTATCACCCGGGTGTACATATTTGCAAAATAGCTGAGCATAAGGCGGCGAATAGGCCAGTTAACGACGCTAACACCGTTCAGGTACCTTGATCCAACAACTACATCGGCCTCTTTTGCCATGGCTAGAAAGTCTATTATCGATGCCGGGTTATGGGAAAAATCGGCATCCATCTGGACGATATATTCGGCTTTCGTCCCAAGTGCATACTTAAAGCCGGCCCTGTAAGCTGAACCGAGCCCCTGCTTGCCTTCCCGGTGCAAGACATGGACCTCTTTATGCCTTTTGGCTATCTCATCTGCGATATCCCCAGTCCCATCAGGAGAATTATCATCGACTATCAATATGCCGGCATCGACATCAAGGGCAATGATGTCATCGGTCAGCCTTTCAATATTGTCCCTTTCGTTGTAGGTCGGGATGACGACCATAACCTTCAATAATCTGGCCTCTCTTATATCTTTTTTCAGGCATCTTTTCTTTACAAAACCAACCTGACATTTTATTTTCTCAGCTAGCCGCTGTCAAGGTGAAAGCGACAAAGAGACCAGTACATACAATGTTTTTGTGCAATAAATATGCCTATGCATCATCTTTTGCCTTGTTTATAAGCGGATAGGATATGTTGGTTATATGGTGGTTTATTCTTTTAAGGTTCGATAAAAGATCAAGGTGAATTGAGCTGGTGTCTATGGATTCTTTAAGGCCAAGGCGCAGTCTCTTGATGTGGGCAGCCTTGAGATCTCTTTCCTTGTTGCCCAGCTTTTCCTTGTTTTTAAGTACCTTCCACGCCAGATCAGAATCTCCCGCAGCAAATGCAGAGATAGCCATTTCGAAGTTGGCCCCTACTTTATTGTGAAAATCTATTATCTCCTGTAGGCCATCTGCAGAAAAAGTCAGTCCATGTGCGATTTTTTTCTTTGCAAGTTCCATAATATTTTTGTCAATAATATCACCGATATTTTCAAGGTCGTTTATAAGGGTCAGGATGGTTATCTCCCTCTTTGATTCCACTTCAGTCAGTACTTTTTCAGATATCTTGGTAAGGTAAAGTTTGATCTCCCTGTCCAGAATATCAAGCTGATCATCCATATCCTCCACCCTTTCAAGAAGACCGTCATCATCGCGAACCAATACTGTAAGGGCCTTGCTGTACATATTCTGGGCGATATCTGCCATCCTTATGGCCTCTCGTGTTGCGAGGCCGAAGGCCATGTCCGGGCTGTCAAGCACCTGCGGATTGAGATATCTGGGCCTGAAGGACTTCTCCGCTTCTTCCAGATCAGGAACAATCTTTTTTACCATGCGAGTCAGTAGTACGGCAAAGGGCAGAAAAACAACAGATACGCCTATGTTGAAAAAGGAGTGTGCATTGGCTATCTGTCTGGCGATATCATCCGATGTTGCAAGGACGGCCCATTTCAGCAGAGGTATAAGGGGAAAGAAAATAAGGACGCCAAGTATGTTAAATAATATGTGTGCCATGGCGACACGTTTTGCTTCTATGCTTGCCCTCAGGCTTGCCAGGATCGCCGTGGCGCAGGTCCCTACATTCGCTCCAAGGATAAGAGGTATGGCCCCTTCTATAGTGATAAGCCCCTGCATTGAAAGGGCAAGTGCTACGCCGATGGTGGCAGCGCTGCTCTGCACAATGGCGGTAAAAAATGTGGAAAAAAGCAGAAGGGCAAAGCTGTTGTCTCCCACAGAAAGCAGGATCTGTCTGAAAAGTTCGCTGTGTTTCAGGGGTGCCATTGCCTCTGTCATGATCTTCATGGAAAGGAAGATGAAGGCGAAGCCCAGTATTCCTTCTCCTATAAAAGCCATATGCTTTTTTCTGCTGAAAAGGAGCATGGCGGCGCCTATCCCTACCATCAGGATGGCGTAGTCATATATCTTGAAGGCGATGAGCTGTACCGTAAAGGTTGTGCCGATATTGGCGCCAAGTATTACGCCCATGGCCTGGGTCAGGTTGATAAGGCCTGATGTTACAAAGCCGATGAGCATCACCGTTGTGGCACTGCTGCTCTGGATTATTGCAGTTACAAAGGCACCTATCGCCACACCGAGCAGGCGGTTGCTTGTGACATGGTAGAGAATATGGCGAAGCCGCGGCCCTGCGGCCCTCTGGAAGCCTTCCCCGGCGAGCTTTACACCATATAGGAGCAGGAAGATGCCGCCGATGAGGGAAAAGAAACTGTAATTATCCATTATATCCCTTCGCGATCTTTTCTACTTCGGCAACAAGTGCATCTACGAGTTTTTCCTCAGGGACCTGGCCGGCCAGCTCTCCCTTGATGAAGAGCAGACCTTCTCCCTTGCCCCCG
>JADFVX010000104.1 GCA_015222755.1 Pseudomonadota bacterium | reverse complement strand
GTCGAGAGCTGCGGCAAGTACCTTCGCCTTATCGTTGCTGTATGCGCTTGCAAGGTGCTCAAGAGATACGCCAAGTGCAAGGAACTCACCGAGAGAATCCCAACGGAGGTAGCCTTCCTGCATGAACTGCTGTACATGCTTTGGTGCAGAACCACCGGCGCCTGTCTCAAAGAGTCCGCCACCGTTCATAAGTGGAACGATGGAGGGCATCTTTGCGCTTGTGTTAAGCTCGAGGATCGGGTAGAGGTCTGTGTTGTAATCCCTGAGAACGTTACCTGTTACAGAGATAGTATTAAGACCGTCCCTCATTCTTTCAACGGAAAGCTTTGCAGCCTCTGCAACGCTCATGATGCGGATATCAAGACCGTTTGTGTCATGATCTTTCAAGTAGAGATCAACCTTCTTTTTGATTTCAATATGGTGAGCACGATCAGGATCGAGCCAGAATACTGCTGGATCACCTGTAGCCCTTGCACGTGTTACAGCAAGCTTTACCCAGTCCTGAATTGGAGCATCCTTAACGGTGCATGAACGCCAGATGTCTCCTTCTTCAACGCTGCTTTCGTGGATGGTGTTGCCATCTGCATCAACCATACGGATGGTACCGTTGCCTGGAGCTTCGAAGGTAGTCGGGTGAGAACCATACTCTTCCGCCTTCTGGGCCATAAGGCCAACGTTTGGAACTGTTCCCATCTTAGTTACGTCAAGTGCGCCGTTTGCGATGCAGTTGTCGATGGTCTCGCTGTAGAGGCTTGCATAGCTGTGGTCAGGAATGACACACTTACAGTCAGCAGCATTGCCGCTAGGATCCCACATGATACCGCCGTCACGTATGACTGGAGGCATGGATGCATCGATGATGATGTCACTTGGTACATGGAGGTTTGTGATCCCCTTGTCGGAGTCAACCATGGCAAGTTCTGGACGAGTCTTGTAAACCGCCTGGATGTCAGCCTCGATCTCGGCCTTCTTGTCTGCCGGGAGATTCTCTATCTTGGTGTAAAGGTCGCCAAGGCCGTTGTTGAAATCCACTCTGAGTTCCTTGATGGTATCGGCATGCTTTTCAATAGCGTCCTTGTAAAATACCTTTACGCAGTGACCGAAGATGATAGGGTCGGAGACCTTCATCATTGTTGCCTTCATGTGGAGAGAGAAGAGAACGCCCTTTGCTTTGGCATCTTCGATCTGCTCGGCAAGAAACTTTGTAAGTGCATTCTTGCTCATGAAGGCAGCATCAAGAACCTCACCCTTCTGGAGAGGGAGGCCATCTTTAAGAGTTGTTGCATTGCCGCTGCCATCTACAAATTCGATCTTTGCAGTGGTAGCTGCTCCTATTGTTGTAGATATTTCGTTAGAGGCAAAGTCTCCGCTGCTCATAGTAGATACGTGAGTCTTGGAATCAGAGCTCCACTTACCCATCCTGTGCGGGTTATTCTTTGCGAAGTTCTTTACCGCAGTTGCTGCGCGACGGTCTGAGTTTCCTTCACGAAGAACGGGGTTAACGGCGCTTCCGAGACACTTGGAAAATCTTTCCTTAAGCTCTTTTTCTGCATCATTTTGAGGGTTTTCAGGAAAGTCGGGTACATTGTATCCGTGGTCCTGAAGCTCCTTTATTGCAGCTTTAAGCTGTGGAATAGAGGCACTTACGTTAGGAAGCTTGATGATGTTGGCATCAGGCGTCTTTGCTATCTCACCCAATTTAGTAAGCTCGTCATCAATCTTCTGGTCTGCAGTCAGGTTGTCAGGAAAGTTTGCTATGATCCTTCCTGCAAGTGAGATATCTCTTGCCTCAACCTCTACACCTGCCGCCCCGGTAAATGCCTGAACAATAGGAAGAAGTGAGTAGGTCGCCAGTGCCGGTGCCTCGTCGATCTTTGTCCAAAGAATCTTTGCCATTTTTTTATACCTCGCTATAAATTATTAGTTTTCTTTATTATAAGTTATTAGTTTTCTTTATGCAGACATATTTGCCTTGGCATATGCCAGGGAACCGCCTGCTTTAATAATATCAACTGCTCTCGGATCAAGCGTATGGGTAAGCTGGTAGCTTTCACCCTTAGTCTTGTTCTTGAGGGTCATCGTCTTCTTAATGCTCTTCGTGTTCATCTCGAGCTGGTCACCCTGATCGATCTTGTCATAATCACCCTCGTTTACAAATGTAAGAGGTATGATACCGAAGTTGGTCAGGTTGGCAAGGTGGATACGTGCAAAGGACTTGGTGATAACCGCCTTAACACCCAGGTACATAGGTGCAAGTGCTGCATGCTCCCTTGAAGAACCCTGTCCGTAGTTAGAACCACCGACTATAAATCCACCGCCCTTTGCCTTTGCTCTAGCAGGGAACTCGGGGTCTACTGACACAAATACATGCTCCGATATCTTGGGCACATTAGACCTGAGTGGAAGGATCTTTGCACCGGCAGGCATGATGTGGTCTGTAGTGATGTTGTCATCAACCTTTAGGATGACTTCGCCTTCCAGCATCTCTTCAAGGGGTTCTTTTGTCGGGCATGGTGCAATGTTAGGGCCGCGGAGGATTTCCACCTTGCTGCCGTTTTCTGCAGGAGCAAGAATCATATTGTCGTCAACGAGGAATTTCTTTGGTGTCTTGATCACGGGGTATTCACCAAGTTTTCTCGGGTCTGATATTTCACCACTAATAGCGGCAGCAATAGCAACTTCTGGAGATACGAGGTGAACCTGTGCGCTTTGAGTACCTGAGCGGCCAATGAAGTTTCTGTTGAATGTTCTAAGTGATACCGCGTCAGTAGATGGGGACTGTCCCATTCCGATGCAGGGCCCGCATGTGGACTCAAGTATTCTTGCACCTGCTGCAACCATATCAGCCAGTGCGCCGTTTAGTGCAAGCATATTCATGACCTGTTTGGACCCAGGTGCAATACCGAGACTTACGCCCGGGTGAACGGTCTTACCCTTGAGGGCGCCTGCAACTGTCATAAGGTCTCTGTATGAAGAGTTTGTACAGGAACCGATCGCTACCTGCTGTACCTTTGTACCTTCCAGCTCGGAAAGCTTGACAACATTATCCGGCATATGAGGCTTGGCAATCATAGGCTCAAGAGAGCCTAAGTCTATCTCTACTGTCTTGTCATAAGTAGCTGATGGATCAGCCTTCAGCCTTGAGTAGTCTTCTACCCTTCCCTGGGCCTTCATGAACTGCTTGGTCACGTTGTCACTCGGGAAGATGGATGTAGTAGCACCAAGCTCTGCACCCATATTAGTGATAGTTGCTCTTTCCGGTACGCTCAGTGACTCAACTCCTTCACCTGTATATTCGTAGACCTTGTTTACTCCACCTTTTACAGTCTCTCTTCTGAGGAGCTCAAGTATGATATCTTTTGCAGAGACCCAAGGCTGGAGCTTGCCTGTAAGTCTTACTTCAACAACTTCAGGCATAACGATACGGAAAGGCTGGCCTGCCATAGCGAGTGCAACGTCAAGACCACCCGCACCCATGGCCATCATTCCTATACCACCGCCTGTAGGGGTATGTGAGTCGGAGCCGAGAAGGGTCTTGCCGGGGGCACCAAATCTTTCAAGGTGTACCTGATGACAGATTCCGTTTCCGGGACGTGAGAAGTATATGCCATGCTTTGATGCAACTGACTGGAGATACCTGTGGTCATCTGCATTTTCAAAGCCTGTCTGCAGTGTGTTGTGGTCTACATAGCTGACAGAAAGCTCGGTCTTTACCTTTGGAACTCCCATAGCTTCAAATTGAAGATAAGCCATCGTACCAGTAGCGTCCTGTGTAAGGGTCTGGTCTATCCTCAGGGCTACAGTTTTACCCTTTTTCATTCTTCCTTCTGCCAGATGTTTTTTAATGATCTTTTGTGCAACATTAAATCCCATTATTACAGCTCCTTTTTCTATGAATTGGGTAAAAAAATGGTGATTTTGCACTAAAAAGGGTCTGAAAGTCAAGAATTTTCGACTTTAAAAGGCTAAAAAAATTGACTCTTATTTATCACTGTGTTATAAAGCTAGCTGTTGTGGACTTATTTTGTTTTAGGGTGGCCTGTCAAAACCTTTCCTCTCTCCTTTAAGGTGTGATCCTTGAAGTATAAAAACCCCGTTCCCACCGTCGATATAGTCATTGAAGCTGGTTCTGATTGCATAGTTTTGATCCAAAGGAAAAATGAACCCTACGGCTGGGCGCTCCCAGGTGGTTTTGTTGACTACGGTGAATCGCTGGAATCTGCCGCTGTCCGTGAGGCGAAGGAGGAGACTTCACTGGATGTTAAGCTTTGCTGTCAACTTCACACATACTCAGACCCCGAGCGTGATCCAAGGCAGCACACAATATCGACGGCCTTTGTAGCTACTGCAGATGGCCAGCCAGTGGCGGGCGATGATGCGGCCCATGCTGCCGTCTTTGCCGAGAATGGTCTTCCTGAAAATATCGTATTTGATCACAGGCAGATCATAGAGGATTATTATAGATGGAAGAAATCAAGCTGACAGAGACCGAAAAGATTGAGCTGCTGCGTATTGCCCGCCAGATTGTTGCCGGACAGTTTCAGGGTGGGAGTAGGGCTATATCGACGGATATGGATGGCCTGCAGAGGGAGGGTGGTGCATTTGTGACCCTGCATAAGAAGGGTGAGCTTCGTGGGTGTATTGGGAACTTTTTCTCTGATAAGCCTCTCTATAAGACTGTTGCTGAAATGGCTCTGAGCGCGGCATTTAAAGACCCGCGTTTTTCACCTCTAAGGGAAAATGAACTTGATGAGCTTGATTTTGAGATATCTGTTCTGTCGCCACTTCGCCAGATAGAGGATGCAGGTGAAATAGAGGTAGGCAGGCATGGAATATTTATTACAAAGGGAGCAAAGCGGGGAGTTCTTCTGCCTCAGGTAGCAAGGGAATATGGCTGGGACAGGGAGACCTTTCTGGAGCATACCTGTATGAAGGCCGGCCTTCCTTCCGATGAGTGGCGTCATGGCGCAAAGATTGAGGTGTTTTCCGCCCAGGTATTTGGCGAGAAAGCCAGTTAGTTAACTTAAATAATAATATGTCACACATAGGTGACTTAAGAAATGAGGATTAAATATAATGACAAGTAAAATGTTGATAAACGCGAGGCACTCCGAGGAGATGCGCGTCGCTATACTGGAGGATGGAATACTTCAGGAACTGGAGGTAGAGTACTCCGGCAGGGAAGAGATCAAGGGTAATGTTTACAAGGGACTTGTGTCAAAAATGCAGCCGTCCATACATGCACTCTTTGTTGACTTTGGTGGAAACAAGCATGGTTTTCTTCCCTTTACGGAGGTACATCCCGTCTGCTACGGCAGGGACAAGTATGTGGAAGGCAAGTCCAAGGGGGCAAAGCCGACAATAGAAAAGAACCTCAAGCCGGGCGATGAAGTTATCGTACAGGTGGTCAAAGAGGAAAGGGACAATAAAGGGGCCTACCTGACAACCTATATCTCTATAGCAGGAAGGTACCTGGTTTTGATGCCGGGCTCAAAAAAAGGCGGTGTGTCCAGAAAGATAGAGGATGAAAAGGAGAGGGAAAAACTCAAAGAGATAGTTTCCTCACTTCAGTTGCCTGAGGATATTGGGGTCATTATACGTACTGCCGGGATGGGTAAGGCAAAGGCTGATTTGAAGAAAGACTTGGGCAGCCTTATGCGGGCCTGGCAGGGGATCAAGGGGGAGAGCAAAAAGCTTAAAGCCCCCGCTGCCCTTTACCGGGAAGGGGACATTGTCCTTAGGAGTATCAGGGATTACTTCTCCATGGATATCAAGGAGATAGTCGTTGATAATCAGGATGCCTATAAAAAGGCAAAGGAGTTTATGCATCTGATGATGCCCAGGTATCAGTCCAGGGTAAGGCTCCATAAAGAAAACATCCCTCTCTTTTCAAAACATAATGTGGAAGACCAGATCGAGGCCATATACAGTAACTCCGTTTCACTGAAGTCAGGCGGAAGCATTGTTATAGACCCTACAGAGGCCCTGGTTTCAATAGATGTAAATTCCGGCAGGTCAAAGGGTGAAAAGAATATTGAGGATACCGCCTTCAAGACAAACATGGAGGCGGCTGAAGAGGTGGCAAGGCAGCTCAGGCTGCGCGACCTTGGAGGCCTGGTTGTAATCGACTTTATTGATATGAGGCAGAAAACCAATATCTCTCAGGTAGAAAAACTGCTAAAGGCCAGCCTCAAGAGAGACAAGGCCAGGATAGATGTGGGGAGGATATCCAAGTTCGGTCTCATGGAGATGTCCAGACAGCGCATACGCAGCTCCCTTCTTGAGCGGAGTTTTGTCTCCTGCCCCCACTGCGCGGGCCGTGGCACTATAAAGTCTATAGAGAGCAATGCCCTTCACCTATTACGCAAGATCCATGAGTCCTCTATGATACAAAATGTCGAAAAGGTTGACATCCTTCTGCCTGAAGAGGTCGCTAATTACCTGCATAACCGCAAGCGTGAGGAGCTTCTGAAGATAGAGCGTGATTGTGCTGTGCGTATAGAGATAAAAGGTCAGTCAGGTATCCCTGTTAACAGCGTTAGTGTAGAGCTTGTAAAAGGGAAGGCCACAGCCGTTGAGCTAGAGAAGTCTAAGCCAAAGGACAAACCTGTGGCAAAGGATGATGCAAAGTCAGAAGCCAAGGATAAAAAGCCCTACCGCAGGCCAAGGAACAGGGGTGGTTATCAGGGTGGAAGAAGGGCTGGAAAGCCGGAGTCCCAAAGTTCTGACAGACCTGCCGGGGAAAGTGTAAAGCCAGTGGATGGAGAAGCAAAAAAGCCCTCGGGAAAAGGACTTCTTGGCCGCATCAAATCTGCTATTAAAGGCGATTAGCTATTGCCTTTAATTTGATCTGGATTGCCTGGCAGCCTTTATGTTCTCATAATTTTCTTTTACGGCTTTGTTGTCAGGGGATGTCTCCAGGGCGCGGTACAGGAAGTTTTCCGCAGCTGCAAGGTCGCCTCGTCTGGCGGCAAAGATTGCAAGCTGAGTGAGTGCAGTTATGTTTTTTGGTTCTATGTCAGACAGTTTTTGATAGCTTATTTCAGCCTCTCCAGGCATTTCTAATTTAAGCTGTAATTTCCCGATTTCTTCAAGCAGCTCGCTTTTCTTAAGTGTTTTAATACGAAAACCAAGGGCCTTTTGAAGGTTTGTCATCCTGAGGCGATCGGCCCCCATTAGCCTGAGGAAGTTGTCCAGAAGGTGACATTCCTCGAACCTTTCTGGTTTTGAAAGCGATAGCCCCTCCATGCCTAGGTCAAGTGTTTTCAGACCTCTCAGGCTGTCTTCTCTGATCCAGAATGATGCGCTATAGTCGTAATAGACCAGTCTCCACTTTTTTGTGTTTCTGAGCTTGGGTAATAGGGAAATAGCTTCCTCCGAACCATGGTGCAGAAGCATGCCTTTTATATTGAACTTGCTGACAATCCCTTGCATCAAATATGGCTGTGTCGGTGCAATCAGGATAGATTTCAGTATTCTATCGTTGTATATTTCCCACCGCCCGTCTGTTAGTGGTCTCCTTTCGGGATAACTATGCAGAAGATAGAACCCCCCCATGATATTCGAGTTGTAGATGTTCCCCTGAAAGTTTATTTTGCGGAGAAAGTCTGGCAGCCTGTAAGGGTAGTAGGACGGAGATGAACCCAGGCCGGATCGGGCCGGAATGTCATTTTTTACATAATAT
>JADFVX010000103.1 GCA_015222755.1 Pseudomonadota bacterium | reverse complement strand
GCCAGGGATCGACCTTGATGCCCCTTGCCCTTCCAAGTTCCACTGCCAATAGCTGGGACTGGTTATATCCCCTTTGACGGAGCCTTTTAATGTGAAGCGGGACTGGCAGTACGACATCATAGTCCTCTTCTGCCAAAGGGTGTTGTGCCAGACTATTGCCCAGCGGACGGGAAAGTATAGATTTTGCCTTATATTTAAAAAGATGGACTGCTTCCCTCATGGGCTCATTATATAGAAAAACAGATGCCGCCATGTCAAATGAAGGCCTGTTTTTTATGCATGTACCGCAGGGATGGTCTTCGCCCGAGTCTGTTTTGAATTGTACTCCGCATATGGAACAACGCGGTGATGAAAGAGGTTTAAAGCTCTCAAGGCAATCCGGACAGATTTCTATTTCCTTAATATTCTTTTTGCAAAGGGGACAGAGCGGCGGGAAAAGCAGGTCTGCAAGGTCCCTGATGAGTAATTTCAGGTAATCAGCTTGGGATGATAAGAGATGAGCCATCCATATCTACCGGTTTTTCCATATCGAGAAGATCGAGTATGGTGGGGGCTATGTCTGCAAGTATACCCTCTGAACGGAGCTTGCCGTTAATCATGGAGTCATCCGCTAGTATGAATTTAACGGGGTTTGTGCTGTGTGCTGTATGTGGCTGGCCTGTTTTTGGATTTATCATCTGGTCGGCATTACCATGGTCTGCGGTGATAAGCACCCTGTAGTTTCCTGCCTTTGCTGCCTCGAACAGGCGTCCTATGCAATTATCCACGGTCTCAACGGCCTCGACAGTGGCTTCAAATACGCCCGTATGTCCCACCATGTCCCCATTTGCATAGTTAAGGACTATAAGGTCATACTTGCGCGCCTCAAGCGCTTCAACAACTCTGTCTGTCACCTCCGGGGCACTCATGGAAGGTTTTTCGTCGTAGGTACGCACCTCTTTGGGAGAAGGTATCAGTATTCGATCCTCGCCTTTATTCTCCTTTTCTTCGCCGCCATTGAAGAAGAAAGTTACGTGGGCATATTTTTCAGTTTCGGCTATGCGGAGCTGTTTCATGCCAGCCCGGCTTAGCACCTGTCCCAGTGTGTTCTTAAGTGATGTCGCTGGAAAGGCAACCGGAAGATCGAAAGCTGAATCATACTCAGTGAGACATAGATAGCTGCCAATTTCAGGGCGATCGATGTCGCCAAAGGCCTTGAATTTCTTTTCAGTAAATGCCCGTGTTATTTCCCTGGCACGGTCGGCGCGGAAGTTGAAAAAGATCATGCTGTCGCCATCTCCTACCAGGCCTTCGCCATCGACCAGGGTGGGAAGTACAAATTCATCTCCGTTATCTTCTGCATAGGACCCTTCCATGGCTTCAAGGGAGGAGGAGGCTTTATGGTCTCCCCCTTTCACCATAGCCTCATAGGCCAGACGTACGCGCTCCCACCTGTTGTCCCGATCCATGGCGTAAAAGCGCCCCATAACAGTTGCTATTTTCCCCACTCCCTTTGCATCTAGGTATTTCTCAAGCTGCTCAATATATCCCTTGCCGCTGCGAGGTGGAGTATCCCGGCCATCCATAAAGGGATGGATGAAGAGTTTTTGAATGCCCTGCTTTTTTGCAAGGTCTATAAAGGCGAAAAGGTGATCTATGTGGCTATGCACTCCGCCGTCGGAGAGGAGACCCATGAGGTGCAGTGCCTTGCCGCTCTTTTTTGTTTTGTCGATTATTTGGAGTATTTCAGGGTTTTTAGCGAATTCTCCAGAGCTTATTGCCTTGCTTATGCGGGTAAAATCCTGGTAGACAATGCGGCCTGCTCCGATGTTAAGATGGCCCACTTCGGAGTTGCCCATCTGACCGTCAGGAAGGCCGACATGTCTGCCGGATGCCCAGATCTGCGTTGATGGGTAAGTCGATATAAGACCGTCTAGTATTGGAGTATTGGCTTCTGCTACGGCGTTGCCGGAACTGTCTGGATTAATCCCGATCCCGTCCATTATGACAAGGATTATGGGACGCATCAGGCAGTTTCTTCTTTGGTGGCAACGGCTATTTGCAATCTGTCCCATTCTCCGCATTCGGGGCAGGTACCGTGCCAGTCATTTGATTCATCACCGCAGGATGTGCAGATGAAAGGAATAAGTATTTGCCGCTTCTGGCCCATTGCCTCTTTAAAGCGGCTGGCTGCTTCTTCAAAGTTCCCGCTGCGGTAGGCAACTTCTCCCTGCAGGCGTGAAAGGTAGGGTGACTCAAGACCAAGTTCATATGCCTTTTCGAATCTCTCAATAGCATCGTCTTTCATCTCAAGCCTCAGGTAGAGCTTTCCCAGGAAGAGGTGCAGGAGGGGGTTGCCAGCTTCTTCTCTTATCAGGCCCTTGTATATCTCGATTATTTCCTGAGGTGCCTCTTCTTTCAGGTAGAAATCTTCCATGAGGAAAATGAATATCAGGTTTTTTGTTGCAGCATAACCTTTTTTCCAGGTAGCCACGGCCATTTCCCTGTTTCCCTCTACAAAGTAATGCTTTCCAAGGTTTACATAGGGCGGGGCATAGCTCTTGTATTTTTTGTTTAGTTCCGAGAACTTTTTGACCGCTTCGTCACCCTTTTTTTCTTCCAGCAATCTTTTGGCGCGCTCATGTTTTATTTGGGCAGACACAAGGTCTTCCGACGATGCATCATCCTTTTTAAGGGCCTTTACTATCTCTTTCTGAATGCTCGAAGCCTCTTCCCAGGCTTCGGCCTCTATGTAGGTATCACGAAGGAGGCGTTTTAAGTCAAGGCCGCCCTCTTTTTCATTAAGCCTCTTGAGTATGGCTGCCGCACCCTTATAGTTCCCCTCTACAGAATATAGATGTGATCTCTCCATCTGAACGGTGATGTCATTTTCCAGTTCAGCGGGAAGGTCATGAAGTATGGCGCTCGCCTTGTCATAGTCTTCATTATCGAGGTGGTATTCAGATAGCATGAGGTAGGGTTCAAGCAGGTCCCTGTTCATGGATATGGCTTTTTGAAGAAGCTCTATGCCTTTTTCGGTATTTCCGAGGAAGATGGCCTTTTTACCGCCGGCGACAAGCCTCTCTGCTTCTTTGAGGTTCTTGTTTTCCCTGGCGGTTTTGAGGCTGTGAAGGTAACGTTGTCCGCCCCTTACTGTCGTTACTATGAGGTGGATGAAAAACCCGGCAATAAAGGCTGCGAAAAGCAGTGGTATAACAGGTAGTTCATACTGGTTTGCAGATGACAATCGTATGGACAGGCTGGTATTGTTAAGTGATGAGAGGTATAGGAAAAGGACAACGAAAAGTGCTGCCAGAGAAAGGTAGATTCTAAAAATCAAGGAAATCCTCCCGGAAGGTTCTTTAGTTGTGTGCAGGTTGAATAAGTACAGCTAAGTATTTACTGCTCAGGCCTTTGAACCTTTTTCTATCTCAGTCTTGCAGTCAATACAGTACTTTGCCTGAGGCCTTACTTCCAGCCTTTTGGTGCCTATTTCATCTTCGCATTCTATACAAATACCGTATTCACCATCTTTGATCCTGTCCAGTGCTTCATCAATGTCGGCAAGTATAGTGCGCTGACCGTCGTTAAGACTCAAGAGTATCTGGCGGTTGTAGGTATTTGCGGAAACGTCGCCTATATCCTGAACACCATCATTTCCCATTTCCATGGTGGTTTCAGTATTATGGTTGACCTCACTCAGTATCTCACTTCTCGTATCAAGAAGGCGTTTTTTTAGTTTCTCTTCACTTGCTTTAGTAAGTTTCATTTTCGTGCTCCAGTTTTTATTTATGATATGGCTCGCCCTTTATCAGGGTGAATGCCCGGTAAATCTGCTCAACAAGCACAAGTCTCGCCATCTGGTGGGGAAATGTCATTGCCGAGAGAGACAGCCTGCCATCTGCTTTCTCAAGTAAGTCCCTGCTGAGCCCGGCGGCACCACCGATGACAAAGGTGATGTCCGATCTTCCATTTATCCCCATCCCTTCCAGCCATTGTGAAAACTGCCTTGAATCGTAATTTTTCCCACTTTCTGTAAGGGCGACAATATAGCTCCCCCTGCGAAATTTTGCAAGCAGGAATTCACCTTCCTTACGTACCGCCTCTTTTTCTTCCCCCTTTGCCCCCTTGATCTCTTCAAGGGTAACAGAGGCGTAGCGCCTCAGGCGCTTGAGGTAATCCTCCTCCCTCTCCCTGATATCTGCTGCCTGCTTCCAGGGTGACAGGATAGAAATCTTCAACTTGGCCCTGTATTATCTTTTGCCATCTAGCTCTTTGGCAAAAGGCCAAAGGGACTCTATGTCGTAAAACTCCCTTAAAGGTTCATAGAATATATGGACAACAACATCGTCATAATCAGCAAGAACCCATTTCCCCTCGTTTTCACCCTCCACTCCCAGTGGGTAGATCCCCGCTCCCTTAAGCTCCTTGCTGATGGATTCAGCGATAGCCTTTACCTGCCTGTCCGAGGAACCACTGCATACCAGTACATAATCAGTTAGAGATGATCTCCCCTGCATATCAAGCAGCTTTGGACATATAGCCTTTGTTTCCTCAGCGGCCTTCAGGCACAGGCTCGCTTTTTCCAGAGAGCTAAGCGAAACGTCCTTTTTTTCTATGTTCTGTATAACTTTTTCTCCTCAATATAGCGTTCAACTTCCGGTGGCAGAAGATAGGTGATAGGCTTTCTTTCTGCCACGCATTTTCTTACCTGCGTCGATGCTATATCAAAACCTGTTGTTTCCAGAAGATGTATAGCCTTCCCGGAATCATGATGCAGAATTTTTTCTATGGAATCATAACAAAAACGGCACTGAATAGCAACCGGAAGTAGACTTAGAGGGCTCTTGTTTCCCAGCCCCTGCATATAGCCGGGACGGGTAACTATGATGAAGTTTGTAAGCTGGAACAGCTCTTCATAGTCCTTCCAGGAAGCTATATCAACAAAGGAGTCGGCACCTATGATGAAGTAGAGGGCTTCATCCTCAGCATATAGTTTGCGCAACTCCCTGAATGTCTCTACAGAGTAGGAAGGGCCTTCCCTGTCAACTTCGATACGGGAGAGTTCCAGGTCAGCATTATCGGCAATGGCCAATTGAAGCATCTCCAGCCTTTGCTTAGGCGGAGCGATATCTTTGTGACCCTTATGTGGAGGGAGGAAACACGGGATAAAAACTACCCTGTCAAGATCCAGCGCTTCCCTTGCCTCCTCGGCAGATCTCAGGTGTCCGTAGTGTATGGGGTTGAAGGTGCCTCCGAATATACCAATCTTCAAAAATCTACCTGCCTACTCCCTGATCTGGCCTTCGCCAAGGACGATAAACTTTTCAGTGGTAAGATCTACGACGCCCATGGGCCCGAAGGAGTGCAGCTTGGTAGTGCTGATACCTATCTCTGCGCCCAGCCCAAGCTGGTTGCCATCGCTGAAGCGCGTCGAAGCGTTTACCATAACCACAGATGAATTTACCTCGCGTATGAACCTCATCGCCTGGCTGTAGTTATCTGTGACTATAGACTCGGTATGGAGTGAACCGTATTGCCTGATATGTGCAATTGCATCATCCATATTGTCCACTATTTTTACGGCAAGGGTAAGGTCGAGGTACTCCGCATGCCAGTCCTCTTCTGTGGCCTCTTTGATACCAGGCAGCAAAGCCCTGCTTTCAGCACAGCCTCTTAGCTCTACTTTGGCATTTGCGAGGCTCTTTGCCACTTTTGGCAGGAAGTCCCCGGCAATTCCCCTGTCAACAAGAAGGGTCTCAAGGGCGTTGCATACGCCGGGGCGCTGCACCTTGGAGTTCATGACGATGCTTATCCCCTTTTCTATATCTGCCTCTTTATCTATAAATACATGGCAGACGCCCTTGTAATGTTTTATAACGGGAATCCGGGAGTTTTCAGAGACAAAGCGTATCAGCCCCTCACCACCCCTGGGAATAATAAGGTCTATCTCATCTTCGCGCTGCAACATTTCCAGAACTGCTTCACGGTCTGTTGTAGGGACAAGCTGAACCGCCTCTTTAGGCAGACCGGCCTTTTCCAGTCCCTCCTGCAACAGCTTCGCTATTGCCCTGTTTGAATGTATGGACTCAGATCCGCCCCTTAGGATTACAGCGTTTCCCGACATAATGCAAAGCCCTGCGGCATCGGCAGTAACATTGGGGCGTGCCTCGTAGATAATCCCTATAACGCCGAGGGGTATGCGCATCTTACCTACTTGCAGGCCGTTGGGACGCCTGCTTATATTGGCGATTGTTCCCACAGGGTCGGGCAGGGCAGATACCTCTCTAAGACCGTCTGCCATGGTGGTGATGCGGGACCCTGTCAGTGTCAGGCGGTCGAGCATAGCCCTTGATATACCTTTCTCTCTGGCTGCGTCAAGGTCTTTGCTGTTTTCAGCTGTAAGCACGTCCTGATTCTCCATGAGAGAGACCGCCATATTAAGCAGGGCCTCACTTTTGGCAGTAGATGAGGCGCTGGCAAGATAGTTTGATGCCGCCTTTGCCGCTCTTGAAATTTGTGCGATATCTTCCTTAACAGACATGATGTGAATTGCCTCCTTTAAAAGTGATGGAAACAGCCGGATTTTAACACACTTTTTTATAGAAAACTACTGATTAGCATCTTATTAGATTAGTTGCAGCTTGCCTTAGCTTATGATTAGCCTTCAATGTGAGACAAGACTGCGGCGCATTTTTTGTCTATTTTTAATCATGCTTCCTCCCTGAAAGTGTGACTGTACAAACAAGTTCAAAAGTTGCAGACCTCAATGCGTAATCAAGGAATAAACAACCCCGCAGCAAGCCGTCAGGGTATTTGCTGGCTATTACAACTTGAAACCTCTACAAAAAGTCATTGCGAGCCCACAGGGCGTGGCAATCTATTTGTTTCAGTTATCCAACAGATTGCCACGTCGCTTTCGCTCCTCGCAATGACACTATTACTGAAATCTCAATTTATATTTCGCAGCAAGCTGCGGGGAATTCAACCCCAAGCGATTAAAATTTATTTAATCCTGCATTCAAATCTGAATCCTATTCTGTTTGATTTAATCTTAACTTGAAAATAATGATAAGGAGATTTTATTATGAACGTAGATAGTCACTTAAAGGTAGCACAATGGCATATTGAACAGGCAAGGTTGCATACGGCAAATGGTGATCATAAATGCGGTTGCCCGCCCAATGAGCATGACCAGAAAGCAATCGACGCTGTTGAAGCAGGATTACTTAATGTGAAAGAAGAAGCTTAAGCTATTGCTGTGTAAGGACATTGTTTCCCAAGGTTAACGAGAAAGGG
>JADFVX010000102.1 GCA_015222755.1 Pseudomonadota bacterium | reverse complement strand
TTTTATCGAAGTAGCCAGTCAGATAGTTCCACATCTCCCCTTCTTCAGCCAGTCGCCTCGCCAGCTCAACCGTTGCTTCAACATCCACCAGGGCGTTATGTGCCATTCCTGTTGCCAGACGATTCGCCTCGCTGATATGTTCCAGCTTTAAAGTGGGCCCCCCGTCAATTTCAGGCCACTTCAATATGTCTCTCTTGAATAACAGGTAACATGTCGTAATGGGAAGGATATCCATGCGATTGCAGCCATCCAGAAACTGGTGCGTATAGGGTGGCAACAGGTTTCGATGGAAGGAAAAGCGTAAGAATTCATCATCGAATTTCAGAGAATTGTAGCCCAGGCTGATTGTCCCTGGCTGATTGAAGAGTCGGTGGATCTCCTTGACGGCCTCATATTCACACAATCCTGTCATCGACTCGAATATGGATATACGGTTTGTCATCATAGCGCGAGGGGCGTAAATTACATCGGGCCGCAGCTGAATATAGGTAGAGTAGCGTTCAACTTCGTTAAAGTTCATATCAGTGCGAATGGCAGCAAACTGCAGAACCTGATCAAAACATTTGTTTAGGCCCGTCGTTTCTAAGTCGTAAAAGAGGTATGTACTCATTATTTCTCCGAATTAAATAGGGATTGAACCTGGAACCTAAAATGGTCGCTGAGCCTGCTTCACCAGGATTATAGCAGGAAGGAGGGAGTCTTAACAGAAATGGATTTTATGTAGGAAGGGTTGGCTTCGGTCTTGACTTTTGTACGTCCCTACTCTTTTAGAACAGTTAACCAGCATTTAAGAATTATCTGTTGAAAGCAGAGCATAAAACAGCCCTTCTATTTGTCTTATACAGACTAAAAGGGGCAGGTAGCTTTCTTGACAGGGCTCCCTCTTCACTGCTATATTTAAGGGCTGAGGTTCTTATATTAATAGGTTCACAATCTAAGCTAAAAGGCTGTTAATAGTGAGGGTTTTTTTAACTTTTTTAACTTTTTTAATTTTGTCATTTACTTTTACTGCTAATGCCTTTGCCGCTGCCTATGATGAGTTCATGACCATTGGCAAGGCTAAGCTTGAAGACAAACAGTACAGTTTTGCTGAATCGGCATTCAGGTCTGCCCTTAATGAGAGGCCGGACGACCATGAGGCAACACTTCATCTTGGGATTGCTCTTAATCGTATGGAAGGCAGCGAGGCAGAAAGCATCCTAAAGAGGGCTCTTTATTTAGATCCCGAAGATCCCAGAGCAAACTTTGAACTGGCCATCCACTATCTGAAAAGATCTATAAAAGCCGAGGCAAGGGAGTTCTTTGATACTGTTGTCCGGCTTGCACCGGGAACTGAGCTGGCGGAGAGAGCAGAAAAACAGCTGGATGAGATCAGGGGAAAGGTCGCCAGTGGAAAGGCAGCCAGGCGTTGGGCTATCCTTACCTCTGCCGGGCTCCAATACGACAGCAACGTGATCCTTATATCGGATGGGGCTCCGTTCCCGGGCGGGGTGTCCAGGAAATCTGACTGGCGCGGCCTGTTTTGCTTTTCCGGAGCTTATAGTTTCCTTAGAAAAGATAAATTCAGAAGTAGTGTCGGGTATTCTCTGTACCAGAGTATTCACAAGGATCTCTCGGAATACAACGTGAATGTGCAGAACGCAACATTTGTAGGGTCTTATGCTATTAGAAACGGCGTTACGCTCAAGGGTCTCTACTCTTTCGGTCTTACCTACATTGGAGGGGATCAATACTCTTATACCCACAAAATATCACCCTCTATAGAAATCTCCGAAGGAAATGGGTTTGACACAACAATCTTTTATCGGCTTGGCGATACAAATTTTCAGGACTCAAATCGTTTTAGTAACAACTCTGACAGAACAGGCTCTACTCATGTTGGGGGAATTATATGGAAAATCCCCATAGCAAGTGACATCAGCGGAGAAGCCGGATATTCCTATGAAGCCGCCTCGGCAAGAAAGCAGTACTGGGAATACAAGGGGGACAGAGGGTTTCTGGATTTATTGTTCAAGCTCCCACGGGATGTGGCAGCAAAGATACATTCAGAATACCTAAGGAAAGACTACAAGGGCTCAAACCCCTTCTCTGGCGGTGAAAGGGAGGACAGGGCCTTGACTTTATCACTGTCTCTGACAAAGAGACTCTCCACTCGAATGGACGTAAGTTTTAGCCAGGCATTTGTGGACAACGATTCAAACGTTAAAGAATATGATTACAAGAGGTCCATATCAAGTTTATCATTAAAGGGGAGGTTTTAATGCCATGTTAAAGATCAAGATGACGATAATATCTGTAGCACTTCTCTGTTTTTCGGGCACGTCTATGGGAGCGGCAAATGTTGGCTCGGTGGTGGGTCTCAGAGGCACGGCTGTCGTATCAAGAGCTGGTGAAACCTTGCCCCTTAAGGTGAAGGATCCTGTAGAAATTAAGGACACAATCGAGACGGGGAAACGTTCGAGGGCTAAGATGCTTTTTATCGATGAGAGTATTCTTACCCTTGCCTCAGACTCTAAGGCCAGTGTTGAAAAATTCATCTACAGCAGGGAGGAAGGCGGAGTCTCCATATTCAAACTTCTTGACGGCAAAATGAGGGCCGTAGTAGGAAAGACGGAGTTTGAAGTCCACACACCCACCGCCGTAGCAGCGGCCAGGGGCACTGTAATAGAGTTCATTGTTGGGATAATGAATGGCAAGCCCTTTACGACTATCATCTGCCTTGAAGGTTCAGTCAAGGTGTGGGGCACAGATCCAGCCATAGTTGGTCATATAAAGTTAGTTGCTGGTGAGACGATCACTATATTTGAGGGCTTTCCGCTTCCCGAGCCTCAGCAGTATGAACCGTCCACTGATCCAGAATCAGAAGAGGTGATACCGCCGCGTCCGCCCATAGAGCGCGACCCGCCACCACCAGGGTCCTTACCAGGTCCAAAGCCACAACCGGGGCCGGAGCCTAAACCGGATCCAAAGCCGCCGGGTGTGCAAACTCCAGTCGAGGATCCGACACCACCAGTTGCAGATAACCCCGGCAAAGGCAAAGGCCCAAAAAATTAGGCTGTTGCCATCTTGGTGATAGGGATACCATAAAGTCTTGTTATTAATTCGGACGGCATCGCCCTGGCTTGGGGATCTAACAATTCAGGCTATTGTTGACTATATCTCTTATAATACCTACCCAGTAGGTGACCGGCCCCAGCGGGGCCGGTGCAGTATGGGGCTACAGCCCTGTCCTTACCCTTAGCCTAATAAAAAGTTGTTTTACTGCGGCCAATGGCTGTTATACTTAACAACTATGAAACGTTCCTGGCTTCTGCATAGTCTCGCCGGCGTCTTAACGGCAGTATTCCTCTTGCTTCAGCTCTATGATCCCGCCGTCCTCAGAGAGTACGTTGAGTCAAAGACATTGGATCTGAGACTATACGTCAGTAACATCGTGAAAAAAACCTCCCCTCCTCAAGACATTCTGATAGTCACAATTGATGAAAAGAGTATTGCCGAGGTAGGGAGGTGGCCCTGGAAAAGGAATATTATGGGCGACCTCGTTGAGAAGCTCTCGGAGGGTAAGCCGAAGGCCATCGGGATAGACATACTATTTACGGAAAGTGAGAGTGAGGAAACGGACACAGCTTTTGCCGGGTCCCTTGCAGAAGCTGGCAAGGTGGTGCTGGCCTCAGGCTTCATTTTAAACCCCGAGGGGATGAAAACAGAAAAGCGCGAGGTCGACTATCTATGGGACCATGCCTTCATGAAAGTAAAAAGCACCAAGGAATTAGACTGGAAGCAGTGGGTTGTCAAGGCAGACAGTACGCTCCCACCCCTTGTTGAACTTGCCGATGCCTCATCTTTAGGCCATGTCTATATCCAATCCGACAGGGACGGTGTGCTGAGGTGGGACATACTTTACATATTTTACGACGAGGACTTCTACCCTTCACTACCTCTTCAGATGGCGCGCATATACCTGGGGCTGAAAATGGAGGATATGTCCCTCCTGGGAGGCACGGGGGTGAGGCTCGGCGACAGGCTGATACACACGGATCTCAGCGGAAGAGTGCTGATAAACTACCTCGGGCGTGAGAGGACCTTCAAATACATCTCTGCCGCAGATGTCCTCATGGGCAGGGTTCCCCCCTCAACTTTCGAGGGGAAGGCTGTTCTCATAGGGACTTCCGCAATCGCCCTATACGACCCGGTGGTCTCCCCTTTGTCGGCCAACATGTCGGGCGTTGAGAAAAACGCCACCGTAATTGACAATATCCTGAGAAACAGTTTCATCCGCAGAAGTCCCGGAATAGTCGAGATGGCCGTGACCCTTCTTACCGCCTTGCTTCCTTCTCTCCTCCTTCCGAGGATGAGTGCAATCTTTGGGGCTGTACTTGCTTTTTCCCTTGTCTTCACTTATGTAGCGCTTTCTTTTTACCTCTTCATAAACCAATATATCTGGCTCAGCCTCATCTATCCCGTATTTAACATGCTCGGGATATTCACTCTCCAGACTACGGCAAAGTTCTTCTTTGAAGAGAAAAAGGCAAGAGATATAAGGAATATGTTCTCCAGCTATGTAACTGAGAGGGTTGTAAATGAGCTTCTCAAAAATCCGGACATGGCCGGACTCGGTGGGCATAGAAGGGAGATCACGGTGTTATTCTCGGATATAAGGGGCTTTACAAGCTATTCAGAGAAGAGAGATCCTGAAGAAGTGGTATCTATCCTTAACGAATACCTGACAGAAATGACCAAAGTTATCTTCCGGTGGGATGGAACCTTGGACAAATTTGTCGGTGACGAGATCATGGCATTCTGGGGTGCCCCACTAGAGCAGGAAGATCATGCCGAACGGGCCGTCAGGTGTGCCCTCGATATGATGGCGCGGCTTTCTGAGCTTCAGGAAAAATGGATTGCTGAGGGTAAGGAGCCTCTCGATATAGGGATAGGTGTAAATACCGGTGATGTTTTGGTCGGCAATATAGGCGCCGAAGGAAAAAAGATGGACTACACCCTTATCGGCGACAATGTAAACCTTGGGGCAAGAGTGGAGGCCCTGACCCGTGACTTCAAGACACACATTCTGATAACAGAATTTACCTATGAAAAGATCAAGGACCATATCATAAAGGAAGAGGACGAACTGGTGGAAGGTGCCGATAGGCGAGGCAAGATAGGACACGTAAAGCTTTTCAATATAGAAGAGGTCAAGGTTAAAGGGAAAAAGCACCCCGTTATGATCTACGAACTGTCAGCCCGTGATTTCAAGAATATCGTGCCCTTATAAGTCTTACATCTTGCCCCTGTTTCACCTTGGCTTTCCCCTTTAGAACAGCGGCAGTCCTCTACCTTATAAATCAAAAAAGGCCCGTCCATCTGGACGGGCCTTTAAGCAGCTTTGTCTTAATATTTCACAGGGGGTTACTGACGGTTATTACCTTTGTACGGGAGGGGACCTTCTTACCGTTTACATGCTCCCACATCCTTTCAGTCATGACCACCGTATCGTAATTCCCGTCCTCCAGTTCATGTATGACGCTGATTCCGAAGCCGATCTCCTTGGCCAGAAACCTGATCTTCACATCATCGATACCGCCCTTTTTCAGTTTGTCTGCGACCACTTTCATCTCGGCGCCATGGACCTCCTCTTCATGGGCAATCCAGCGCTCCTGCCTTTGCTGATTTTCCTTATCAAGAGCCTTTTCCTTTTTCTCGCTGTCCGCCCCTCCATGCTCACAATACTGCATTGGAGGGTGCTTGATAATCTTCAGGCAACAGACCTCCGATATGCCGGACTCATCGTTGAGGTTAATGACCCTGTTGACCGTTCCTTCGGAACATTCGTTCTCTTCACATACTAAAAGGACCTTGTTTTCCATATTCCATTGCCTCCTTTTTTTATTCTGCACTTTAAGTCTATCACTATCGCTATCGAATATAAACGGTAAAATATGAGCAGGGACATAATGTTAAATAGTAGATAAGGAAATATAGGGTCAGGCAGATTTTCAAATTGACTCTCTTTTAAGAGTTCCAGGTATTCCCTTATTTAAAGCTTAACAATTAAGATATATGCCCTATTCTCTAATCCTGCTTGACCTCCCAGTTCTTATTCCTTACATATAGGGTTTTTATAACAGAAGCAACGACCTCGCCCGACTTGTTTACAACATCAACGGTTTTGTCGAATATATATCTGCCCTCTTCATGGCAAATTGATTTAATCTGCTCGATCTCACTCTTCTCAAGTATAAAAGAGGTACTCACCGTTCCACGGCCGGGCTTGATGAATTCGATCTTTGCCGCCTTATCCCAGACAATATAATCACTTCCAAGATTATTGATGAGCATCATCATGTAGAAGGGGTCGGTGAGGGCATAAAGGGAGCCGCCGAAGTGGGTCCCCACATAGTTGCGGTTAAACCACGTCAGGCGCATCTGAACCTCCACCCTGCGGTAGTCGGGGCTGGCATGGATAATCCTGATGCCGGCGCCGCGAAAGGGAAACCAGAGGTTGGCGATGAATATCAGCACTCTTGCCGGCAGCCTTCCAGTGCTTTTTCTTATCAATTCAGGAAACATTTCTCACAGGATCCATTTGCAGGTTTGATGAAAATAGTATCAAAGCAGATCTTAAATGCCAAAAAGAAAAAGGGGAACAGTCAGGGCCGGGCAAGTCGAGCCCTTCGGACCTGGACCCGAGACTGAACCGGGGCTCTAGATCTGACATTTTAAATCGCTAGTCCTTCAGTCCAACCCCCCTTTTAAGAAGGTAAAGGTTGGCCGCAAATAAGATAGCAATAAAGCAAAGGGATATAGCAATGCCGGAAAAAACATTGACATCGCTCATTCCCAGAAAGCCGAACCTGAAGCCATTGACCATGTAGAGAATGGGATTGACTTTTGACAGCCCCTGCCAGAATTCGGGAAGGAGACTGATAGAATAAAGGACGCCGCCAAGATAGGTCAGCGGTGTGAGGACAAAGGTGGGTATGATGGTAATGTCATCAAACTTTTTTGCAAATATGGCATTCATAAAACCTGCCAGCGAGAAAAGAAAAGCACATAGAAAAACATACAAGACAACAAAAGCCGGATTGTATAGCTTGAGAGGAACAAAGACGAAAGACGTTATGCTAACCAGCATGCCAACGAGAATCCCTCTGGCAACACCGCCGCTGACATAGCCCAGGATAATGACGTAGTTAGGTGTGGGTGAAATGAGGAGTTCTTCCACAGAATGATGGAACTTGGTGCTGAAGAAGGAGGATACCACGTTGGAGTAGGAGTTGGTGATGACGGACATCATGACCAGGCCCGGCACAATAAACTCCATGTAGCTGACCCCGCCGATCTCACTGATCTGAGAACCGATAAATTTTCCGAAAATGATGAAATAGAGAAACATGGTGATGACAGGCGGGAGCAGTGACTGCACCCAGATGCGGGTGAAGCGGACAATTTCCTTGCGGAGTATAGTGCCAAAGGCGATATATTTTTCGTGAAAGGTCATGTTTTAATTCTTGTTAACCAGATTCAAAAAAAGTTCCTCCAGTTTATTCGATTTGCTCCGAACACTTTTGACCTCGATCCCCTGCCCGTTCAGGAGGCGGATAACATCGCCTATGTTCTGATCTCTAAGCAACTCCAGTCTCAGTGCAAAGCTATCGAGCCGTTTAAGTTCATATCCTTCCACAGGCTTAAACTGCTTTATCTCACCTGTTGTGAGCAGGATGTAGGTTTCACTCTCCAGCGTAGACAACAAGTGTTTTATAGACGTATTTTCAATGATCTCGCCCCTGTCGATAATGGCTACGTTCCTGCACATCTTTTCCGCCTCTTCGAGATAGTGCGTCGTCAGGATAATGGTGGTCCCCGTTTCGTTCAGCTCCGCCATGAATTTCCACATTTCCTGTCGCGTCTCCACA
>JADFVX010000015.1 GCA_015222755.1 Pseudomonadota bacterium | reverse complement strand
GTTCAGTTTTGAGAGTACCGCTTCGGCACGTGCGCCCTCCAATACTTCCGGCTGGAAGTGTACTTTGAAGTTGTCCACATTTATCGGTATGGCTTCAATTGAATCAATCCCTTTTTCGCCTATAGTTATTCTTGCGATGATGCTTTCCTTTGCGTTTTTGCTGTAGGCGGCAAAGGAAAAATTCCCCAGGCTGTAGAATATGACCCCTTCCTTGTAAAATTCGACTCCCTGAAGGATGTGCGGGTGGTGTCCTAAAACAAGGTCGGCCCCGCTGTCTATTGCCAATCTGGCAAGCTCTTTCTGATACTCCTTGGGACTGTCCATAAGTTCAGCCCCCCAGTGGAATGAGGTAATAACAAAATCCGATATTTTACTGGCCTTTAGTATATCGGACTTTACAAAGGCGGTATAACCGGGGGCGGTTCCCGCCTTATTGCTGCCAGCATAATAGTCCTTGGGAAAGGTGTTTGAATAGGCTAGAAGGGCGACCTTTTTCCCCTTCACCCTTAGCAGCTCAGGCCGCCTTGCCTCCCTGATATTTTTGCCCGCTCCCATTGAGTGCAGGCCTGCAGACTCAAGATTATTGACAGTTGACTCCAAGCCCTCGGGGCCATAGTCCATCATGTGATTATTTGCCAGCGACATGTGGGTAAATCCGGCCTCTTTGAGCGCCCCTGCTGTTTCTGGAGGTGACTTGAAGACATACTGTTTCCCCTTGGCGGCAGAACCGCTGACGGTGAGCGGTGTCTCAAGGTTGCCAATAACAATGTCGCCGGACTGCAACAGCTTTCT
The DNA here is from genome assembly GCA_015222755.1 of Pseudomonadota bacterium. GTDB lineage: Bacteria > Desulfobacterota > JADFVX01 > JADFVX01 > JADFVX01 > JADFVX01. Next base: position 7,031 of record JADFVX010000015.1, on the reverse strand, counting down.
GGTCTTTTTATAGGGATAGCCGTGCCCGTGTTTTTTTATAAAGGGGGATGCCTTTTCAGAAGGCATGATATCGCCGACGGCATAAATCACCAGGCCTTCCCCACAAAATGAATTAGCTGAGATAAAGGTATGGCAAATAAGTATAAGTGCTGCCGTTATTTGGGGGCTGAGTTTGTAGCGCAATTTCTTCCCTTTTACTTTTTTGGTCATTATACTTACGTCAAAAAGTAATTGACTAAGACCAGCCTTAAATGCTATTTATAGTCGTTTAATATGGAAATTGCAAAGGTTAATTGATGCTCGACCCGAAGTTCCTTAGAGGTAACTGGGATAAGGTAGCTGAGGCTCTCGGTACGAGGGGCGGCTCTTATAATCTCGAAAAAGCAAGACAACTGGATGAGCAGAGAAGGGATCTGCTCGGCGAGGTCGAGGCCTTAAAGGGTCGGCGAAATCTGGCCTCACAGGAAATAGCAAAGCTTCAAAAGGAAAAAGCGGATGCCTCCTCAATTATTGAGGAGATGAAAGGGGTCTCCCAGAGAATAAAAGACCTAGATCCGAAGCTCTCTGAAATAGACGAAAAGTTACAGAACATCCTTCTGACCATACCCAATATCCCTCACCCTACGACCCCGGTAGGTCGCAGTGAGGAAGATAACAGGGAGATCAGGCTTGTTGGAGAAAAACCGGCATTTGCCTTTACCCCCAAGCCCCACTGGGAACTGGGCGAAGAACTTGGAATACTCGATTTTGAACGAGGGGCCAAGATAACGGGCGCACGATTTACCCTCTACAGGGCTGCTGGTGCACAGATGGAGCGGGCGCTGATAAATTTCATGCTCGATGTACATACATCTGAACACGGCTATGAAGAGGTATTACCTCCATTTATAGTAAATGCAGAGACTATGACCGGCACAGGTCAACTTCCCAAGTTCGAGGAAGACCTCTTCAAGATTGAGGGACTTGATTACTACCTCATTCCGACAGCAGAGGTTCCGGTAACGAACATCTTCAGAGGGGAGATACTGGAAGCCAAGGAGCTTCCAAGGTGTTTTGCGGCCTACACTCCCTGTTTCAGGAAAGAGGCGGGGTCTTACGGCAAGGATACACGAGGCCTGATAAGACAGCACCAGTTCAACAAGGTAGAACTTGTAAAGTTTGCAAGACCTGAAGATTCCTACGATGAGCTGGAAAAGTTGCTTATAAACGCCGAGGAGATACTAAAGAGACTGGGACTTACCTACAGGGTGGTCGATCTTTGTACCGGCGACATAGGATTTTCGGCGGCAAAGACATATGATATTGAGGTCTGGTTGCCCGGCCAAAACTGCTATAGGGAGATATCTTCCTGCAGCAACTTTGAGGATTTTCAGGCACGAAGGTCAGGGATAAGATACCGGCCCGAGGCTGAGAAGAAGACAGCATATCTTCATACAATAAACGGCTCCGGCCTTGCAGTGGGAAGAACATTGCTTGCCATACTGGAAAATTACCAGCTGGAAGACGGGACAGTTGCAGTACCCGAAGTTTTAAGGCCTTACATGGGAGGCCGGGAGAAGATAGAGAAGATATAAGCATTTGTGGAGGAGTGGCCGAGTGGTTGAAGGCGGCGGTCTTGAAAACCGTTGAATGAAAGTTCCGTGGGTTCGAATCCTACCTCCTCCGCCAATTTTTTAAATACATAATATCTGTCGCATAAAAGGAGAGGTGTCCGAGCGGCCGAAGGAGCACGCTTGGAAAGCGTGTGTATCTTTACGGGTACCGAGGGTTCGAATCCCTCCCTCTCCGCCAGATGTGCTGTGTCAGATAGTTGAAAAGTGTTTTAGAAGTTGTGGAGAGGTGTCCGAGCTGGCCGAAGGAGCTCGCCTGCTAAGCGAGTGTGCGCCTTAAAAGTGCACCGAGGGTTCGAATCCCTCCCTCTCCGCCACTAAAAAACTCAGGAGGGTAGATGATGATTTTCAGAAATTTGGTTTTGTTTGGCATTGTGGTGCTATTTTCACTTGCAGGCTGTGGCGGAAAAGAAGGTTCGGCACAAAGTCCCCATGATACAGGTGATATCCCACTTGAGTCCAAGCCGATGATGGCCGGCCCTGCGGAAGTCAGCATTCCCGATGAAATAAAGGCTGCCTGGAAGGGCATCAAGGTTGAAATAACTGATAACGAGACAGGCACAAAAGAGGTCGTAGAGATAAACATCGGTGAAGATAAGCTTGTAGAGGGAACGGGCCTCAAGGTAAAGGCCATAAGCTTTCTCCCTGCCTTCCAGATGAACGGGCCTATCGTTACCTCGCGCTCAAATGAGCCGGAGAACCCGGCGGCGCAGATAGAGATCAGCGAAGGAGAATCACAACTTTTTAGTGGATGGCTCTTTACACTGTACCCTACTACGCATGCCTTTACGCATCCTAAATACAGCATAGCTCTTATGGGAGGAGTAGCTGCGGATAAGATTTGATTTAGATTGATGCGCCCTTAGCTCAGCTGGATAGAGCAATTGACTACGAATCAATAGGCCGGGGGTTCGACTCCCTCAGGGCGCACCATTTTCATCTTTAATTTGTTTGAGCTGGGAGCGGTATTTATCGCTCCCTTAACTTTTTGGCGGGACCCATCAGATTATCACCTGCTATGGAGAAGGCACAGGAAATACGTTTTATGGAGCTTGCTCTCCGTGAGGCCGAGATGGCTGCACAGGCGGGGGAAGTTCCAGTAGGTGCAGTTGTAGTCCTTGACGGTAAAGTGATAGCCAGGGGTCACAACAGGACTGAAAGGGACGGTGACCCCACAGCCCACGCAGAAATGGTCGTCATCCGCAAGGCATCAAAGAAAATGGGCAACTGGCGGCTCAGCGCTGCCGAGTTGTACGTTACACTGGAGCCCTGCACTATGTGCATCGGTGCAGCTGTCCTGGCCAGGATAGACCGACTGATCTTTGCTTGTAAAGACCCTAAAAGCGGTGCAGTGGGCTCTCTATATGATATTTCCAAAGAGTCCCGCTTAAACCATAAAATAAAAGTTTCACAGGGTATCCTGGAAGAAGAGTGCAGCCAGGTGCTCAAGCTATTCTTCAAGCAATTAAGGACTTCAGCAAGAAAAAAAGTCCCCTAACCCCATAATTGGGCAGAATGTCTTTATTTGGCAGCTGGGCCCTGCGCGGCAGAGCGGCGTGAACCCCGTCAGGTCCGGAAGGAAGCAGCGGCAGTGCCACCCTCTGGGTGACGCAGACCAGTCCAGTTGCCAACTAAAGGCGTATCTATCCCGAGGTTAATAAGAACATGTCCTATCTAGTTCTCGCCAGAAAATGGAGGCCCGGCAACTTCGATGATATTGTCGGGCAGGAACATGTCACCCGGACCCTCAAAAATGCCATAGAGGCAGAGCGTGTAGCCCATGCCTACCTCTTTACAGGGGCCCGCGGTGTGGGAAAGACTTCCGCCGCCAGAATCCTGGCCAAGGCACTCAATTGTGAAAAGGGCCCCACTACAGATCCCTGTAATGAGTGCACCCACTGCAGGGAGATCGCCAAGGGCAGCTGTGTCGATGTACACGAGATAGACGGCGCCTCAAATACGAGTGTTGATGATATACGCGACCTTAAGGAGGGGATAAACTACCTACCCTCTACCTGCCGCAAAAAGGTATATATCATCGATGAGGTCCACATGCTTTCCACCAATGCCTTTAACGCCCTCTTGAAGACTCTGGAGGAACCTCCTTCGCATGTCATTTTTATCTTTGCCACCACAGAACCTCACAAGATCCCGGGCACAATACTATCGCGGTGTCAGCGCTTTGACTTTAAGCGTATACCCGTTAAGCTTATATTCGAGCAGCTTAAGACTATTGCAGGCAAAGAAAATATCGGCATAACAGAAAAGGGCCTCATGCTTATCGCAAGGGAGGCAGACGGCGGCATGCGGGACGCCCAGAGCCTGCTTGACCAGGTGGTCTCCTTTTCAGGCGATACGATTACAGACAGCGACATCATAGACGTCCTGGGCATCATCGACAGAACCCTTATCCATGACGCAGTAAGTGCTGTAATAGAAAAAAACAGCCCCGCCTGCTTAGAGATTGTAGAGAGGCTTTTTCTCTACGGCTGGGACATTAAGGAGTTCGGAAAGGAACTCCTGGAATACTTCAGGGATCTTGCTGTTGTCAAGGCGACAGAAGGCGGCAATGGTCTGGTAAATGCCACTGACGACGAATTGGAAACAATGAAAAGAATTGTGCTTTCCCTGGGAGCAGCTGACCTTCACCTTTACTTTGATGTCATGTCCAGAGGTATGGAGGATATGGCACGCTCTCTCCACCCCAAGATAGCCCTGGAGATGCTTCTCCTTAAACTTTCGACTCTGGGTTCGCTAAGAAATATAGATGAGCTAATAGATATGGCCAGGAAGGGAAGGTCTTTCCCCGAAAAAGAGGAGCCCCATCTCCCTCCAATGAAGGCAGAGGAACAGGCTCCCCAAACCGTACATCAACCCGTTTCGCTTGCCGAGCCTGAAACGCCCTATGTGAGAGAGGAAGAGCCCCACAAAGAGAGTGAAAAAACCTGGAAAGGTTTTGTGGACTTCGTTACAAACAAAAAGGCCGTTCTTGGCTCCATACTACAGAGGGCGCACCTTGTCAGTTTCGGCGATGATGAGATAGCCATAGCTCCGGATAATGATTTTTCAAGGGAAAAGGTCAGCGATGAAGAGCCACAGCTGAAAGAACTTTCCGCCCTGTATTTCGGCAAAGAAAAGACCTTCAAGGTCAATAAACTGGATACCGCTGCGGGAGAGCTAAACTCACTCCACGAAGATAAAAAAAAAAGGGAATCTGACCATAGCCGGAAACTGAAAAAAGAGGCCATGGAGCACCCAAGGGTTATAGAGGCTCTTGATATATTCAAGGGTGAGATAAAAGAGATCAGAACAGATCTTAGTTTTAACGAATAAGTTCAGGAGGAGAAACAATGTCTAAAGGTATAGCGGGTATAATGAAGCAGGCCCAGAAGATGCAGGAGCAGATGGCAAAAATACAGGCCGAGGCTGCCACTAAAACGGTTGAAGCTACTGCCGGCGGAGGCATGGTAACTGCCGTGGTAAACGGAAAACAGCAGCTCGTATCACTCAAGATAGAAAAAGATGTTGTAGATCCTACAGACATCGAGATGCTTCAGGATCTCATCATGGCGGCTGTCAATGAGGGCATGAAAAAATCTCAGGACTCCGTTGCCTCCGAGATGGGCAAACTCACTGGTGGTCTTAATATTCCGGGACTTTTTTAGCCGGTCTTTCGCCTAATACAGGTTGACTTTTTAGGCCTTTTTTGTTATTTAATATTGGCAGAGTATGGGCTTTTTTGCAAAACCGATAGCACAATTAATTGGCGAGTTGTCCAAGTTTCCCGGTATCGGTGAAAAAACGGCAACACGGCTCGCATTCCATATCCTCAGATCGTCCAGGGAGGATGCGGAGTCTTTGGCAGGGACGATACTGGCGGTAAAGGAAAAGATAAGGCTCTGCTCCAAGTGTTTTAACATTACCGATGAAGATCCCTGCCGCATCTGCAAAGATACCCGCAGGCAGCAAGACGTACTCTGTGTGGTAGAAGGGCCGCAGGATGTAGCAGTTATTGAAAGGACGGGGGAATTCAGAGGCGGCTACCATATATTGCACGGTGTTCTGTCTCCCATAAACGGTATAGGTCCCGATGACCTGAGGATGAAATCTCTTGTCCGGCGGGTTGCAGACAGGGATGTCAGGGAAGTTATCGTAGCCACAAACCCCAAGGTAGAGGGCGAGGCAACGGCCCTTTATATTGCAAAGCTTCTCAAGCCTTTCGGCGTTAAGGTGACGCGCTTGGCTCAGGGGCTACCGATGGGAGGGGAACTGGAATATTTTGATGCAGCCACCGTGTCGGCGGCGATTGAAGGCAGAAGGGATATATAAAAGGCCCGTTTAGGGCTGCAAAGTCTATTTTAAGGAGAACAGATGAAGAGCATATTGCCTCAGAAGAATGAACTCGGGTTTTACGAGATGAGGATGGAAAGCATCGGTGGCCTCGGTGCGAATGTCTCGGGAAAGATCATTGCCGAAGCGGGTATCCTGGAGATGGGACTTAACGGAGCTAGTTTCTCCAGCTATGGTTCCGAGAAAAAGGGGAGCCCCGTAAAGGCCTTCGCCAGGTTTTGTGATGTAGATACAGTGGTCAGGGTGAACAGCCCCGTTGAAAGACCTCACCTTCTGGTCATATTTCATGAGACCCTTCTTAATGACCCTACGGTTGCAATGGGCATTACAGATAATACTACGGTTATTGTGAATACAAAAAAGACACCTGCCGAGATGAGGGAGGTGCTCAAAATGCATGCCGGAACTATCGGCTGTGTAGACGCTCTTCAGGCCGCCATTGATGCAAAGAGCAGGGTGAATACAGTCCTTCTTGGTTCCATATCCAAGGCGAGCGGTTTTCTTGCGCCGGAGGCTATCAAGGCCGCTATGGACAAGGCCTTCGGGAGGAAATATGCGGCAGCCATGCCGGGAAACCTTAAGGCTTTTGACCTTGGCTACAGTGAGATCATCTTTGAGACCTTTGAGGCGGATGAGCGCTTTCCAGTCAGGCCTTTTGAGCGGCTAGTCCCCAAGCTTGGTTATGAAAACGCTCCTGCCGGTGGACTGGTAACCAATCCCGGGAATTCAATTCTTAAGAACAATACCGCATGCAGGCAGGGATACATCCCTGTTTTTCATAAGGAAAACTGTATCAACTGCGGTGAATGCGATCTAACCTGTCCTGACTACTGTTTTGAGTGGGAAGAGGATACCTTGAAGTCTGGCAAAAAGACGGTTACCCTGCAGAGGATTAACTATCAGTACTGTAAGGGCTGTCTCAAGTGCGTAGTGATCTGCAAGCATGATGCTCTCACCACGGAACTGGAATCAGAATATCTTAAAGAGGATAAATAGATGAAGAAGCAGGCTGTAACACTAAAGAACGGTAATGAGATGGCTGCACTGGCAGCCAAGCATATAAATTTCCAC
>JADFVX010000101.1 GCA_015222755.1 Pseudomonadota bacterium | reverse complement strand
TCCCGGTTGATCTTACCTACATTAAAATATCTTGCCTCGGGATGGGCAAAATAAAAACCACTCACAGATGCGGCGGGCGACATGGCGAAATGCTCCGTTATAGATATTCCTGTTTTTTCCTCAACACCTATCAGGTCCCATAGGATTCCCTTTTCCGTATGGTCCGGGCATGCAGGGTAGCCTATGGCGGGGCGAATCCCGTAATATTTCTCGGCTATAAGGTCTTCATTACTAAGCTTTTCTTCCTTATCAAAGGCCCAGAATTCACTGCGCACACGCTGGTGCATAAGTTCTGCAAAGGCCTCGGCAAGACGATCGGCAAGAGACTTAAGCATGATGGCACTGTAATCGTCGTGCTCTGCCTCAAACTTTTTGATCCTCTCTTCTATCCCTATGCCTGCAGTAACAGCAAAAAAACCAAGATGATCACCTTCCGGCGCTATATAATCGGCAAGGGACAGGCTCTTCCCATCTTTTTCTTTCTGCTGCCTCAGGAAGTGAAAGCGCCCTATTTCCTTTTTTCCATCTTTATCGTAGACAGCAAGGTCCTCCGTCCCAAGAGGTGCGGCGGGGTAAATAGCAATCACAGCATTTGCCTTCAGCCACTTCTCACTGATGATTTTTTCAAGCATAGCCTCTGCATCAGCATGGAGTTTTCTTGCCTCCTCGCCTTTTTTTGCGTCTTCCAGTATCCCGGGATATTTTCCCTTCAGTTCCCAGGCGTGGAAGAAAAAGGTCCAGTCTATATATCGGCTGATCTCTTCAAGTGAGTAATCTTCAAAACACTTTATACCTGTCATTGCAGGCACTGGAGGGCTGTAGGCCTTCCAGTCTATGGACGGCCTGTTTTTCCTGGCACCTTCAAGGGAAAGCCATAGCGTTTTCTCCTGCTTTTCCAAGTGACGCTGCCGGACAGCTTCGTATTCAGACCGTACTTCATCTATATAGTCCTTCTTCATATCGGCACTTATCAGCTTCTGGGCCACCCCTACGGCCCGGGATGCGTCCTTTACCCATACTACGGGGCCGGAATAGGCCGGTGATATCTTAACGGCAGTATGCGCCTTTGATGTAGTAGCGCCTCCCAGCATAAGCGGCACATCAAAGCCCAGTCGCTCCATCTCCTTCGCCATATTGACCATCTCGTCAAGTGAGGGAGTGATAAGGCCTGAGAGTCCTATAATGTCAACATTTTCAGACCTTGCTGTTTCAAGGATCTTTGCCGCCGGAACCATAACACCGATATCTAACACCTCAAAGTTATTACACTGGAGAACAACACCTACTATGTTCTTGCCAATATCGTGAACGTCCCCCTTGACGGTCGCCATAAGTATCTTACCATTCTTCCTGCCAGCCCCTTTTTTTTCAGCCTCGATAAATGGCAGAAGGCAGGCTACGGATTTCTTCATAACACGGGCACTTTTAACCACCTGCGGCAGGAACATCTTGCCTTCCCCAAAGAGATCGCCCACTACGTTAATGCCGTCCATAAGCGGCCCCTCGATCACCTCTATAGCCTGATCGAAGTGCAGCCTCGCCTCTTCCGTATCTTCCTCCACATAGGTATCAATACCCTTGACCAGGGCATGCTCCAATCTTTTGGACACGGGGGCCTTGCGCCATTCCAGATCTTCCGTCTGGACTACCTCACCTGTACCCCTGTATTTTTCCGCAACTTCCAGAAGTCTTTCAGTTCCATCCGGCCTGCGGTTAAGGACAACGTCCTCCACCCTTTCCAGCAGCTCTTCCGGCAGGTCGTCATAGACAGCCAACTGGCCGGCATTGACGATTCCCATATCCATACCTGCCTTTATGGCGTGATAGAGAAAAACGGAGTGTATCGCCTCACGAAGGGGATTATTCCCGCGAAATGAGAATGAAACATTGGATACCCCGCCGGACACCATTGCATGTGGCAGCGAGTTCTTGATCTCCGCCGTCGCCTCTATAAAGTCGACTGCGTAGTTGTTGTGCTCCTCTATACCTGTTGCCACGGCAAAGATGTTGGGGTCGAAGATTATATCCTCAGGGGGGAAACCGGCCACTTCCGTCAATATTTGGTAGGAACGGCTGCATATCTCCAGCTTGCGGGCCTTTGTGTCGGCCTGCCCCGCCTCGTCAAAGGCCATGACTATAACTGCCGCACCGTAACGTCTGACCAGCTTCGCCTGCCTGACAAAGGCCTCCTCTCCCTCCTTCATTGATATGGAGTTGACTACGCCTTTCCCCTGAAGGCATTTCAGACCTGCTTCGAGGATAGGCCACTTGGAGGAATCTATCATTACAGGGACTCTTGATATGTCAGGCTCTGAGGCTATAAGGTTGAGGAAGGTAACCATCGCCTTCTCACCGTCCAGCATCCCTTCGTCCATATTGATATCAATGATCTGGGCGCCGCTTTCTACCTGCTGGCGTGCAACAGAAAGGGCCTCATCGTAGTTGCCTTCAAGTATGAGTCGTTTGAAACGTGCGGAGCCGGTCACATTAGTCCGCTCGCCCACATTAAGAAAGAGGGAATCGGGGCCGATGTTGCATGGCTCCAGACCGCTGAGACGGCACTGCTTGGGTATTTGCGGTATAGAGCGGGGCGGTATGTCTGATACCGCATCTGCTATAGCTGTAATATGGGCAGGTGTGGTACCGCAACATCCACCTACAATATTCAAAAGACCGCTTGCCGCCCACTCCCTTATCTCCCTGGCCATAGCCTCCGGTGATTCATCATACTCTCCAAACTCATTGGGGAGTCCGGCGTTAGGATGGGCGCTGACAAAGGTATCTGAGATACGGGAAAGTTCTGCAATATACTGGCGTAGTTCTTTGGCGCCGAGGGCACAATTGAGGCCTATGGAGACGGGCTGTGCATGGCTCAACGAGTTCCAGAAGGCCTCTGTTGTCTGTCCTGTAAGCGTTCTTCCGCTTGCATCGGTTATGGTACCGGAGATCATTACAGGCAGGACACGCCCCTTTTCTTCAAAACAAGTCTCTATTGCAAAGATGGCCGCCTTGGCGTTAAGGCTGTCAGTAATAGTCTCGATGAGCAGAATATCGGCTCCACCATCTATCAATCCTTCAACCTGGGTCTTATAGGCAGCCACCATCTCCTCAAAACTAACGTCACGGTGACCGGGGTTATTCACATCCGAGGAAAGGGAGAGCGTCTTGCCTGTAGGGCCCATTGAAGCGGCAACAAACCGCGGCTTTTCAGGTGTCTTTTCCGAATACAACTTGCATGCAGCCTTGGCGACCCTGGCCGCCTCGAAGTTGATCTCATATACAACATCTTCCATGCCATAATCGGCAAGGGAGATTGCGTTGGCATTGAAGGAGTTTGTCTCAACTATATCGGCACCGGCGGCAAGGTACTCTTCGTGGATTTCCTGTATAACATCGGGACGGGTGAGAGATAGAAGATCGTTATTTCCCTTGAGTTCCTTTTCATGATCCTGAAAACGATCTCCCCTGAAATCAGCTTCTGTAAGCTTGTGGCGCTGGATCATGGTTCCCATGGCGCCATCAAGTATAAGTATACGTTTTTTTAATTGGGAATAGAGGTCTGGCATAGACTTACCTTTCTGGAGAATTTAGTGAGTGGAACAAGATCAGAGATCGAGCGCTTTCCATAAAGCCGTTGTAGGGCCGGACTGGTTCATCGTAAAGAAGTGAAGGCCAGGGGCTCCTCCATCAAGGAGTCGGCGGCAGAGCTGCTCTGTAACATCAAGCCCGAACTCACGTATGGCAAGCTTGTCATCTCCAAAACCCTCCAGCCGCCTGCGGATCCACCTTGGGATCTCTGCACCGCAAACATCACTGAACCTGGCAAGCTGCTCGTAGTTGGTTATGGGCATAATCCCCGGCACAATTGGAACATCCGCACCAAGCTTTCTGGACTCATCGACAAACCTGAAATAGGCATCTGCATTATAAAAATATTGGGTAATGGCCGAATCTGCGCCTGCTTTGACCTTGCGCACATAATTTATTATATCATCAGTGGCGCTGGGTGCTTCGGGATGAAACTCGGGATAGGCAGCGACCTCTATAATGAAGTGGTCTCCCATCTCACTGCGTATAAACTCAACCAGCTCGTTGGCATACATAAACTCTCTGATCTCGCCCTCGGTCCCCTCCGGGATATCACCCCTCAGAGCAACAAGTCGGTCTATACCTTGCGCCCTATATATCTCAAGCATATCACGGACACTGTCTTTCGTCGAATCTATGCAGGATATATGGGGAGCCGCAATAAAACCTGCCGCTTGAATATCTCCAACTGTATCCATCGTCCCTTGCTGGGTGCTTCCACCTGCACCAAAGGTTACAGACATATAGGATGGGCCAAGCGCTCCAATTTTGGAAATAGTATCCTTAAGTTTTACCCTTAGCTCTTCATTCTTAGGGGGGAAAAACTCCATACTGAAATGCTTATCATTGTATGACATGGCGCATATCATATATAAAGAGGCCAATCATTGCAAGGGGTTATCCGTATTTTCTTA